>NZ_JBSWYX010000002.1:0-530077 GCF_056161345.1 Salipiger sp. ABF4_146 | reverse complement strand
CCGCCGGGCTTGCCCGCAGGTTTGCCGCCGCCGGGCCGGCCCTGACCGCCGCCGCGCGCACGGCGCTGGCCGCCTGCGGGCTCTGCCGGACGCTCTCCGGCGAGCGTGGTGATCTGCTGGCCGATCAGCTTCTCGATGCCGCGCAGGTCGCCCATCTCTTCGATGCCGCAGAAGCTGACGGCGCGGCCCTCACGGCCGGCACGCGCGGTGCGGCCGATGCGGTGCACGTAGTTGTCGGCCACGTTCGGCAGGTCGAAGTTGTAAACGTGGCGCACATCGGGAATGTCGATGCCGCGGGCCGCAACGTCGGTGGCCACCAGCACGCGCATCTCACCGCTGCGGAACGATTCGAGAGCGCGGTTGCGCTGACCCTGGCTCTTGTTGCCGTGGATCGCGCCCACGGCGAAGCCAGCCTGTCCGAGCTTGCGCGAGAGTTTCTCGGCCCCGTGCTTGGTGCGGCAGAACACCAGCGCCAACTCGTCGCGGTGATCGTCGAGCAGCCCGGTCAGCGTTTCCACCCGCTTGGGGGTTTCGACGAAGACCACGGATTGCTCGATCTTGTCGGCGGTCTTGCCCGGAGGGGCGACCTCGATGCGCACCGGATCGTTCAGATAGGCGCTGGCGATCTCGTTCATCTGCTTGGGCATGGTGGCCGAGAACAGAAGCGTCTGGCGCTTGCTGGGCAGATCGCGGGCGATGCGGCGCAGCGCGTGGATGAAGCCGAGGTCGAGCATCTGGTCGGCCTCGTCGAGCACGAAGTGGCTGACCTGATCGAGCTTCAGCGCACCGCGGTCCATCAGGTCGATGAGACGGCCGGGCGTGGCGATGAGCAGATGCGTGCCTTTTTCGAGCTTGCGCGACTGCACGTTGATCGAGTTGCCGCCAACCACGAGGGTCAGCCGCAGGTGCGCGTCTTTCAGCACCGACGACAGGGTGTCGTGGATCTGCGCGGCCAACTCGCGGGTCGGGGCGAGGATCAGCGCCTGCGCCGATTTCGGTGCGCAGCGCTTGTTGGTGCCCAGCAGTTCGTCGGCGATCGGCAGGCCGAAGGCGAAGGTCTTGCCGGTGCCGGTCTGGGCGAGGCCCATCACGTCGCGGCCGGCCATCGCCTCGGGGATGGCGCGCTGCTGGATCGGGGTGGGGTCCGTCAGGTTCCGCTCGGCGAGGCGCGCGAGAAGGGCGGGGCGGAGCCCCAGCGTATCGAATGTCATGGATGTCCTTTCGGGAGGCGCCCTGAAGGGAGGTCGGGCGGGTCCCAGAATGCGCGTTTCGCGCGGGGAGGTGTGTGTCGGGCTGCGACGGGGCAAGCGGGCCGGATTGCACGCTGCCGTAATCGCAAGAGCCCCTTCGCGAGGTCAGACCCATTTGTGGGTGCCATCGGCGGGAAATCTGGCATCGCAGGCGCGGGGCGTTTGGCCCCGGGCTGGTAAGGAACCGGCGATCACGAGGAGCTAAATGGGGCTTTGGCGGGGAAAAGTCAATGCCGCCGGGTGACCCCGCGATACCGGCGGATACAGGCCATGCCGAGGCTGACACGAATTTGGACGTTGCAATTTAGCGCGCGACGGCGCATTTACGGCACGCTACTGAATTTCGTTTCCTGATTCCTCCACGGCTCAGCATTCGACGTTGAGCCGCCAAGTCGCCGCGCTTTGTGGGCGACACAATTAGAGGAATACAACCATGGCAACTGGTACCGTCAAGTGGTTCAACACCACCAAAGGCTTCGGCTTCATCGCACCCGATGGTGGCTCGAAGGACGTCTTCGTGCATATCTCGGCTGTTGAGCGTTCGGGCCTCACCGGCCTCGCCGACAACCAGAAAGTCTCCTTCGACATCGAAGCCGGCCGTGACGGCCGCGAGTCGGCGGTGAACCTGGAACTGGCATAAGCCGGACCGGGCGGGGCTGAGGCCCTGTCGCAAGATCGAAAGGGCGGGCCTGCGGGCGCGCCCTTTTTCTTTGCGCGATCGGGAAGGCCGATTGTCTGGGGCGAGCACGCCAGCCCGACTGCGGGGTCTGGCGATTTGCCGCAGCCTGCGCTCAGCGCGTTGTCCGGACGCGCGAGATAAGGCGCCCGCGCCAAATGGAGGCCGCGCCAACCCTCGGGCTGGCGCGCCGTGTGCTTAGACCCCTGCGCGCTGCGCCCCGGCGGCGATGGCTGCCCGAAGCTTGCGTTCGAGCATCTTCTGCTTCGAGGGGGTGAAGTACTTCAGCCCGAACATGTCCTTGACGTAGAAGGTGTCGACCACCTGCTCGCCGTAGGTCGCGATGACCGCCGAGACGATGTAGACGTGGCTTTCCGACAGGGTCCGCGTCAGATCGTAGAGCAGACCCGGACGGTCGCGTGTGTCGACCTCGATGATCGTGTAGATGTCCGAGCCTTCGTTGTCGAAACTGATCGAGGTGGGCACGCGGAACGCCTGTTCGCGCTTTTTCAGCGGGCCGCGGGATTCGATCGCCTCGCGCGGCTTTACCTCGCCCATCAGCGTCTTGCGGATCATCTCGCGCAGGCGGGGCAGGCGGGCCTCGTCGTAGGGCGTGCCGTCGCTGTCCTGAATCCAGAACGCGGCGGTGGCGTAGCCGTCCTTGGAGGTGAAGGTGCGCGCGTCGACCACATTGGCACCGACCAGCGAGAGCGCCCCGGCGAGCCGGGCGAAGATGCCCGGATGGTCCTGCAGCGCAAAGCAGGCACGGGTGGCGTCGCGGTCCTCGTCGGGGTGGATGTCGATCTTGATCTCGTCATCCTGAATGTCCTGCAGCAGCCGGGCAAAGACCTCATGCGCGGTGACGTGCAGCCCCTGCCAATAGGCTTCGTAGTGGCGGCCGGTCTCGGTGCGCAGAGCCTTGCTGTCCCAATCCGCGAGCGCCTCGCGCAGCGCCTTCTTGGCCTCGGCGCCACGGTTCTCGCGGTTGAGCGCTTCCATTCCGTCTTCGAGGCCGCGGCGGGTCTGGCGGTAGAGCGCGCGCAGTAAAGCGGCTTTCCAGTTGTTCCACACATCCGGGCCAACGCCGCGGATATCGCAGACGGTCAGCACGGTGAGCAGGTCGAGCCGCTCGCGGGTCTGAACCGCCTTGGCGAAGTCGCGCACGGTGCGGGGGTCGGCGATATCGCGTTTCTGCGCCATGTCCGACATCAGGAGGTGATAGCGCACCAGCCATTCGACGGTGGCGCTCTCCTGCTTGGTCAGGCCGAGGCGCGGTGCCACTTTGCGGGCGATCTGCGCGCCCAGCACGGCGTGATCCTCGTCGCGGCCCTTGCCGATGTCATGCAGCAAAAGCGCGGTGTAGAGCACTTTGCGGTTCAGCCCCTCGCGCAGGATCTCCGAAGACACGGGCAGGTCCTCGACCATCTCGCCATGCTCGATCTGCGACAGGTTGCCGATGCACTGTATGGTGTGCTCGTCCACCGTGTAGCTGTGGTACATGTTGAACTGCATCATGGCCACGATCGGCTCGAACTCGGGGATGAAGGCCGAAAGCACGCCCAACTCGTTCATCCGGCGCAGCGATCGTTCGGGATTGCCGTGCTTCAGCAGCAGGTCCATGAAGATGCGCTGCGCCTCGCGGTCATTGCGCATGTCCTCGTCGATGAGATGCAGGTTGGCCTTCACCAGACGCATCGCGTCGGGGTGCAGCAGCAGCCCGGTGCGCAGCCCTTCCTCGAAGAAGCGCAGGATGTTGATCTTGTCCGACAGGAAGGCGACCGGATCGACGATGGCGAGCCGGTTGTGCACCACCTCGTAGCCGTCCTTGACGTTCGGGCCGCGCTTGAACATGCGCAGCAGCAGCGGTGCGTCCTTCTGCTGTTCGGCCTCCAGCGAGGTCAGGAAGATGCGGGTGATGTCGCCCACCGAGGTGGCGTGGCGGAAGTAATCCTGCATGAACCATTCCACCGCGCGGCGCCCGCCACGATCAGCGTAGCCCATGCGGTCGGCGACCTCGACCTGCATGTCGAAGGTCAACTGCTCGACCGCGCGGTTCGAGGCGAGATGCATGTGGCAGCGGGTGGCCCAGAGGAATTCTTCGGCGTCGTAGAAGGTGCGGTATTCCTCGGCGCTGAACACGCCAAGCCGCACCAGATCCTCGGTGTCGTCGGTGTGGTGGATGTATTTGGTGATCCAGTAGAGCGACTGCAGGTCGCGCAGCCCGCCCTTGCCCTCTTTGACGTTGGGCTCGACCACATAGCGCAGGCCTTGCTTGCGGTGGCGCGCGTCGCGTTCTTCGAGCTTGGCGGCGACGAAGGCGCGCTCGGTGCCCTTGAACAGATCGTCCCAGAGCCGCTGTTCAAGCTCGTCCGCCAGCGGCTTTTCCCCGGTCAGATAGCGATGCTCGAGCATGGCGGTGCGGATGGTGAAATCCTCGCCGCCGAGCCGCAGGCAGTCTTTCACCGTGCGCGAGGCGTGGCCGACCTTCAGCTTCAGGTCCCACAGCATGTAGAGCATCGATTCGATGACGCTCTCGGCCCATGGCGTGATCTTATGCGGGGTGAGAAACAGCAGGTCGACGTCGGAAAACGGCGCCATCTCGCCGCGCCCGTAGCCACCCACCGCCAGCACCGACAGGCGCTCGCCCTTCGTGGGGTTGGGATTGCGGTGCAGGAACTGCGTCGCGACGTCGTAGCAGATGCGCACCATGCCATCGGTGACCCAAGTGTAGGCATGGGTGACCGGAAACGCTTTGTGCGGCTGCGCGGCGAACAGCCGGGCGATCTTGGCGCGGCTCTCGTCGCGGGCGGCGGAGAGCAGCTTCACCACCGTGGCGCGCACGGCGCCTTCGCCGCCCTCGTCTGGGAGGGCGGCGAAGACTTGGGCCCGCAGGCCTTCGATATCGAAAATCTCGGTGGCCGGGGCGATCAGGTCGTCCGGCAGATCGTCAGCTGCTTCAGAAACCGGCACCGGAGAAACTGGAGGGGGCAGGGTCAAGAATCGTTACCTGGCTGTTCTGGATGGTTGCGACGGCAAGGCCACGCTCGTTGGTGCCGTCCGATTTCAGCCTGAATACACCGCCCGTGCCCTGGAAACCAGCCGACTGGGTGAGCGCGCGTCCGGTCAGGGCGTCGCTGCGGCCCTGTTCGACCAGCGCGCCCACTGCGGCGATGCCATCGAAAGCGAGGCCGGACAGCGGGTGCGGCTCGGCGCCATAGGCGCCGCGGTAGCGGGCGTTGAAGTTGCGCTGCATGGACTGATCGGGCATCGCGAACCACGCGCCCTCGGCGCCGGGATAGCTGTAGAGCTGCGGTGCCACATCCCAGCGGGTCAGGCCGATGTACTGGGTGGTGGCCGGGTCCACGCCGGATTCGGGCATGATCTGCAGCAGCAGCGGCATGGCGGCATTGGTGGCGTCGGAGGTGATGAACACCGATTGCGCGCCCGAACTGCCGATGATGTTGCCCATCTGCTGCGCGGTGTTGGTCACGCCCTCGACGCTGAGCGGGTAGGGCTGCTCGGCGACCACCGATACGCCATTGCGGGCGGCGGCCTGATTGATCGCGGTGCGGCCGAACTCGCCCGGCACGTCCTGCGAATAGAGCACCGCGACGGAATTGACGCCGCGGCCCGTGCCGAAGCCCATCAGCCGGTCAGCGGTATTGGCAAAGGTCGGGCCGAGGATGAAGAGGTTGCCGCCGGCGATCGAGGCGTTGTTGGAGAACGACAGCACGTTCACGCCTTCGTCGGCGACCACTTTCGAGGCTTCCACGGCGGCCTCGCCGCGCAGCGGTCCGAGAATGATCCGCGCGCCTTCGTCCACGGCGCGCTGCGCCTGGCTCGCGGCTTGCGCCGGCACCCCGGCTGTGTCGTAGACCGCAAGATCGACCTGCGCGCCGCCAAGATCGGCAATCGCCAGTCGCGCGGCGTTCTCAAGGTCGCGGGCGATGGCGGCGGCCCCCGGATCGGACTGCGGCACCAGCAGCGCCACGCGCACGGTTTCGCCGGGATCGATGCTGGGACCGCCGCTGCCGGCGGGGCTGAGATCGGTCATCGTGGCGACATCGCAGGCGGCGAGCAGCGCGGCTGTGGCAAGCACGGTCATCGGGCGCAGCGCCTTGCGGGCGCGGGCGAAAACGGCGAACATTGGTGGCTGGCTCCCTCGTTGACGCGCATGGGGTAACTCCCCATGAGCATTTGAGGGCAATCATAGAGCAGCAAAGGACCGGGTCCAGTGATGAATCCCGAAAGAAGCGGTTTGGTGCCGGGTTTGTACCTCGTGTCGACACCGATCGGAAACGCCCGTGACATCACGCTGCGGGCGCTCGACACGCTGCGCGATGCGGATGTTCTGGCGGCGGAAGACACCCGCAGTCTCAAGCGGTTGATGGAAATCCACGGCATTGCGCTCGGCGAGCGCCCGTGTCTGGCGTATCACGATCACAATGGCGCGAAGATGCGTCCGCGGCTGCTGGGGTTGCTGGCTCAAGGCAAGTCGGTGGCCTACGCGTCGGAGGCGGGCACGCCGATGATCTCGGACCCCGGTTTCGATCTCGCCCGCGCGGCGCGAGCCGAGGGCATTGCGGTGACCGCGGCGCCGGGCGCGGCGGCGGTGATCACCGCGCTGACCGTCGCCGGGCTGCCAACCGACCGCTTTCTGTTTGCCGGCTTCCTGCCCAACGCCAAGGGCGCGCGGCGCAACGCGCTGGCGGCGCTGAAGCAAGAGCGGGCAACGCTGGCGTTCTACGAATCCCCCAAACGGCTCGGCGCCATGCTGGCGGATGCGGCGGTGGCGCTTGGCGGCAGTCGCCCGGCGGCGGTCTGCCGCGAGCTGACCAAGAAGTTCGAGGAAGTGCGCGAAGGAACGCTCGATGAGCTTGCCGAGGCCTATGCCGAAACGCCGCCGAAGGGCGAGATCGTCGTGCTGATCGGGAAAGGGGATTTGGAGAAAATTAGCGAGTCTGACTTACAAGCAGAACTGGAGGCGGTGCTGGGCGAGATGTCGGTGCGCGACGCGGCGGACCATGTGGCGCAGAAACATGGGATTGCGCGGCGTCCGGTCTACCAGCTTGCACTGACGCTTTCGAAATAGCCGGAAGGCTGGGACGCAGAAGCTAAGGCGCTGGCAAGTTCAGGAGGACCGCAATGTCGCGGCACGCATCGCAGATGGAATTTGATTTCACCACGCCGGTGTCGCCTTGTGTTGTGGCGCGGGGTGTTGTGGCGCCTGCGTCGCGACAGATGGTGGTGGAACGTCATCGTCGCTGCGCCCGCGGTGAAGTCGCTTATCACGCGGGGCTCGCCGCAGAGGATCAGGTCGCGCGGGACTTTCAGCGACGGGGCTACCCGCTGCTCCGGCGCCGCTGGCGCGGCCGGAGCGGAGAGATTGATCTGGTGTTCGCAGATGGCGAGGGGTTCGTCTTTGTGGAGGTGAAAGCCAGCCGCAGTTTCGATCAGGCGCTTGAGCATCTGCGCAAGCCACAAATCCGGCGGCTGCAGAAAACCGCGGAGGAGTTTGTGGGCACGCAGCCGTTGGGCTCTTTGAGCGACATGCGGTTCGACGTCGCGCTGCTCAATCGCCATGGTATGATCCGCGTGATCGAGAACGCCTTCGCGGCTTAGCGCATTTTCTTCCGTCTATTTCTGCCGTCTAATTGCCCCACACATCGCTTGCTGGCCGGCTGATCAGCACGGGGGTGAATGTTTCGCCTTCGGGTCGGCCAGCGGCTGCGGGCATTGCGCCTCGTGCGTGGCTACGCCATGTATGGCGAAAGTCACCCGCGGAGACCGCTATGAAGATCGCCTTTCAAATGGACCCGATCGGGTCTGTAAACATCAACGCCGACAGCACTTTCCGCCTCGCCGAGGAAGCGCAGGCGCGGGGGCACGAGCTGTTTTACTACGGGCCGGACGATCTTGCCTACGAAGAGGGCAGGATCACCGCACGCGGTCACTGGATGACGGTGCAGAGGCAGGCGGATCAGCCTGCGGTGCTTGGCCCGCGAGAGGCCGTGGATCTTGCCGATGTGGATGTGGTCTGGCTGCGGCAGGATCCGCCTTTCGACATGCACTATATCACCACGACGCATCTGCTTGACCGGCTGGCGCCGGGGACGCTGGTGGTCAACGATCCGTTTTGGGTGCGGAATTTCCCCGAGAAACTGCTGGTGCTCAATTTCCCCGATCTGACCCCGCCGACGACCATCGCGCGCGATCTGGAGACCATCAAGGCATTCAAGGAACGCCATGGTGACGTGATCCTCAAGCCACTCTACGGCAATGGCGGCGCCGGGGTGTTCCGGCTCGACCACAACGACCGCAACCTCGGCTCCCTGCATGAGCTATTCACCGGGTTCTCGCGCGAGCCGCTGATCGTGCAGAAATATTTGCCGGCGGTGAGCAAGGGCGACAAGCGGGTCATTCTGGTCGACGGTGAACCGGTGGGCGCGATCAACCGTGTGCCGGCGGCGGGTGAGGTGCGCTCCAACATGCACGTGGGCGGCCGGCCGGAGAAGGTCGAACTGACCGCGCGGGATCGCGAGATCTGCGCCACCATCGGGCCGGTTCTCAAGGAGAAGGGCCAGATTTTTGTCGGGATCGATGTGATTGGTGACTGGCTGACCGAGATCAATGTGACCTCGCCCACCGGCATTCAGGAGCTTGAGCGTTTTGACGGCGTCAACGTCGCCGCGAAGGTTTGGGAGGCGATCGAGGCCAAATGCGGCTGACCGCTCTGCGCTAGGCGCGGGCATCTGAAGGAGGGCGCTGTGCCATGAGCCTGCAGCTGGAAGCGCTCAACCTTGGTTTGAAGCTGGTGGCTAAGCCCCGGCTGGCAAAAACGCTCGGCCCGGACGAGGCCGAGCGCGATCTTGCTGCGCATGCGCCGCTTCTGATGCGCCAGCCGCCCCACGTGCTGCATCTGCGGCGACCGGGCGGGTTGCATTGGATCAGCGCCGGGCCCTGCGCGCCGCGCCGCGTGATCTTCTATCTGCATGGGGGCGGGTACATCTCTGGCAGCCCGCGCACCCACCAAGGGGTGATGGCTCGGCTGTCGAAGCTTGCAGGTGTTGAGATCTGCGCCCCTGACTACCCGCTGGCCCAGCATGCGCCGTTTCCAGCCGCCTTTGACGCGGCCTGCGCTGCTTGGGAGCGGGTGTCGGCGCTTGGTTATGAGCCGGCACAGGTTGTGCTGGCCGGAGATTCGGCGGGAGGCGGCTTGGCGCTCGCGCTACTTGCCCATCTCTGCGGTGGGGGCTCTCCGCCAGCGGGCGCTGTCGTGTTCTCGCCCTGGACCGATCTGGCGATGACCGGGGACAGCCTGCACCGCAATGCGGCGCGCGATCCGTTTCTGCCCGCCCGGCGGATCGGCGAACTGGTCGAGGTGGTCGCGGGCGGCGCGTGCCGGCGCGATCCGCGGATGTCGCCGCTGTATGCGGCGTTTCCCGCCTGTCCGCCGGTGCGCCTGTGCTGGTCGGAGCGCGAGATACTTGCCGATGACGGCAGCAACATGGCCGCGCATCTGCGTGCGCAGGGCTGTGCGGTGGAGGTCGAAACCCACCCCGCGGCGCCGCATGCGTGGCCGGTGTTTGACGGGTGGTTGCCGGAAGCCCGTGCGACCCTGCGCCGGGCCGGGGCCTTCGTTCAGGCGGCGCTGCGCGAGACCAGCCGGTAGCTCAGCGCTTCGGCCACATGCGGGCGCCGGATTGCCGCCGCGCCTTCGAGATCGGCCAATGTGCGGGCCACCCGCAGCACCCGGTGATACCCGCGCATCGACAGGCCAAAGCGGTCCGCTGCGCGCAGAAGCAAGGCGCGTCCCTCGGCATCGGGCGCGGCGATCTCGTCGAGCAGGCGGCCGTCCACATCGGCGTTGGTGCGCAGTCTTGGGTGGCCCTGATAGCGCGCGGCCTGCAGGGCCCGCGCGTCGCTGACACGTGCGGCGATGGTTGCGCTGTCTTCGCCGGCCGGGGGCAGGGCCATGTCTTCGATGGTCACCGGAGGAACCTCGAGCCGCAGATCGAAGCGGTCCATAAGAGGGCCGGAGATGCGCCCGAGGTAATCCTCGGAGCAGACCGGCGCGCGCGAGCAGGCGCGGGCGGGGTCGCTGGCATGGCCGCATTTGCAGGGGTTGGCGGCGGCGACGAGCAGGAACCGGCAGGGATAGGTGACGTGGGCGTTGGCGCGAGAGACGGTGATCTCGCCGCTTTCCAACGGCTGGCGCAGCCCGTCGAGCACGTTGCGTGGGAACTCCGGCAACTCGTCCATGAACAGCACGCCGTTGTGCGCGAGGCTGATCTGACCGGGCCGTGCGCCGCGCCCGCCACCGGTGAGCGCGGCCATCGAGGCGGTGTGATGCGGCTGCTGGAACGGGCGCGCCATCGACAGTCGCCCCTCGGAGAGATCCCCGGCGAGCGAGCGGATCATCGCGGTTTCCAGCGCCTCGGCGGCGCCAAGCGGCGGCATCAGCCCGGGCAGGCGTCGTGCGAGCATGGATTTGCCGGTGCCCGGCGGGCCGGTGAACAGAAGGTGGTGGCGCCCGGCGGCGGCGATTTCGAGGCCGCGTTTGGCACGTTCCTGCCCGCTGACATCGCGCAGATCGGGACCGGGCCGGGCGGCGTCTGCCGGGCCGGGGCACGCCGGCTCCAGCTGGCCCGCGCCGGTAAAGTGGCGGATTGCCTCGGTCAGGCTGGCGGCGGCCACGACGCGGCAGGACTCGACCCAAGCAGCCTCGGGGCCGCAGGCCTTCGGGCAGAGCAGGCTGCGCGCTTCGGCCGCCGCGGTGAGCGCGGCGGGCAGCGCACCCGGAACCGCGACGAGGGTGCCATCGAGGCTAAGCTCGCCCAGCGAGACCGATGTGGCAAGTTCGTCGGCGGGGATGACCTCGAGCGCGGCAAGCAGGCCGAGCGCGATCGGCAAATCGAAATGCGAGCCCTCCTTGGGCAGATCGGCGGGCGACAGGTTCACCGTGATACGCTTCGACGGCAGCGCGATGGCCAACGCCTGCAACGCCGCGCGGATACGTTCGCGCGCCTCTGACACGGCCTTGTCTGGCAGGCCGACGATAGCAAAGCCGGGCACGCCGGGGCTGACGGCGCATTGAACCTCGACAGTGCGCGCCTCGACCCCGTCGAAGGCGACGGTATAGGCGCAAGCCGCCATGACATCCCCCTCGCTGCAAACCACAGAATGCGGCGCAGGTGTTGAGGAGCGGTTAACAATGATCGCCGATCTGCCGCCATCCGCGCATAGAATTGCCGGTGCAGCGGGCAAGCCGGGCCGGAGGCATGATTTTTGTCGCGTCACGGCTACGTCATGGGTGGAGGCCGCCGCAACGGCGCTGTTCATTGGTAGGCCGCATTGGGGATCGCAGGCGAATCCAATGCTTTGAGCGGCTCGACCCAGCCTTCGCGTCATTTGTTTGACCCGCCGCGCAAGGGGCCGCGAAATCCCCCTGATCCGCCGAAACAGGCGGTTCGGAGGTGCGGATCTTCGCTTGTGCAAATTTCTAGGAAACCAAACGCCAAGACGCGACGTTACTATACCAAAGAGACACGGAAGGCTGGCGTCGCCGGCCCAACCCAACGGGGGCCTCTCATGGCATTGGACACCAGCTTTAACGACCAGACCCTGTCGCGCCGCGCAATGAAGGCGGAGCTTCTCGACGCCGAGACCGAGCTGAAACTTGCATACGCCTGGCGCGATCAGCGCGACGAGCAAGCTCTGCATCGGTTGATCAACGCATATATGCGTCTGGCGATCTCGATGGCAGCGAAGTTCAAACGCTACGGCGCGCCGATGAATGATCTGGTTCAGGAAGCTGGACTTGGCCTGATGAAGGCGGCCGACAAATTCGATCCCGACCGAGGCGTGCGGTTTTCGACCTACGCTGTGTGGTGGATCAAGGCCTCGATCCAAGACTACGTGATGCGCAACTGGTCGATGGTGCGCACCGGTTCCACGTCCTCTCAGAAATCGCTGTTTTTCAACATGCGCCGCGTTCAGGCTCGGCTCGAGCGCGAGGCGACGGCTCGCGGCGAAAGCGTTGATCGGGTGAAGCTGCGCGAGATGATCTCTACCGAGATCGGCGTGCCACTGCACGATGTCGAGATGATGGAAGGCCGTCTGTCGGGGTCTGACTATTCGCTGAATGCGACGCAGAGCACCGACGAAGACGGGCGCGAGTGGATCGACACGCTGGAAGACGAGGGCGAGCAGAGTTCGCGGCTTGTCGAAGGTAAGCTCGACAACGCGCAACTGCGCGAATGGCTGGTCAGCGCGCTCACCTCGCTGAACGATCGCGAAAGGTTCATCGTCCGCGAGCGCAAGCTGCGCGACGACAGCCGGACTTTGGAAAGCCTTGGTCAGGAACTGGGATTGTCGAAAGAGCGGGTGCGTCAGCTTGAGGCTGCGGCCTTTACCAAGATGCGCAAGTCGCTTGAAGGGCAATCGCAAGAGGTGCAACACTTCCTCGCATGATGCGAGCCCTTGGTCTTCTTTCCGTCCTTCCGGCTTTTCTGGCCGTGACATCGCCTGCGCCGGTTTGGGCGCAGGATACGAATGCCGAAGCTGACCTCTCCGCCCTGACCGGGGCGGACGTGGTGTTTCTGGGTGAAATCCACGACAATCCATCGCACCACGCGCGGCAGGCCGAATTGGTGGCCGAGATCCGGCCGATGGCGCTGGTCTTCGAAATGCTGAGCGCCGAACAAGCGTCAGCGGTCACGCCCGAGCTGATGGCCGACGAGGCGGCGCTGGAGGCGGCTCTGGGCTGGAACGACAGCGGGTGGCCGGACTTTTCCATGTATTACCCGATTTTCGCGGCAGCGCCCGAGGCGGCGGTCTATGGCGCTGAACTGCCGCGCGATGAAGCGCGCGAAGTCCGGGATCGCGATCTCGGCGAGGTCTTCGGGCCAAGCGCGGGCTTCTACGGGCTTGACCAGCCGCTGGAGCGGGACGAGCAGGCGGCGCGGCAGCAAATGCAGATGGCCGCCCACTGTAACGCGCTGCCGATCGAGATGTTGCCGATGATGGTCGACATCCAGCGCCTGCGCGACGCGCGCCTCGCCGAAACCGCGCTGAGCGCTTATGCCGATCTGGGCGGTCCGGTGGTGGTGATCACCGGCAATGGGCACGCGCGCCGCGATTGGGGCGCGCCGGCGCTGGTCGAACGTGCGGCGGGCGAGGTGTCGGTTGCGGCGCTGGGGCAGGGCGAGATGACAGGCGGAGACGAGTCGATGGGCGCGCCGGACGGCAGTTATGATCTTGTCGAGGACAGCCCGGCGGCCGAGCGCGGCGATCCCTGCGAGGATTTCCAGATGCCGCAGAGCAACTGACCACGTTCACGGGCCGTGCGGCCACCACTTGGCGTGGGCGGATTGAGTTTTCTCGGCGCGGCCTCTAACACTTGGGGCCGAAGGCGGGGCAGGCGGCCCCGATGGGCGAGGGGCGCGGCACCATGCTTTCCGGCAAGCGGATACTTCTGATCATCGGCGGCGGCATCGCGGCCTATAAGTCGTTGGAACTGATCCGGCGTCTGCGTGAACGCGGCGCCGCGGTGACCCCGGTGATGACCCGCGCGGCGGAAGAGTTCGTCACGCCGCTCTCGGTTTCGGCGCTGGCGGGCGAGGAGGTGCACCGCGATCTCTTCGACCTGACCAAGGAAGCTCAGATGGGCCACATCCAGCTCAGCCGCGTGGCCGATCTGGTGGTGGTTTCTCCGGCGACGGCGGACCTGATGGCGAAGATGGCGCAGGGGTTTGCCGGGGATCTCGCGTCGACGCTGCTGCTCGCCACCGACACGCCGGTGCTGATCGCCCCCGCGATGAACGTGCGCATGTGGCAGCACCCGGCCACGCAGCGAAATCTCGAAACCTTGCAGGGCGATGGCGTGCGCGTCGTCGGTCCCAATGATGGCGATATGGCCTGCGGCGAGTTCGGGCCGGGGCGACTGGCGGAGCCGATGGAAACCCTCGCGGCCATCGAGGCGGCGCTGGCGGCAGGCCCTTTGAAGGGGCGACGCATTCTGGTGACCTCCGGTCCGACGCATGAGCCCATCGACCCGGTGCGCTACATCGCCAACCGCTCATCGGGGGCGCAGGGCACGGCGATCGCCGAGGCGTTGCGCGATCTCGGGGCGGAGGTGGTTTTTGTCACCGGCCCCGCCGACGCGCCGCGCCCCACGGGAGTCGAGGTGATCGAGGTCGAGACCGCGCGCGAGATGCGCGCCGCCGTGCTGGCCGCGCTGCCCGCCGATGCGGCGGTGTTTGCCGCCGCCGTGGCCGACTGGCGCATGGCCGCCGAGAACGGCTCGAAGATCAAGAAACAGGCGGGCAAGCTGCCCTCGCTGGAGTTTGCAGAGAACCCCGACATTCTCGCCGAGGTCGCGCAGATGTCCGAGGGGCGCCCCGGCCTCGTGGTGGGCTTTGCCGCCGAGACCGATGACGTGGAAGCCAATGCCACCGCCAAGCGGGCGCGCAAGGGCTGCGACTGGATCGTCGCGAATGACGTCTCCCCCGCCACCGGGATCATGGGCGGCAGCGAGAACGCCGTGGTGCTGATCTCGGAGGGCGGGGCCGAGGCGTGGCCGCGCATGGGCAAGCGGGCAGTGGCCGCGCAACTGGCGGAACGGATCGCCGGGGAGCTTGGCTCCTGAGCAGAGCCGCGCGGGCCGGGGGCGGCGGATTTGCGTATTTTGAGAACAATGAAGGTGCGGGGCCGAACGCGGGCTGCGCCGCGACAAGGAAAGGACGAGCCGTGGTTTCTGTGGCGATGATGTGGGACGAGGGCGCGGACCGGGAACTGGGTCTGCCGCACTATGCAAGCGCTGGCGCGGCGGGGGCCGACCTGCGGGCGAACTTCCCCGACCGTGGCTCTGTCGAGCTGGCGCCGGGGGCGCGGGCGCTGATCCCGACGGGCCTGCGCATGGCGATCCCCGAGGGCTATGAGGTGCAGATCCGCCCGCGCTCGGGGCTGGCGCTGAAGCACGGCATCACCCTGCCCAACACGCCGGGCACCATCGATTCCGATTACCGCGGACCGCTTGGGGTGATCGTGATGAACGCCGGGCAGGAAAGCTTCACCGTGGCGCATGGCGAGCGCATCGCGCAGATGATTGTCGCGCCGGTGGTGCAGGGCAGCTTCGACCTGGTCGAGAGCCTGCCCGACACGGTGCGCGGCGCGGGGGGCTTTGGTTCGACGGGCACGCGCTGATGCTGCTGGTTCTGGCTCTTGGTGCGGTGATCTGGGGGCTCGGGCATCTGCTCGGGGCCTCGAAGGTGGCGCGGCTCTACCTGCTGGGGCTGCTCTACGTGATCGTGCTGATGATCCAGGTGGCTTTGCCCGACGGGCATGGCCTGCGTCAGCTCACCGGTGGCAGCCCGGCGCTCTGGCTGATCCTTGGCGGCTTCGTGGCGCTGGCGCTGGCCTATGCGCTGGTGCTGCGCCGGGTGAAGGCGCGGGCGCAGGCGGGCGCGGCGGCGCGGGCCGCCGAGACGCCGGCAAAGCCCGGCCGTTTGTCGGACAGCGAGCTTGAGCGCTATGCCCGCCACATTGTTCTGCGCGAACTGGGTGGGCCGGGGCAGAAGAAGCTGCGCGCGGCCAAGGTTCTGGTGATCGGCGCGGGGGGGCTTGGCGCTCCGGCGCTGCAGTATCTTGCGGCGGCGGGGGTCGGCACCATCGGGGTGATCGACGACGACGTGGTGGAAAACGCCAATCTGCAGCGACAGGTCATCCACACCGACGCGCGCATCGGCATGCCCAAGGTCTTTTCGGCGCAGGCGGCGATGGAGGCGCAGAACCCCTATGTGACGGTGAAGCCCTATCACCGCCGCTTGGCGCCGGAGATCGCCGAGGATCTGATCGCCGAGTACGACCTGATCCTCGACGGCACCGACGACACCGACACGCGATACCTCGTCAACCGCGTGGCGGCGGCGCAGGGCAAACCGCTGGTCTCGGGCGCGCTGAGCCAGTGGGAGGGGCAGATTTCGGTCTTCGATCCGGCCCGCGGCGCGCCCTGTTACCAATGCGTTTTTCCGGTGGCCGCCGCGCCGGGGCTGGCGCCGTCGTGCGCGCAGGCCGGTGTGCTGGGGCCGTTGCCCGGCGTCATCGGCGCGATGATGGCGGTGGAGGCGGTGAAGGTGATCGCCGGGGCGGGGCAGGCGCTGCGCGGCGAGATGCTGATCTACGACGCGCTCTGGGGCGAGACCCGCAAGATCGCGGTGAAGCCGCGCGGCGATTGCCCGGTGTGCGGCGGCGCGGCCTGACCCGACGGCGGGCGCCGCGTCCCGGTCTTGCCAAGGGCGAGGCGCGCGCCATACTGGCGCCACAGCAAAATTCCGGAGAGGTTTCCCGATGCTCAAGACCCTTGCCGCCTCGGCGCTCGCCACCGCGCTGCTTGCCGCGACGCCGCTTCTGGCGCAGGACATCCCCGATCTGCAGGGCCGCGAGGTGGTGGTTGTCACCGAGAATGCCTATCCGCCGCTGCAGTTCGTCGATCCCAAGAGCGGTGAGGCCATCGGCTGGGAATATGACGCCATGGCCGAGATCGCTGAGCGCCTGAACATCACCGTCAGCTACGAGAACATCTCGTGGGATGCGATGATCCCGGCGGTGAGCGAGGGGCAGTATGATATCGGCATGACCGGCATCACCATCCGCGAGGACCGCGCCGAGATGGTGGATTTCTCTGATGCCTACATGCGCTCGGAAATGGTCATGCTGGTGCGCGGCGACGAGGGCCGCTTCGACGACGCCGCCTCTTTCGCTGCCGATGAGGATCTGCTGATGGGCGCGCAGCCGGGGACCACGCCGTTCTACGTTGGCGTCTACGACGTGCTCGACGGCAACGAACAGACCCGGCGCATCACCCTTTTTGAGACCTTCGGCGCCAGCGTGCAGGCGCTGCGCGTGGGCGACATCGACCTTGTGCTCACCGATGGCACCGCCGGCGAAGGCTATGTGGCCTCCTCGGATGGGGCGCTGAAGATCGTTGGCGAGAAGCTTGGGACCGAGGATTTCGGCTTCATCTTCCCCAAGGGCTCAGACCTCGTAGCGCCGGTCAACGCGGCGATCGAGGCGTTGCGCGCCGACGGCACGCTGGAGGCGCTGAACCGCAAATGGTTCCTCGACTACAAGATGGGCGAATGAGCCCCGCCAGCCCAGCATGAGACAGCCCGCGAAGAAGGATTTCCCCTGGTGGCTGCTGGCCACTGGGGTCTTGGCCCTGCTGGCCTATGGCGCGGTGCTGACCAGCGAGGTGCAGGCGCAGGTGCTGCAGACCTTGCTGAAAGGCGTGCAGATCACGCTCTTCGTCACACTCGTCGGCTTCGCGCTGGCCGCGCTGATCGGCATGATCGTGGCGTTGATGTCGCTATCACGCAGTCTTGTGCTGCGGCAGATCGCGCGGTTCTACACCGAGATCCTGCGCGGCATCCCGATCCTCGTGCTGCTGCTCTATGTCGCCTTCGTGCTGGCGCCGGCGCTGGTGGCGGGCTGGAACTGGCTGGCGGCTCACATGGGGGTCGAGCCGATCCGCGTGCGGGATTTCTCGCTGCTCTGGCGGGCGATCCTTGCGCTGACGATCGGGTATTCGGCCTTCATCGCCGAGGTGTTCCGGGCCGGGTTGCTGTCGGTCGACGAGGGGCAGATCGAGGCCGCCGAGGCGCTGGGGCTGAGCCGTTTCCAAGTGTTCCGCCTGATCGTTCTACCGCAGGCGATCCGCACCATCCTGCCGCCGTTGGGGAATGATTTCATTGCCATGGTGAAGGACAGCTCGCTGGTTTCGGTGCTGGGGGTGCTGGATGTGACACAGCTGGGCAAGGTCACCGCGGCGGGCAATTTTCGCTATTTCGAGACCTATAACGTGGTCGCGCTGATTTACCTGACGCTGACCATATCCCTGTCGCTGCTTCTGCGGCGGCTCGAGGCGCGGCTGCGCGAGAGGCCCTGAGGGCGACGCGTGTTGCGGATGCCGGAGCCTCCGGCGGGGATATTTTGATCTAGACGAAGGCGAGAGCGCTGCGCCCGGCTTTCATCTTTCCGAAAATACTCCCGCCGGAGGCGTCCGGCAGGGCCATTGAAGGCGGCGGATGAAGGTCATAGCTTCGGGTCAAAAGGAGTCTGCACATGACCAACCCGTTGCTTGCCGAGTGGGACACGCCCTTCGGCCTCGCGCCGTTCGAGCGTATCTCGGACGAAGATTTTGCCCCGGCCTTCGAGCAGGCGCTGGCGGCGCATCTGGCCGAGATCGAGGCAATCGCCGACAATCCGGATGCGCCCAGTTTTGCAAATACGATCGAGGCGATGGAGGGCGCGGGCGAGGCGCTCGACAAGGTGCTGTCGGTGTTCTTCTCGGTGGCCGGCGCGGACAGCAATCCGGCGCGGCAGGCGCTGCAGCGGGAGTTTTCGCCCAAGCTCGCGGCGCATAGTTCGGCGGTTTACTCCAACGCGGCGCTATTTGGCCGGGTGCGCGACCTCTGGGAGCGGCGCGAGACGCTGGGCCTGTCGGACGAGGAGGCGCGGGTGCTGATGCTCACGCATCGCGGGTTCGTTCGTGCTGGTGCGGCGCTGACCGGCGCCGAGGCCGAGCGAATGACGCAGGTGAAGTCGCGGCTGGCGGTTCTGGGCACCGCGTTCACCCAGAACCTGCTGAAGGACGAGTCGGATTGGGTGATGCCGCTGGCCGAGGGTGATCTCGAAGGGCTGCCCGGCTTTGTCGTCGACGGTGCGCGCTCGGCAGGGGAGGCTGGCGGGCACGACGGGCCGGTGATCACCCTGTCGCGGTCGCTGATCGTGCCGTTCCTGCAGTTCTCGCCCCGGCGTGACCTGCGCGAGAAAGCATGGCGGGCGTGGACCTCGCGGGGCGAGAACGGCGGCGAGACCGACAACCGCGGTATTGCCGCCGAAGTGCTGAAGCTGCGTGAGGAGCGCGCGGCGCTGCTCGGCTATCCCGACTTCGCGTCCTACAAGCTCGAGACCGAGATGGCGGGCACGCCGGAGCGTGTGCGCGAGCTTTTGATGCAGGTCTGGACGCCTGCTCGCAGCGCGGCCATGGCCGATCAGGCGCAGATGGAGGAGATGCTGCGCGAAGACGGGATCAACGACGACTTCCGCGCGTGGGACTGGCGCTATTACGCCGAGAAGCGGCGCAAGGCTCTGCACGATCTCGATGAGGCCGAGCTGAAGCCCTACCTGCAGCTCGAGCGGATGATCGAGGCTGCGTTCACCTGTTCCAACCGGCTGTTCGGGCTGGAGTTTCGCGAGCTGGATCAGCCGCTCTACCACCCTGATTGCCGGGCATGGGAGGTCACGCGCAACGGCAAGCATCTGGCGGTGTTCATCGGCGATTACTTCGCCCGCGCGTCGAAACGGTCCGGTGCGTGGTGCTCGGCGATGCAGAGTCAGGCCAAGCGGCCGGTGCAGAAGGCGCCGATCGTGATCAACGTGTGCAACTTTGCCAAGCCGCCGAAGGGCAAGCCGGCGCTGCTGTCTTACGACGACGCGCGCACGCTGTTTCACGAGTTTGGCCACGCGCTGCACCAGATGCTGTCGGACGTGGAGTTCGGCTCGGTCTCGGGCACCTCGGTGGCGCGCGATTTCGTGGAACTGCCGAGCCAGCTTTACGAGCATTGGCTGGAGGTGCCGGAGGTGCTGGCAGAGTTTGCCACCCACGCCGACACCGGCGCGGCGATGCCCAAGGACCTGCTCGACAAAGTGTTGGCGGCGGCGACCTTCGACATGGGATTCCAGACGGTGGAATATGTGGCTTCGGCGCTGGTCGATCTGGAGTTCCATTCGGGCAAGGCGCCCGACGATCCGATGGCCAAACAGGCGCAGGTGCTGGACGGCATCGGCATGCCGAGCGCCATTCCGATGCGCCACGCGACGCCGCATTTCGCGCATGTGTTCGCCGGCGACGGCTATTCCTCGGGCTACTACAGCTACATGTGGTCCGAGGTGATGGACGCCGACGCCTTCGCCGCCTTCGAGGAAGCGGGCGGGGCCTTTGACCCCGAGACGGCCTCTAAGCTGGAAGAGTTCATCCTGTCGAAAGGTGGCTCGGTCGAAGCCGAAGACCTCTACACCGCCTTCCGCGGCCGTATGCCGGGGGTCGAGGCGCTGCTCAAGGGGCGCGGGCTGGCCGCCTAGAACGCGGCGCGGGTGAGGCTGAAGCCCTCGTCCGCCAGCAGGCTCAGAACCCCGTCGGTGCCGCCCAGATGGGCGGTGCCAAAGGCCGCCACCACCGGTGCCTCGCTTTGCTCAACCGCCTCCAGCAGCACCGGCATCCACGCGCGGTTGCGGGCGACCAGCAGTTGCGCTTCCGTCTCGTCCATCATCTCGTCGACCTTGGCCGGGGCTTCGGGCAAGGCGCGGCGCGCGATCAGCCGCGAGATCACCAGGGTATCGGCGTGCGCCTCTTCGAAATAGGCGGCGAACATGGTGGCGAACTGGTCTTCGGCGGTTTGCGTGTCGAGAATGCCGGTGCGCAGCATCTCGAGCTGATCCTCGATCGGCTCGGCGTTGAACAGGCGGAACACCGTGTCATAGGGCTCGAGCGCACGGGTCGGCACGCCTGAGGCCTCGGCCAGATCTTCGAGCCGCTTGTCGAGCCCGGTCTTGCCTTGGAGTTGCGCCATGGCGCAGGGGGGCGTGGCCAGCATCATCGACAGGTACCACGGCTGGAACTTGGCGGCGAGAATGGTCGGGATGCCGCGTGCCCGCGCCGCTTCGGCCAGCGTCTGCCATGTTTCTTCGGGCAGCAGGTCGGGCAGGCTGCTGCCCTGCAGCGTGAGCATGCCGGGGTCTGCGGCCAGCGCCGCCTGCAAATGCGTCTCGTCCGACCGGGTCATCTCGAGCAGCAGCGTGCCGGCGCCTTCGATCAGCGGCGCGAGCCGTTCTACCGGGCCGTCGAGGCGCGCGTCACCAAGGTGCATTGTGCCGATCAGATGCAGCACCTGATCGCCGCGTTCGGCGCGCCAGTGGTTGCCTTCGGGATAGGGGATCTCAGCCAGCATCCGGGTGCGTTCGGCCCGTTCCGCCGCGCTGAGGGTGCCGCGCAGATCGTGGCCTTCGCAGGCGGCCTGCAGGGCGGCGGGCGCAAGCAGAAGGAGCAGGGCGAGAAGCGGACGGAACATGCGGGGGCTACCTCACAGAGAACGCGGAACCGGGGCAGGCTAGGGCAGCTGCTTGCCAGCGGCAAGCGGCGGGGCGATGGTGGCGGCCATGTTGCGGGAAAGTGAACTCTATGCGCCGGTGAAGGCGCTTTTGGCCGGACAAGGCTACACGGTGAAGGGCGAAGTGGGCGCGGCCGACCTCGTGGCGGTGCGCGGCGAGGAAGAGCCGGTGATCGTCGAGTTGAAGCTGAAGATCTCGCTGGCTCTGTTCCATCAGGCGCTGGCGCGGATGCGGGTGTCTGATCTGGTCTATATCGCCGTGCCGAAACCCGGCGGGCGCACCGCGCGGCGGGCGCTGAAGGATAATCTGGCCCTGTGCCGGCGGTTGGGGCTGGGGTTCATCACTGTCAAGGACGGGCGGGCCGAGGTGCATTGCGATCCCGGCCCCTATGCGCCGCGCAAGAACAAGGCGGGGCAGGCCAAGCTGCTGCGCGAGTTCCGGCGCATCACCGGCGATCCCAACGACGGCGGGGCGACCCGCCATGGCATCGTCACCGGCTACCGGCAGGACGCGCTGCGCTGCGCCGCCTACCTTGTGGATGCAGGGCAAAGCCGCGGCCGGGATGTGGCGGCGGCGACCGGGGTCAAGGTGGCGACGCGGCTGATGGCCGACAATCACTACGGCTGGTTCACCCGCGTGCGCGTCGGCGTCTACGATCTGACCGACGCCGGGCGCGCGGGTCTGGTGCATTGGGCGGGCAGTTGGGAGGACGAGGCCGCGGAGTGAGCCGGGACGCCGAGCCTCAGGCTTCGGTCGGCGCGGGCTGCAGATCAGCCTGTGCCGCCGCGCGTTTCGCCTGCTTTGCCAGCACCCGCTCGCGGTAGAGCGTGTAGAGCCCCGAGGCGATGATGATGCCGCAGCCCACGAAGGTCCAGGCATCGGGCAGGTCGGCGAAGACGAGAAAGCCGTAGAGCGTGCTCCAGATGATCATCGTGTATTGCACCGGCGCCATCACCACCGCCTGACCCACGTCGAGCCCGCGGATGATCAGAAATTCGCCAAGCCCGGCGGTCGTGGCGATGACAAGGCACAGGGCCATGACGCCGAGGCTGGGCGGGGTCTGCCAGACGAAGACCAGCGGCACCGAGCACAGCAGGAAAGAGGTCAGCGAGGTGTAGGTGACCGTCGTGGCGATGCTGTCGGCGCCGCTGAGATAGCGCGACAGCAGCTGCCGGGCGGCAAAGCAGAGCGCGGCGATGAAGGCAAAGCCGATGGCCGGGTGAAACACCCCCATGCCGGGGCGGATCACCACCAGCATGCCGATGAAGCCGGTGATCACAGCGGCCCAGCGGCGCGGCCCGACCGGCTCTTTGAGCAAGAGCGCGCCGAACACGGTGACGATGAAGGGCGCGGTGAAGGTCACGGCCGTGGCATCCGCAAGGCCAACGAAGCGTAGCGACATGATGAAACAGCCGGCCGATGCCAGTGCGATCACCCCTCGCATCATCTGCAGCACCGGGTGCGGCGTGCGCAGGATAAGGCCGCCGCGCATGGCCAGCAGCACCATGACCCCGATGAACAGGCCGGACTGGCGGAACCAGATGACTTGGACCAGCGGCAGATGCTCGGTCAGCAGCTTGGCCAGCATGTCGGTCAGGCCGAAGCCGAAAAAGCCGAGCGCCATGAACAAGAAGCCCCGAGTGTTGTCATGCGGCGGTTGCTGCAGCGGGGAGGGCGCCGAAATGGGCGCGTAGGGAATAGCCATATGGGTCTCGATTCTGTGATCTCAGTCAGGTCACCACATTCGGCGAAGATTTGCCATGGCCGCTGCGCGCCACCTTGTGTGGGGCGCCCTTGGTGCACAGGTGATGGGCGCGGGCCGACATGCCCGACCGGGTGTCATCAAATTTTCTCGGACGGGAGTGTTGACTCAAAACGCGGGCCTGCCTAGCTATGCCTCGTTAGCACTCCACAAGGGTGAGTGCTAACGGCTCTCGGGTCAGACGCTGTCTGGCTATCAACGGGGGCCTACAGGGACAACCTTTGAGCTATGGAGACTCGAAGATGGCATTCAAACCGCTTCACGACCGCGTGCTGGTTCGCCGCGTAGAGAGCGACGAAAAGACCAAGGGCGGTCTGATCATCCCCGACAGCGCAAAAGAAAAGCCCGCTGAGGGCGTGATCGTTGCCTGCGGTGAAGGTGCACGCAAGGATTCCGGCGAGCTGATCTCGATGGCCGTCTCGGAAGGCGACCGCGTGCTGTTCGGCAAGTGGTCCGGCACCGAAGTGACGATCGACGGCGAAGAGCTGCTGATCATGAAGGAATCGGACATCCTCGGCATCACCGAGGCGGCCTGATCCGCTGATCGCTCCGGGCCTGCGGGCCCGATACGCCTGACCTTCAATACAGATTTAGGAGAACTCGCAGATGTCTGCAAAGGACGTGAAGTTCGATACCGACGCCCGCTCGCGCATGCTGAAGGGTGTGAACATCCTCGCCGACGCGGTTAAGGTGACCCTCGGCCCGAAAGGCCGTAACGTTGTGCTCGACAAGTCGTTCGGTGCACCGCGCATCACCAAAGACGGTGTGTCCGTGGCCAAGGAAATCGAACTGGAAGACAAGTTCGAGAACATGGGCGCGCAGATGGTGAAGGAAGTTGCTTCCCGCACCAACGACGAAGCCGGTGACGGCACCACCACCGCGACCGTTCTGGCTCAGGCCATCGTGAAAGAGGGCGTCAAAGCCGTCTCCGCTGGCATGAACCCGATGGACCTCAAGCGCGGCATCGATCTGGCAACCGCCAAGGTCGTCGAAGCGATCAAGGCAGCTGCACGCCCGGTCAACGACAGCAACGAAGTTGCTCAGGTCGGCACCATCTCGGCGAACGGCGAAGCCGAAATCGGCCGTCAGATCGCAGACGCGATGCAGAAAGTCGGCAACGAGGGTGTGATCACCGTCGAAGAGAACAAAGGCCTCGAGACCGAGACCACCGTTGTTGAAGGCATGCAGTTCGACCGCGGCTACCTGTCGCCGTACTTCGTGACCAACGCCGACAAGATGATCGCAGAGCTCGACGACTGCATGATCCTGCTGCACGAGAAAAAACTCTCGTCGCTGCAGCCGCTCGTCCCGCTGCTCGAGCAGGTGATCCAGTCGCAAAAGCCGCTGCTGATCATTGCTGAAGACGTCGAAGGCGAAGCGCTGGCGACCCTCGTGGTCAACAAGCTGCGCGGCGGCCTGAAGATCGCAGCCGTGAAAGCACCGGGCTTCGGCGACCGCCGCAAGGCCATGCTGCAGGACATCGCGATCCTGACCGGCGGCCAGGTGATCTCGGAAGACCTCGGCATGAAGCTCGAGTCGGTGACCATGGACATGCTTGGCACCGCCAAGACCGTGAACATCACCAAAGACGAGACCACCATCGTCGACGGCCACGGTGACAAGGCAGAGATCGAAGCGCGCGTCGCTCAGATCCGCACGCAGATCGAGGAAACCACCTCGGACTACGACCGCGAGAAGCTGCAGGAACGTGTTGCCAAGCTGGCAGGCGGCGTTGCCGTCATCCGCGTTGGCGGCATGACCGAAGTGGAAGTGAAAGAGCGCAAGGACCGTGTGGACGACGCTCTGAACGCGACCCGCGCAGCCGTGCAGGAAGGCATCGTCGTCGGCGGCGGTACCGCTCTGGTTCAGGGCGCCAAGTCGCTCGACGGCCTGACCGGTGCGAACTCCGACCAGAACGCCGGTATCACCATCGTGCGTAAGGCTCTGGAAGCTCCGCTGCGCCAGATCGCCGAGAACGCAGGCGTGGACGGCTCGGTCGTCGCAGGCAAAGTGCGTGAATCGGACGACCTGAAGTTCGGCTACAACGCCCAGACCGACGAATATGGCGACATGTTCTCGTTCGGCGTGATCGACCCCGCGAAGGTCGTGCGTACCGCACTGGAAGATGCAGCTTCGGTTGCTGGCCTGCTGATCACCACCGAAGCGATGGTGGCAGACAAGCCGCAAAAAGACGCACCCGCCGGTGGCGGCATGCCCGACATGGGCGGCATGGGCGGCATGGGCGGCATGATGTAATCTGCCGGTCCATATGGACGCCTGCCTTCGGGCAGCGAGCGGGGGGCTTCGGCCCCCCGTTTTGCGTTTGGGCGGGTGGATCAATGCCCGCCCAAAGCCCGCCCAGTGGCGCGCAGCTTGCCCGGCTGGGGCGGTTCGGCGCCTCTCTGCCTTCGGCGTTTTCCTTTCCGCGCCAGCGCGCTAGGCTCCGCCCGACAACCGCGCAAGGAGATCTGCGATGAAACTGCTGCAGGCCGGGCCGTCCCCCTTTGTCCGCAAGGTGCTGGTGACGCTGCACGAAACCGGCCAGTACGAGGATGTCGAGATGGTGCAGGTCACCGCCTCGCCGCTGACGCCGGACCCGGCGCTAATCGCCGCCAACCCGGTGGGCAAGATTCCCGCGCTGGTGCGCCCCGATGGGCCGACACTCTATGACAGCCGGGTGATCTGCCGGTTCCTCGATGCCCGCGCCGAGGCCGGGCTCTACCCCGAAAGCCGCGTCTGGGACACGCTGACCCTTGAGGCCACTGGCGACGGCATCATGGATGCCGCCGTGCTGATTATCTACGAAGAGCGTTTCCGTCCGCGCGAGCAGGTATCGATGGAGTGGATAGAAGGGCAGTGGAGCAAGGTGAGCCGGGCGCTCGACGCCCTGAACACGCGCTGGATGAGCCATCTCGCCGGGCGGGTGGACATGGGCCATATTTCGGTCGCCTGCGCGCTGGGGTATCTCGACTTCCGCCATGATGCGCGCAAGTGGCGGATTGGCCGCGAGGCGCTGGCCGAGTGGTACGATGCGTTCTGTCAGCGGCCCGCGATGCAGGCCACCGACCCGATGGCTGCCGAGACCTGACAGACCACACAGACGTGGCGGCGAGGCACAGGGCGCGCCGCCAAAGGGCTTGCACGCGGGCGCGCATGCGCTTAGCTGCCTGCACCCCCGAAATCCCAGCCAAGAGGGAGCCTCCCCATGCGGATGCGCGACACGTTTATCAAACCGATGCACCCAGAGGGACGCAAGTTCGTCGGTATTTTCGCCGCGATCACCGTGGTGCTGTTTCTGATCTGGGACCCGCTGGGCTGGATCGGCGTTGGCCTGACGGTCTGGTGCTACTACTTCTTTCGCGACCCCGAGCGGGTGGTGCCGCAGCGCCCCGGCCTGCTGGTCTCGCCCGCCGACGGTGTGGTCTCGCTGATCGAACCGGCGGTGCCTCCCGCCGAGCTGGGCATGCCCGACGTGCCGCTGACTCGCGTGTCGGTCTTCATGTCGGTCTTTAACTGCCACGTGAACCGCACCCCGGCGACCGGCGAGATCGTCTCTGTCGCCTACCGCCCCGGCAAGTTCCTCAACGCCTCGCTCGACAAGGCCTCGGTGGACAACGAGCGCAACGCGCTGCGCGTTCGTCTCGAGGACGGGCGCGAGATCGCCGTGGTGCAAATCGCGGGGCTTGTCGCGCGGCGTATCATGTGGTGGGTGAAGGACGGCGACCGGCTGAACCGTGGTGATCGGTTCGGCCTTATCCGCTTCGGCTCGCGTCTGGACGTCTATCTGCCCGAGGGGGTGGAGCCGCAGGTCGCCATCGGCCAGACGATGATCGCGGGCGAGAGCGTCATTGCCGACCTTGGGGAGCCGCTGAATGGATGACCAAAAGCCGACGGAGGATCCAAAGGCGCGCGCCGCCGAGAAGGTGACGGTGATCCAGCTGTTGCCGAACGTGCTGACCGTGGTGGCGATCTGCGCCGGGCTGACGGCGATCCGCTTCGGTCTGCAGGGCTCGTACGAACTGGCGGTGCAGTTGATCCTGCTGGCGGCGGTGCTCGACGGGCTGGACGGGCGCCTTGCGCGCGCACTGAAGTCCGAAAGCGGCATGGGCGCCGAGCTCGACAGCCTTGCTGATTTTCTCAACTTCGGCGTGGCGCCGGGGATGCTGCTTTATACGTGGGCGCTGGAAGACAGCCGCAACTTCGGCTGGATCGCGGTGCTGGTCTTTGCGATCTGCGCGGTTGTGCGCCTTGCGCGGTTCAACGTGATGCGCAAGTCCGAGGACAAAGACCACGACAACGCCTATTTCACCGGCGTGCCGTCGCCGGCGGGGGCGCTTCTGGCGATGCTGCCGATGTATCTCAGCTTCGGCCTTGGTGCGGGGCCGCTGTTCCCCGATCTGGTGCTGGCGGGCTGGCTGGTGCTGGCCGGGCTGGCGATGATCAGCCGGGTGCCCACGTGGTCGTTCAAGACCACCCGCATCTCGCGCCAGAACGTGAAATATGTGCTGGTGGGCGTCGCCTTTCTGGGCGCGGCGGTGCTGACCTATGCGTGGATCACCCTTGCGCTGTTCTGCGCGGCCTATCTGGTCGCGGTGGTGATCATGCTTCCGAAAAAGCGCATGCGCGGCAGCGCCAAATAAGCAAGGAGGCCGAGATGGCCACGGATGAAGAGTGGGTCTACGACGAGGCCAGCGGCGAGTGGAAACCCGCCTCCGAGGTTGCCGCGGCAGAGGTTGTCGAGGTGCGTGATGCCGCCGGCAATCTGCTCGCCGATGGTGATCAGGTGGTTCTGGTCAAGGACCTGAAGGTGAAGGGCGCGGGCCAGACGCTGAAGCAGGGCACGGTGATCCGCTCGATCCGGCTGACCGACAGCCCCGACGAGATCGACTGTCGCCATGACACGATCAAGGGGCTCGTGCTGCGCACGGAGTTCGTGAAGAAGCGCTGAGGTGCCCGCACCGGCATCAATACCCGTCAAACAAAAAGCGCTCCCCGCGGGGAGCGCTTTGTCGTTTGCAGCAGGCCGTTGGGCCGATCAGAATTTCATCGACAGGCCGACGTTCAGCGCGTTGGTCTTGATGTCGGTCTCCAGCGTGCCGCCTTCGTCGAGATCGGCCTCGTTCCACGAGTAGGTGAACTGGTATTCGCCATAGACCGACCATGTGTCGTTGATCGGATAGCTCACGCCAGCCAGCAGGCGCGCGGCGGGGCCGGTGTACTGGTATTCGAACGTGTCGTCCGAGCCGTCGGTGGTGGCGACTTCGACGTGCGGCACAGCCACACCCAGACCAGCGCCGGCGAAAGGCGTCAGCTTGCCCCACTGCTCGGGCCAGCGGCGCATGGCGTTGACCGTCAGGATGTTGATGCCGTCGGTGAATTCCAGCGTCTCGAAGCCCGCGTCATCGCGGTCGTCTTCATTGGCGTAGACTTTGGCGTGGGTGAATTCGAGCGCCCAGCCGAAGGTGTCGCTTTGCCACCACGTGCCGCGCAGACCCCAGTAGGGGGGCATCTCGAAGGATTTGCCTTCCCAGCCGATCAATTCGTCGAAATCGGCGCCGCTGCCGGGGTAGTCGCCGCTGATCCGGCTGTGCGGTGCGGTCTGCCAGCCAGTGTAGACCGAGGCTTCGAAATCTTGCGCGACAGCAGGGGCGGCAAGGCCGATGCCAAGCAGCGCGGTGGGCAGAATCAGGGCTTTCATGGCCGTGCCTCCATTTGAGGGATGAACTCTTAACTGGCTAATATCTTCCGCTGTGGCAGGGTTTCAACCGCGACACATCGGCACTCTGATCGATGTGACTGTTATGTTTGCTTTACGGACGATGGGCGGGCCGATAATACAGCCTATGGAAATGCTGCGTTCTTGCGCGGCCTTATCTGCGTGTCGGCCGGCCGCGAAACCGGCCTCTGAGGAATGGAGAAGACCCCGTGTCACAAGCAGAAGATCACGAAGGCACCAGGAGAGATTTCCTCTTCTATGCCACCGGCGGTGCCGGCGTAGTCGCCACTGGCGCGGCCGTCTGGCCGCTGGTCAACCAGATGAACCCGTCGGCGGACGTGCGCGCGTTGAGCACCATCCGAGTGGACGTGTCCGGAGTGGAGGCCGGCAGTCAGCTCACGGTGAAATGGCTTGGCAAGCCGGTGTTCATCCGGCGCCGGACCGAAACGGAAATTGAGGAAGCCCGCTCGGTCACCATGGATCAACTCGTCGACGCCGAGGCCCGGAACGAGAACATCGCCGCCGGTGCTGACGCCACTGATGAGAACCGCACCCTTGACGAGGCCGGGGAATGGCTGGTCATGATGGGCGTGTGTACGCATCTAGGCTGTGTGCCCCTTGGCAATGCCGGTGAGTATACTGCGGGCGGCGTCGGGGGCTGGTTCTGCCCTTGCCATGGCTCGCACTACGACACGGCCGGACGCATCCGCAAGGGCCCGGCGCCGCAGAACCTTCACGTTCCCGTGGCTTCCTTCGTGGAAGAAACCACGATCCTGCTGGGCTAAGGGGAGGCGCTCATGTCTGGTATTCCGCACGATCACTACGAACCGAAGACCGGCGGCGAACGCTGGGTGCACAAGCGCCTGCCGATCGTCGGTCTGCTTTACGACACCATCATGATCCCCACACCCAAGAACCTGAACTGGATGTGGATCTGGGGGATCATCCTGACCTTCTGTCTGGCGCTGCAGATCATCACCGGCATCGTGCTGGTGATGCACTACACGCCGCATGTGGACATGGCCTTCGCCTCGATCGAGCACATCATGCGCGACGTGAACGGGGGCTACATGCTGCGCTACCTGCACATGAACGGCGCGTCGCTGTTCTTTGTGGCGGTCTACGCGCACATCTTCCGCGGGCTCTACTACGGCTCATACAAATCCCCGCGTGAGATCACGTGGATCATCGGCATGCTGATCTACCTCGCGATGATGGGCACCGCCTTCATGGGCTACGTGCTGCCGTGGGGCCAGATGTCGTTCTGGGGCGCGACGGTGATCACCGGCCTGTTTGGCGCGATCCCCTTCATCGGCGAGTCGATCCAGACTTGGCTGCTGGGCGGGCCGGCGGTGGACAACGCCACGCTGAACCGCTTCTTCTCGCTGCACTACCTGCTGCCCTTCGTCATCGCGGCGCTGGTGGCGGTGCACATCTGGGCCTTCCACACCACGGGTAACAACAACCCCACCGGTGTTGAGGTTCGCCGCACCTCGAAGGCGGATGCAGAGAAGGACACCGTTCCCTTCTGGCCGTACTTCGTGATCAAGGACCTCTTTGCGCTGGCGGTGATCCTTGCGGTGTTCTTCGCCATCGTCGGTTTCATGCCCAATTACCTGGGCCACCCCGACAACTACATCGAGGCGAACCCGCTGGCGACACCGGCGCACATCGTGCCCGAATGGTACTTCCTGCCGTTCTACGCGATCCTGCGCGCCTTCACCTCGGAAGTCTGGGTCGTTCAGATCGCCTCTTTCGTCACCGGCGGCATCGTCGATGCCAAGTTCTTCGGCGTGCTGGCGATGTTCGGGGCGATCATCGCCATGGCGCTGGCACCCTGGCTCGACACCTCCTCGGTGCGCTCGGGCAAGTACCGCCCGCAGTTCAAGTGGTGGTTCTGGCTGCTGGTGATCGACTTCATCGCGCTGATGTGGCTTGGCGCCATGCCGGCTGAAGAGCCCTACGCCAGCTTCTCGCTGATCGGCGCAGCCTACTGGTTCGGCTATTTCTTCGTGATCCTGCCGCTGCTGGGGGTGATCGAAAAGCCGCTGCCGCAGCCTGCGACCATCGAAGAAGACTTCGAAGCGCATTACGGCAAGTCCTCGGACAAGGGCGCGACCGCGTCCACCCCGGCCGAGTAAGAGAAAGGACACAAGAGTCATGTTCAAGAAACTTGCCCTTTCCGCCGTCGCGGTCCTCGGCCTCGTCTCCGGCAGCGCCTTTGCTGCCGGCGAGGGTGGCCACGTGGAGGATTACGCCTTCTCGTTCGAAGGTCCGTTCGGTGCCTATGATCAGGCCCAGTTGCAACGCGGCCTGCAGATCTACACCGAGGTCTGCTCGGCCTGTCACGGTCTGCGCTATGTGCCGCTGCGCACGCTTGGTGACGAGGGCGGCCCCGGCCTGCCCGAGGATCAGGTGCGCGCCTATGCGGCGCAGAACTTCGAGGTGTTCGACGAAGAACTGGACGACTACCGCCCGGCGATCCCGACCGACCACTTCCCGGTCAATGACGCGGTCGGGGCGCCCGACCTGTCGCTGATGGCCAAGGCGCGCGCGGGCTTCCATGGCCCGTACGGCACCGGTCTGTCGCAGCTGTTCAACGGCATGGGCGGCGCCGAGTACATTGCATCGCTTCTCACCGGCTACACCGGCGAAGAGAAGGTCGAGGCCGGCACCACCTTCTACGAAAACACCGCCTTCCCGGGCGGCTGGATCGCCATGGCCCCGCCGCTGATGGGCGAGGACGTGGAGTTCGCCGACGGTCACTCGAACGAGCTGCACCACGAGGCGCAGGACGTCGCGGCCTTCCTGATGTGGACCGCCGAGCCGAAGATGATGGCGCGCAAGCAGGCGGGCTTTGCCGGGGTGCTGTTCCTGACGGTGCTGTCGGTGCTGCTGTACCTGACCAACAAGCGCATCTGGCGCCCGATCAAGCACAAGCCGGAGTGATCCGCGCCTGAGCAAAACAGAAGGCCCCGCCGTTTGGCGGGGCCTTTTGCATTGGGCGCGCGATGGATCTTTCCGGCGCGCGCGGCGCTAGTGTCCGAGATAGGCGCGCAGCGCCTCTGGTGGGGCCTCGAACAGCGCCTGCGTGTCGACGGGGGCCTGCGCGATGCCATCCGCCACCAGAACGGTCTGCTCGGCAAAACGGCGGGCATCCTGCGGGTCATGGCTGACCAGCAGCACCAGCGCGCCCAGCTCTCCGGCCACCTCCTGCACCAGATCCAACATCTGCACCTTCAGCGCCGGTCCCAGCGCGGCGAATGGCTCGTCCAGCGCAAGGATCGGGCGTGCCTGCAACAGCACCCGTGCCAGCGCCGCGCGACTCTGCTGTCCGCCCGAGAGCGCGCCGGGTTTGCGGGCTGACATGCCACCGAGGCCCACGCGCTCCAGCGCCTGCTCGACCCTGTGCGTGTCGTCCGCTGTCAGTCGCCCGCCACCGGGGCGCAGCGCCAGCCCGAGGTTCCGCGCGAGGTTGAGGTGCGGGAAGAGGTTGTTCTCTTGAAACAGCATCGCCACAGGGCGCTTGTCCGGCGGGATGGCGGTGATGTCGCGCCCCTGCCAGAGCAGGCGGCCCGTCTTGGGGGCAAGGAACCCGGCGATCAGGTCCAGCAGCGTCGACTTGCCCGCGCCCGACGGCCCGATGACGGCGACGCGTCGACCCGGCGCCAGCGACAGATCCGCCGAAAGGCTGAAGTCGCCTTCGGTGTAGCGCAGGCCTTCAAGCGTCAGCATTGGCACGGCCCCCCCGGTCGCAGAGCCAGAAGGCCCCAAAGCTGAACAGCAGTAGCAGCAGCGCCGCCCCGGCAGCGGCGTCCATCTGGTACGACCCCATCAGCCGGTAGACCTGCAGCGGCAGGGTTGCCCGCTCTGGGTCGGCAAAGAGCGCGATGACTCCCAGATCGCCGATCGACAGCGCGGCGGTCAGCCCGGCGGCAAACCCGATTGGGCGGCGCAGGCGCGGCAGCAGGATGAGCCGGACCCATGCGAGCGGGGTCAGCCCCAGCGCCTGCGCCAGCCGCGCGTAATCGGCGCGCACCGCCTCGGCCTCGGGGCGCAGGATGCGCAGGGCAAAGGGCAGGGCGACCAGCGCGTTGACCAAAGTGGTCACCGGCAGCGCCAGTGACAGCGGATTGGCAAAGGGCCGGACGATCAGGAAAAGCCCGGTGCCCAGCACGAGGGGCGAGACGGCGATGCCCGCCAGCCCCATCCATTCGCCCCAGCGGGTGGACAGCGGCAGCGCCCACGCGAGGCACAGCAGCGTCGAGGCCAGCGCCACGGTCAGTGAGTTCCACGCCGCCTCCCAAGACCCCGTGCCAAGCTGCGTCAGGCCGGGCAGCCCGCGGGCGACGACCATGCCGAGCGGGGTCAGCAGGAAAAGCGCGGCCACGACGATCCACGCGGCGTCTGCGGCGCGGTGCAGGCCCTTGCGCCCGTCCCAGCGCGTCACCATGCGGTCGAGCCCCGCGCCAAAGCCGCCGCCCAAGCCGAGGCGCAGCGCCAGCAGCCCGGCGGCCAGCGCGAGGCCAAGCTGGATCACCGACAGCAGCGCCGCACGCCCGAGGTCGAAATCGAAGCGCACCGCCTGATAGATCGCCAGTTCGACGGTCGTGGCGCGCGGCCCGCCGCCCAGCGTCAGAGCCACGGCGAAGCTCGACAGGCATATGACGAAGATCACCGCAAAGGCTCCGGGCGCGATGCGCAGCAGCATCGGCGCTTCCAGCGTGCGGAATATCCCCCAAGGTGACAGCCCCAGCGAAGCGGCAAGGCGGAAGCGCTCGGCGGGGGTCGCCAGCCAGCCCTGCAGCAGCAGTCGCACCGCCAGTGGCAGGTTGAAGAACACATGGGCCAGCACCACGCCGTGCAGCCCGTAGATGCTGAAGCCCGGCAGGCCGAGGGCGCGTAGTGCGCCGTTGACCATGCCGTTCTGGCCGAAGACCGCGATCAGCCCCAGCACCGCCACGATGGTCGGCAGGATGAAGGGCGCGCCCAAGAGCGAGATCAACAGCCCGCGTCCCGGGAAGCTCCGGCGCGCCAACGCGCGCGCGACGGGGATCGCCAGCGCCAGAGAAAAGACTGCCGAGAGCAGCGCCTGCCAGAGCGTAAACCGTAGTGCCTGCCAGTCGCCGGGGCCGAGCGTGCCCCAGCCACCGGCGCGCGAGAGCACCGCCGCCACCGGGCCGAGCACCAGTGCCAGCACCAGCCCGGCCGCGAGGAGCGCGGCGCTTATTGCGAGAGGCCGCGGCGCCATGCCTCGATAGCCTCGTCGCGCAGCGCGGCGGCCTCATCTTCGGAGTAGAACAGCACCTTGGTCGGCAGTTCGAGCTCCTTGAACCCCTCGGGCCATTCATCGTGCGGCAGCGCCGCAGGGAAGGACCAGTTGCCCGTGGCGATCATCTGCTGGAACTCGGGCGTCAAGATGAACTCCATGAACGCCTGCGCCAGTTCCGGCTGATCGGTGCTGGCGACCTTCGCGGCCAGCTCGACCATGAAGTAGTTCCCCTCGGGGAAAATCAGCGCCTTCTTGCTGCGGTCGTCCTCGGCGATGATGTGATAGGCAGGCGAAGTGGTATAGCTCAGCACCATGTCGGCCTCGCCATCGGTGAACAGCCCGTAGCTTTCGGACCAGCCCTTGGTGACGGTGAGAATCTTCGGTGCCAATTTACGCCATGCGTCCTCGGCCTCGTCGCCGAACACCGCGTGGATCCAGAGCGCCATGGCCAGACCGGAGATCGAGCTGCGCGGGTCCTGAATGACGATCTTCAGATCGTCTGGCGCCTCAAGCAACGCCTCGAAGCTTTGCGGCGGTTCGGGCAGGCGCGTGGTGTCGTAGATGAAGGCCGTCTCGCCGTAGTTGTAGGGAAGGAAGGTGTCGTCGGTCCATTCGATCGGCAAGGTGAGGGGCGAGAGGTCCACATTGTGCGGCGCGAAGAGGCCGCTTTCGCGGGCCTGCTTGGTCACGTCGGTGTTGAGACCAAAGACCACGTCGGCCTCGGTCCGTTCGCCCTCGAGCAACAGCCGTGGCAGCAGATCGCCGGGCTTGAACTGCAGGTCGCAATCGCAGCGCGCCTCGAACATCTCTTCGATCTTCGGGCCAGGGCCCCATTCCGAGACGACGTAATCGCCCGCGTAGACGGTCAGAACGTTCTCCTGCGCCAGCGCCGTGCTGGCAAAGAGACATCCCGCTGCAAAACTGATGGCCTTCATGGCATCCTCCAAATTTGCGGCGAGAGGGCAAGATGGGCCGGGGCGCGTGGGCCTTGGGCCATGACCTTCCCTCCGCCGGTGTTAACCGGGTCAGGTTCAACGGGTTCGCAGTGGCATCTCAGCCGGCGTGGATCGCGCGGCACCCCGAGGTAGCGCAAGACCTAGCGGCGGGCGGGGCGGCTGACAAGATGAATTCCTCGCCGCGGCGCGTCACGACAATTCCCTTGAGACAAGGGCCGTGCTGGCCTAACAGGCTGGGCGAGCAGAGAGCGCGGCGCGACACAGGAGACAAGCCCATGAGCCTCAATACCTTCGGCCATCTCTTTCGTGTGACGACCTGGGGCGAAAGCCACGGGCCGGCGCTTGGTGCCACGGTGGATGGCTGCCCGCCGGGGGTGCCGATCGACGAGGCGGCGCTGCAGCGTTGGCTCGACCTGCGCAAGCCGGGGCAGAACAAATACACCACGCAGCGGCGCGAGCCCGACGCGGTGAAGATCCTGTCGGGAGTGTTCGAGGGGCAGACCACGGGCACGCCGGTGCAGCTGATGATCGAGAACACCGACCAGCGATCGAAGGATTATTCCGAGATCGCGGCCAAGTTCCGGCCCGGCCATGCCGACATCACCTACTACCAGAAGTACGGCATCCGCGACTATCGTGGCGGCGGTCGCTCCTCGGCGCGGGAGACGGCGGCGCGGGTCGCCGCCGGCGGGCTGGCGCGGGCGGCGCTGGCAGAGTTGGCGCCCGGACTATCGATCACCGGCTTCATGGTGCAAATGGGGCCGCAGGGCATCGACCGTGACCGCTTTGACTGGGATGAGATCGCGCGCAACCCGTTCTGGTGCCCCGATGCGGAGGCTGCCGAGGGCTGGGCCGACTATCTGGACGGGCTGCGTAAGTCCGGGGACAGCGTCGGTGCGGTGATCGAGGTGGTGGCGCGCGGCGTGCCGGCAGGGCTGGGCGCGCCGATCTACGGTAAGCTCGACACCGACCTCGCTGCGGCGATGATGTCGATCAACGCGGTGAAGGGCGTGGAAATCGGCGAGGGTATGGCGGCGGCGGCGCTGACCGGCTCGGCCAATGCCGATGAGATCACCATGGGGCCGGACGGTCCGGTGTATAGCTCGAACCACGCGGGTGGTGTGCTGGGCGGAATTTCCACCGGGCAGGACGTGGTGGTGCGTTTCGCGGTGAAGCCGACCTCTTCGATCCTGACGCCGCGCAAGACGCTGACGGTGGACGGTGACGAAACCGATATCGTCACCAAGGGGCGTCACGATCCCTGCGTGGGAATTCGGGCGGTGCCGGTGGGTGAGGCGATGATGGCTTGTGTTATTCTCGACCACCTGTTGCTGCATCGCGGCCAGGTCGGGGCAAATCGCGGGCAGATCGGCTGATCGCGAGCGCCTTGGCTTTGCGGTTTCGGGTCAGCGTTAGCTGGCCCGCGCTTGTTTTTGGGAAGCGCTAGAATTCTTCCCAGCTTACGTCGCTGCCAGCGGCGGCCCGTTGTGGCGCGGGCAGCGCAGGCGGCTCCGAAGGCGGTGCCGGCTCGAAGTCTTCGATGGGCGCCGCCAGTGGCGTGACCTCCTTAGCGGTTGCCTCCTGTTCTCCCATGAAGCGGCCAAGCTGTGAAGAAAGCCGCTCGGCTTCGCTGCTGAGTTGGTCGCTGGCCGTGCTGGTCTCGCCAACCATCGCCGCGTTTTGCTGGGTGACCTTGTCCAGTTCGGCCACACCCACGTTGATCTCTTGTAGGCCCGCTGCCTGTTCCTTGGCCGCCGTGGCGATTTCGGCAACGAGGTCGGACACCTCGCTGACGTTGCGCACGATATCGGAAAGCGCGGTGCCGGTCTGTTCCACAAGCTGGCCGCCGTCCTTCACCTGCTGTGAGCTGTTGGACACCAGCGCCTTGATCTCGCGCGCCGATTCGGAGGCACGCTGCGCCAGTGAGCGCACCTCGGAGGCGACCACCGAGAACCCCTTGCCCGACTCGCCAGCGCGAGCGGCCTCGACCCCGGCGTTGAGGGCGAGCAGATTGGTCTGGAAGGCAATGTCGTCGATCACGCCGATAATCTGGGTGATCTGGTCGGAGGACGCTGCGATCGAGCCCATAGCGGTCAGTGCCTTTTCCATGACAGCGCCGCCTTCCTCGGCGCGGCGGCGCCCCTCACCGACGCGGCGGTCGGCGTCTTCGGCGCGGTCAGCGGCGGCCCGGACGCTGGAGGATAGCTGCTCGAGCGCGGCGGCGGATTCCTCGAGCGTTGCCGCCTGAACCTCGGACCTCCGGGACATCTCGCGCGACATGGAGGATAGCTCTTGCGAATTGCGCTGCACCGTATCGGTGGAGGTGCGCAGAGAGCTCACCAGCCTACTGATCCCCTGCGCCAGCGCGTTGAAATTATCGCACAGGCGCACGGCGCTGTCGCCAAGGGTGCGCCAGTCGTCTGCATCCAGCCTGTGGTCCGTTTCGCCGCGGGTCAGCCCGCTCATTGCGTTGCCAAGGGCGGTGAACAGCGACAGCCGGCGGTCATTGGCGGCGCGCTCCTCCTCGGCGGTGTCTTCCGCCTGACGCAGACGATCGCGGAGTGCTTCGAGATTTCTGGCGATCGAGCCAGCCTCGTCGCCACGTTCAAGACCGGCGATCTCGGTTTCGTAGTCTTGCCGGGCGATGCGCTCGACCGCGCTGGCGGCGGTCTGGAATGGGCGGGCGAGGAGCTTTCCGAACACCACGACGCAGATCAGAGAAAGGGTGACCGCAATGCCGTTCGCGCCGATGAGCATCAGGAAACCGGTGTCCATCGCGGTGCGCGCCATATTGTCGGCCCGCTCGGCCTGTGATCGCAACTCGTCTCGCATCGCTTGCACCTCTTCCCGGGCCTCGTCGAGCGCAGGCAAGAGCACTTTGCTGATGTGGGCATCCCGTTCGAAGATGGTGAGTCCGGGGATTGTCAGCGTGTCGATCTGTGGCACCAAAGACTGCGCATTGGTTGCGACTTCCTGCAGCCGGGTCAGCATTTCCGGGCGGGCGGCTTCTGGCGCTTTTGGGGCGAGGAAGGCAGAGCTGGCATCGTCGATCAGGGTCTGAAGTGACAGAAGATCGGCGCGCAGGTCGTTCAGCGGTTCGCTACCGCTGTGCTCGAAGTGCAAAATCGCGGTGCCCGCATGATCTATCCGCCCCTGCGCCGCCATCAGGACGGATGTCTGCTGCCTAAGGTCATTGCCGAATTCGAGACTGTCCGACATGCGGGCCTGAATAAGCCAAGAAGCAACGGCCACCCCCAGCGTCAGGAGCATGAAGGCCGATCCGAGGATCAGCAATTGTACACGGATGGAAAACCTGCTCATCACCCATTCCTGTTTGGATATGGCGCGGGGCGCCGGACAGGTCTTCGCTATCAGCGGCAGGTAAACAAACCCTTCGGGATAGATAGGATTGATGCGACTTCCCTCCGTCCGCGAGGGCGGCAGAATGAAAAATGCCCCGCCGCGCAGAGGCGCAGGCGGGGCCAGGTCGTGCCTGCCGAAGCAGGCACCGGCGGTCGTCAAACCTTTATGGTATATCGAGGACTCAGTTCGGGCGGTCAGCCATCTCGGCGCGGATCTGCTGGCGCAACACGTCGATCGGCACCAGTTTTCCCTCGCGTTTGAAATGCCAGTAGGTCCAGCCGTTGCACGACGGCGCACCTTCCAGCTGGGCGCCGACCTGATGGATCGAGCCCTTCACTGCGTCGCCCACCAGCGTGCCGTCGGCGCGGACCTTGGCGCTCTTGCCGGAGGGGGACACCAGTGTCTCACCGGGGCTGAGCATGCCGCGTTCGACCACTTGCCCGAAGGGCACGCGCGGCTCGGCGCGCTTGGCTTTGGTCACTTCCAGAGACGCGCCGTCGAAGGTGCGGATGGCATCAATGCGCTGCTGCGCGATCTCGCGGTAGCTTTCCTCACGCTCGATGCCGATGAAATCACGGCCCAGCATCTTGGCGACGGCGCCGGTGGTGCCGGTGCCGAAGAACGGGTCAAGCACCACGTCGCCGGGGTTGGTGGAGCCGACCAGAACGCGGTGCAGCAGCGAAGCAGGTTTCTGCGTCGGATGCGCCTTCTCGCCGTTGGCGTCCTTGAGCCGTTCGCCGCCGTTGCAAATCGGCAGAACCCAGTCGGAGCGCATCTGCACGCCTTCGTTCAGCGCCTTCAGCGCCTCGTAATTGAAGGTGTATTTCGCGCCTTCGCTTTTCGAGGCCCAGATCATCGTCTCATGGGCGTTGGTCAGGCGCTTGCCGCGGAAGTTCGGCATCGGGTTGGATTTGCGCCACACGACGTCGTTGAGGATCCAGTAGCCCTCGTCCTGCAGCGCGGCGCCAACACGGAAGATGTTGTGGTAGGAGCCGATCACCCACAGCGCGCCATTGGGCTTGAGAAGGCGCTTGGCAGCCTTCAGCCAAGCGCGGGTGAACCGGTCGTAGACGGCAAAACTGTCGAATTGGTCCCAGTGATCGTCGACCGCGTCGACCCGCGAGTTGTCGGGGCGGTGAAGATCACCCCTCAGCTGCAGGTTGTACGGCGGATCGGCGAAGATGAGGTCGACCGACGCCTCCGGCAGGGCGTTCATCTGCTCGATGCAGTCGCCGGAAAGAATCGTGTTGAGTGGGAGCGCCGTGGCGCCCTTTGTCTTGGTCATCGCTGTCATTCTCTGCCTCTGCCCCGGCGCATTTTTGCGCTCTGTGGATTGGGGATAAAATGCGGGAACGACGAATCGGGGTCAATTTGTTTTTTTAAATCAGGACCTTACGTTTGCGGCTTGATACAAGATATTGTGTATGGGGGCGAAGGATCTTCTATGGTGTGGGGTCACACCGAAATCTCGGAGCGCCTGCATGTGGCTTTTTGAGCCGTAACCTGCGTTGGTCTCCCAACCATAATTTGGATGGTGTTGCGCCAAGTCCCGCATCAGTGCGTCGCGCCATGTCTTGGCGATGATCGACGCGGCCGAGATACTCACAGACTTACCATCTCCCTTAACCACAGGCGTGGCGGGGCAGGGCAGATCCGTGGGCAGGCGGTTGCCGTCGATCAGCAGGTGGTCGGGCGCTTCGGGCAGCGCGGCGACGGCGCGGCGCATGGCCAGATAGGTCGCCTGCAGGATGTTGATCTCGTCGATCTCTTCCACCGAGGCGACACCCAACCCGACCTTGGCTTGCGCGCGAATGATCGGCTCCAGTGCCTCGCGGCGCTTGAGGGTGAGTTTCTTGGAATCGTTCAGGCCGGCGGGGATCTGCGCCGGGTCGAGGATCACGGCGGCGGCCACCACGGGGCCGGCGAGCGGGCCGCGGCCCACCTCGTCGACGCCCGCGACGCGCTTGGTTTCGGCCCAGAACGGCGATTCGAGAGAAGTGTCAGGTCCAGTCATAGGCCCGTTCTGCGCGCGCGGGCGCCGGGGGGCAATAGGCTAGCGCGCCTTGGGGTGCGTCGCCTCATAGACCTTCATCAGATGTACGCTGTCGACCGAGGTATAGGCCTGCGTTGTCGAGAGCGAGGCGTGGCCGAGCAGTTCCTGAATGGCGCGCAGATCGCCGCCAGCGGAAAGCAGGTGCGTGGCAAAGCTGTGGCGCATGGCGTGGGGCGTGGCGCTGGCAGGCAGGCCGAGCTGCATGCGCGCCTTTTCGGTGACGGACTGTATGAGCCGCGCGTTCAGCTTGCCACCGCGGGCACCGCGGAACATCGGGCTTTCGGGGGTGATGTCGAACGGGCAGAGCGTCAGATAAGTTTCGACGGCACGACGGGCCACGGGGATCACCGGCACGATGCGCTCTTTGCCGCCTTTGCCGAGGATACGCAGCGACTCGCCAAACGGCCAGTCGGCGCCGGTCAGCCCCAGCGCCTCGGAAATGCGCAGGCCGCAACCGTAGAGCAGCGTGACCACCGCCGCGTCGCGGGCGCCGATCCAGCCTTGCGCCGACTGCATTTCGACGGTGTCGATCATCGCGCGGGCGGCGTCTTCGGTCAGCGGGCGCGGCAGTTTCTTCTGGAACTTCGGCGCGCGGGCCGAGAGCACGGCGGTGGGCTCGAACCCTTCGCGTTCGGCCAGCCAGCGGTAGAAGCTCTTCACCGCCGACAGCTTGCGCGCCATGGAGCGTGGCGCCGCTCCGCCCGCGTGCAGATGCGCCATGAAGGCGCGCATATCGGGAGTGGTGACGCGTGCCAGGGGCTTGAGCCCCTGCGGCTCGGCGTGGTGCCCGGTGAGAAAGGCGATGAATTCGGCCACATCCGCGCGGTAGGCGGTGATGGTGTTCTCTGAGGCGTTCTTCAGCGCCCGGGCGTGGTCGAGCCAGCCCTCCAGCGCGTCGCGCGCCGCGGGGGTGAGCGCGAGGCTCACGACAGCCAACGCCGCATGGTGCGCTCGAAGACGCCGCCGAAGAAGGCGAGCAGATCGGTGCCCTGCTGCGGGGTGAACATGTTGCTGTCTTCCGAGCCCATGACCAGCAGGCCGGGCAGGCGGCGCGGCCCGAAGTCGAGCCGCAGGCAGGCCTCGGAGCGAATCCAGTCTGCCTTGGGGCCGTAGATGCGGCTGTCACCCGCGCCGAGCTGGCGCAGCGTGACCTGCCGCAGCGGCGCGTCGGTCCGTTCGGTCAGGTAGCTGGCGACGAACCCCGGCTCGGCCAGCGACAGCACGTCGCCAAGGCGGCTGACGGTGCGGGTGTCGTCGGGGTGGCCGGTTTCCAGCACCAGACGCATGATGTCGACCCGCAGAATGGCCGCGACTTCGCCGTTCAGGTCGCGCAAGAAGGGCTCGAAATCCACCGGATCGAGCATGCGCAGGATCGCGCGGTGGATTTGGTTGGTGCCGGCGAGATTCTCGTAGGCAGCAGCGATGACGCTGCGATGGGTGTCTTCGAGCCGGTCGAGCCGGGTCTCCAGCCGCTCCATCGCCAGACCGCGCAGGTCGACGATATTGCTGCCCATCGCGCTCTCGTTAGAGGCGATGAGCGCCTGCATCAGATCGCGGTCATCGAGAATCATGTCGGGGCGCGAGAGGAGCTGCTCGCGCAGCGTCTCGTCGATACGGGGACTGCTCATGCCTGTTCCGGTCTATCCGTGCCTGTTCCGGGTGATCGGTGTTTTGCCGCGGAGCGTAGCACCTCTGTGATGCGAATGCGCCCCCTTTTCTGGACGTGCTGGCCGGTTTCCGCGCGCTGTGGCCTCAAGGGCAATCTGCGAAGGGAAGGCTTTGGCGAAACGGGGTTTTCTGGCACACTGGCCCGGGCAGAGGAGGAGAGCTCATGCCAACGATCAGCCATCCAAGCCCCGTCCAGACGGTCATCACCACGTTCGAGACAAGCCCCGGCACCTGTCAGGATTTGCTCGAGGCGCTGGAGGAGGCCTATGCCGATTTCATCTCGAAGCAGGCGGGGTTCATCGGGGCGGGCCTGCATGTGAACGATGCGCAGACGCGCATCGCCAATTACTCGCAATGGGAGCGGCGCGAGGATTTTCAGGCCATGCTGCGCAGCGCGGTGATGCGGGAGTGGAACCGGCGGTTCAACGATCTTTGCCGCAGCTTCGAGCCGGTGATGTACGAGGTGGCGGCGGTCTACTGACGCCGCGACCCCGCGAAGTGCACTCGGTGTGTCAGGCGGCGATGGTCCGCGTGTCGCTGCGGCGTTCGGTGACGCGCAGCCGGTAACCTTCACCGCGCACCGTATCGATGCTCAGCGCGCCTTCGAGCGAGGCGAGATGGGCGCGCAGGTTGCACATGTAGACGTCGAACACCCGCGGTGCCGGCTCGTTCTCGAAGCCGTAGACATGGCTCATCAGTTTTTCGCGCGTGGCCAGGCGACCGGGGCGCAGGGCGAGAAATTCGAGAATTTCGTAAAGCTTGGGCGAGAGCGAAAGCGTGGTCGCCCCGACGTGCACGCGTCGCCGTTCCAGATCGAGCCGCAGCGGCCCGCACTCCGAGATCGGAAGGGAGATGCCATGTGCACGGCGCGCCACCGCGCCCAAGCGGGCGAGGACCTCGTCGGTCGGCGCATCTTCGGCCAGCACGGTATCTGCACCGCCCATCAGCCATGTGGCGATCTGGGCACCGTCCGCCCCGCGCGCGATGAGCGCGATGGGAACCTCGGGGTTCAGTTCGCGAAGCCGGGTCAGGGTGGTGTGCTCGCGCAGCACACCGGCGTCGATCAGCAGCAGGTCGTGGGCGCCGATCCGGTGGAACTCCTCGATGTCCTCGGCGGCTTCGCAACTGGTCAGCAGCGTGCCGGTCTGGGCCAGCGCATGGCTGTGGCTCATCATCTTCCAGGTGGTTTCGGCAATCAGGTATCGCATGGGCGCGCTCCTCCAAGTGCCGCCAGCGCGGGGCGGGCGGGCAATCCGTTCTGCAAGGCGAGGGGTGACCGTTCTTGCGGGTCAGCCGGTGCTCCATGCGAACCCTTGTGGATTCGGGAGGCCGGGCCATTTCCCATCGCGGCTTTCGTCGCGGGAAAGGCGGCGCGTTCTGCGGCCCGATGAAAGGGATACGGGGCAATTGTGCCCGAAATGTGTTGGGATCAGGGGCTGCGCGAGATGATTTGTATCAAGGCGCTATACGTTTGAAGGGCGCAAGATCGCGGCAGGTCAGGAAAGGAGGCCTCGCATGTACAAGAATATTCTCGTTCCCATCGCGTTCGACAGCGACTCCAAATCGAAGAAGGCCATCGAGGTGGCGCGCTCACTGGCGTTGCCCGACGCGAAGATCACGCTGCTGCACGTCATGGAGCATGTGCCGGGCTACGCCGCGACCTATATGCCGCCCGATTACCTCGTGCAGTCCCGCGCCGCGGTCGAAAAGGAACTGCAGGCGATGGCTGCCGACGTGCCGGGAGGCAAGGGGCTGGTGGTTGAAGGGCATTCGGGCCGAACGATCCTCGAGTACGCTCAGGAAAACGACCACGATCTGATTGTCATCGCCTCGCACCAACCAGCGATGAGCGACTACCTCCTCGGCTCGACCGCAACGCTGGTGGTGCGACATGCCCATTGCGCGGTGCACGTGCTGCGCTAGCGGCTGTTCAACCTCTTTTGGGCGGCACCGGGGCCGCGCGGCAAGCGCGGCCTCGTCGTGGTGAGGCGTCGAGGGGACGTCTGTTCTTCCGTGACTGCGAGTCGGCCTCTCAGCCCGAGATGCGGCGCAGGCTGCCGGAGTCGAGCGAGTTCTCCGGCCAATTGGCGATATTATAGTAATCGCGGTACCACGCGACGAATGCGGCGACGCCTTCGCGCAGCGCGGTGCGCGGGCGATAGCCGGTCAGATCGTGCAGCAATGCAGCGTTCGCCCAGGTGGCCGGCACATCGCCCGGCTGCATACACATGGGATTGCGGCGGGCCTGCACACCAGTGGCCTCCTCGATTGCCGAGATGAACTCTGACAGTGGGACCGCCTGTGAATTGCCGATATTCACGATCCGCCAAGGGGCCACGGGCGACAGCGAGTCTCCGGTCGGCACAACACCGTCCTCAGGCCGCTTGGGGATCACGTCGATCAGCAGTCGGATGCCCTGCACCAGATCGGTGACATAGGTGAAGTCCCGCATCATGTGACCATGATTGTAGACGTCGATCGGCGCGCCGCTGAGGATCGCCTTGGTGAACTTGAACAGCGCCATGTCGGGCCGTCCCCACGGGCCATAAACGGTGAAGAAGCGGAACATCGTCGCCGGAAGATCGTAGAGATGGGCATAGCTGTGAGCCATGCATTCCGTCGCCTTCTTGGTCGCCGCGTAGAAGGACATCTGGTGGTCGGTGCGGTCGGTTTCGGCATAGGGCATCGACTCGTTTGCCCCGTAGACCGACGAGGTCGAAGCAAGCAGGATGTGTTGCGGCTTCGTCGCCCGCGCCGCTTCGAGCAGTTCGAAGGTGCCGCGCATGTTGCTGCAAAGGTAGCTGCGCGGGTCCTTCAGAGAATGGCGCACACCGGCCTGCGCGGCGAGGTGGACCACGACGTCGGGACGTTCTTTTTCGAAGAGTTCGGTCAGCAAACCTTCGGTCTCGATGGATTGGTTGACGACCGCGAACCCTGGCGACTGTAGCAGCATCGCCTGCCGCCGGCGTTTGAGCCCAACATCGTAGTAATCGGAGAGATTGTCGACGCCGATGACGCGAAATCCGTCGTCCAGCAGTCTTTGGCAAAGGTGGTACCCGATAAAGCCCGAAGAGCCCGTGACCAGAGCGGTGCGCATCAAAGAACTCCTACAATGAATTTTAGACAATAAATGTAATATAGCATGTCTTGTGCTCTGCCTGTTGGCAAAGCAAGATCTTTCTTCCCAGCGTCCGCTATTCCACCAGGGCCCACGCCAGTAGGCCCAATCTGGTGGCGACTTGCTGCACGGCGTCCAGAATTTCGATCCGGGCCGTGGCGAGTCGGAGCATGCGCGGAGGGCAACCTTCGATGGATCGTTCGATGTGCCGGTTCACCCCCATGGTCACATTGGCGAGCGTCGGCCCATGCTGCCATGTTGCAGGCGGGTTCTGGCTAGGGGCGGCAATGTGGCTTGTCATAAGATAGATGAGAAAATGGGCGATCTTGCGCTCATCTGAGGCGTGACGGCGGTCGAGCGCCGCCGGGCTGCGCCTCTCATGTTGCTGTGAAACAAAGGAGTTCCCGATAGATTGAGAAGATCCGACCGGGCACGGCGGGGTTCGCCGCAAAAGATTCCGCCAAATCGTAGGTTAACTCTTGGTTAAAGATAATTGGCAGAGGTCCTTTGCTGCGCTATAGTCTGATTCATTGAAAAAAGGAGTTTTTAAACATGACGGATAAGACCACCCAAGGTGAGTCCGTGGAATCCCCGGGCCGCCGCGAACTGCTCGGCAAGGCTGGCAAGTACGCCGCCGTCACGCCGCTTGCAGTTTCCGCGCTTCTGTCCACCTCGATGAAGGCCGATGCCGGTGGCATCTTCCGTTCGGGCGGCATGAAGCACAAGCACAAGCATAAGCACAAAATGAAGATGAAGATGAAAAAGCATGGTGGTGGGTACCACTAATCTCCGAGACCAGTTTTCCGGTCTTTTGTTCTTTCCTCTTTAATCTTGCGTATTTCGTTGAGTGAAACCCTTTTCGTCCTCCCCGCAGCAGGGGTCACGCTGGCCGAAGTGAATGGTCAGCATCTTCTCTTGGTCCCAGAGAAGGAGCTTCTGTTTTCAGCCACTCCCCCGGTGGCCGAGGCATGGGAAGAGTTAGAGTTCGGCGTTACGTATGTGCGACCGGATGCCGCCGAGGTCCCAGACGGCGGCATCCTAAATGATCTGCTGCAGATCGGCGCGCTGGAGCCATTGTCCACTGCGGACGGCTCCGCGCGGGTCGGTTGCTGCGACACGCTTGATCTGGCCGGTCTGCATGTGGGGCTGGCCTTCGAGGATGATGCGCTGCGCGCCGAGCTGATGCCGAGTTTCGCGCATCTTGCGACCGCGCAGCGGCGCTGTGTTGATCACCTTGTGATCCAGCGCAACTCTGGGCAAATCGGCGTTGCGCGGCGCGACGAGGACATCGACTGGGTGGCGCCGCATGAGGCGGTGCCGCTTCTGAAGATCAAGATGACCGAGGTTGTCTTCGATCACACGGAACACGTAATGCTGCATGCGGCGCAGCTCGAAAGGGCAGGGCGCTGCCTTCTGCTGCTTGGTGATGCTGGGGCTGGCAAGAGCACCCTTGCCACAGCGCTGGAGCCTGCCGGGTTCCGCTTGCAGAGCGATGACATCGTGATGATGTCGGAGACGGGTGAGCTTGGTGCGCTGCCGTTTCCTGTGACACTGAAGGAAGGCTCGTGGCGGTTGATCGATCACCGGCGCGAGGAAATCGACGGCGCTGCCCGGCATGTCCGACCGGACGCGCTGAACGTACGCTACGTCGGGCTGGCGCGGGACAGTGGCTGGATCAAGGCCGGTTGGATCCTTGTTTTGGACCGGCAGGCCGACGGGCCGGCTTCGGTGGCCGAGATCAGCCTTTCCGAGGTCTTCGCAGCGCTACTGCGCTCGGCTTGGTCAGGAGAGGAGGCTATGTCTCCGGCGGTGTTCGCCGCCATGGCGGCTTGTCTGGACGGTGCGAAATTCGGTCGCCTGACCTATTCGGACCTACCGCGCGCCCTTGAAGTGGTGTCGCGCTTTTGCGGAGAGGTCGAGGCTGGCCCAGAAGGATATGGTTCGTAATTACAGTTTGAAGTGATTGTTTTTAAGTGATTTTAGAATAACTATTTGCTTGCTGCGCATATTTTAGCGCGTGGTGTTTCCCTAAAGTTTTTTATTTTGTAAGATATTGGAGCAGCCCATGAAAGCAGGGACGCTTTCCCCTTCACCCCTCGAGACGCTCGGTCGCATCCTCCGGGGGGATGCCTCGCCGGTAAAGGCGCAGGTCTCGGACTGGGCCGACCTCATCCGCACCGCGAACGAAGAATTCGTCACGCCCGCGCTGTTTCAACACCTGTCGGCGGGCCGGGGGATCTCTGCCGAACCCGAGGCGATGGCCTATCTTGGCGAAATCGAAACGCTCAACTGCGAACGAAACCGCAGCCTCTGGGCGCTGGTGTCCGAGATCACCGAGCTCTTCAACAAGGAAGGGATCACGCCGACCTTGATCAAGGGCGCCAGCGAAATGGCCCTGCAGGAGGATCCGGCAAGCTTTTACCGTCTGATGATCGATGTCGACATGGTTGTCGCCCCCGACGAGGCGGACAGCGCGCAGGACATCCTGCAGCGCGCGGGATTTCAGCGCCTGGAGGAGAGCACATATGCGCACTCTCCTGGGTGTTTCTGGAAGGAAGGGTACGCGGGAACGCTTGATCTGCACGCGGGTCTGCAGGTCGATATCGCCAGATTTCTGTCCGAGGACGATTGGCAGACACGACGCGTGCTGTGCGAGCGGGATGGCCTGCGCTACTACGTGCCCGACGCGTCGTTTCGCCTTCTGATCAACGTCAGCCACGACATGTTGCACCATTCCGGCCTCGCGCGTGGCGGCATCAGCCTGCGCTATCTTCTGCCGCTCTGGCAGCAGATGCAGAACCAAGAGACCCTGGACTGGCCATGGTTGCTGAAACTCCGTCGCGATCGGCGGTTTCGCCTCGCGTTCGATCTGCAAATGCTGATGTTGCACGAGTTGTTCGGGATGCGGCGGACGCTGCCGTTCAGGAAATCCCCGCTCACCGCGTTCCTGCATCGGCGCCGCCTTTTGAAGGCGCGCCATCCACGGCTGGGCGATGCGGAGTGGGCGCTGGTCAAGCCGATCTACACGCGGTTGAAGAGGCTGTGAACGTCGCGGATTTTGGGCGAGTTAGTGCCCGCGCGATGCGCAAGTCTCTCGCGAGCAGGTCGAAACGGGCCCTGTTGCGCGATTCTTCTTTGAGTTGTGACTTCGCAGCGGTACACCGCGAATATTGATTGTTTTGAGGATTATCCGAAATGAAAATTGCGATTATCGGCACCGGGTACGTGGGCCTTGTTTCCGGCGTCTGTTTCTCTGACTTCGGTCACGAGGTGGTTTGTGTCGACAAAGACCCGCGCAAGATCGAGATGCTGGAGCGCGGCGAGGTGCCGATCTTCGAGCCGGGGCTGGATGTGCTCATGGCCAAGAACGTCGAGGCCGGGCGGCTGACCTTCACGCTCGACCTCAAGGCCGCTCTCGACGGCGCCGAGGCGGTATTCATCGCTGTTGGCACGCCGACCCGGCGTGGCGATGGCCACGCCGATCTCACCTATGTCATGGCCGCCGCCGAAGAAATCGCCAAGACCGCCGATCACTACATCGTTGTGGTGACCAAATCGACGGTGCCAGTGGGGACAAACCGCAAGGTGCAGCAGGTGGTTGCCGCCGCCAACCCGGACCTCGACTTCGACGTCGCCTCCAACCCCGAGTTCCTGCGCGAAGGCGCAGCGATCGACGACTTCATGAAGCCCGACCGCGTCGTGGTCGGCGTCGAGACCGACCGCGCCGCAAAGGTGATGGAAGACATCTACCGTCCGCTCTACCTGCGCGATTTCCCGATCGTCACCACGGATCTGGAGTCCGCCGAGATGATCAAATACGCCGCCAATGCATTCCTCGCGACGAAGATCACCTTCATCAACGAGATCGCGGCGCTCTGCGAGAAGGTCGGCGCGGACGTGAAAAGCGTGTCGAAGGGCATGGGGCTCGACGGCCGCATCGGCAACAAGTTCCTGCACGCCGGCCCGGGCTACGGCGGCTCGTGTTTCCCCAAGGACACCAAGGCTCTGGCCCGGATCGGTCAGGAGCACGCCGCGCCGATTTCCATCGTCGAGACGGTGATCAAGGTCAACGAGGACACCAAGCGGCGGATGACCGACAAGTTGCTCGATCTCTGCGAGGGCTCGTTCAACGGGAAGAAGGTCGCCGTGCTAGGTGTCACCTTCAAGCCCAACACCGACGACATGCGCGACGCGCCGGCGCTGACCATCGTTCCGTCTCTGGTCGGCGGCGGGGCTTCGGTCTCGGTGGTCGATCCGCAGGGCAAGCGCGAAGGCGAGGCGCTGCTGCCGGGCGTGGCTTGGGAGGATGACCCCTACGCGGCGGCCGAGGGCGCCGATCTGCTGGTCATCCTCACCGAGTGGAACGAGTTCCGCGCGCTGGATTTGTCAGTGCTCGCCAACAAGATGTCCACGCCTCGCATGGCCGACTTGCGCAACATCTACACCTATGACGATGCGCTCGCCGCAGGGTTCACCAATTACGAGAGCGTCGGGCGCGGCGATCCCGCCCCCACCTAAAGAAAGAAAACCGGGCGGCGCTGAAAGCGCGCCGCCCGGCCACAAGCTGCTCGACAGCTTTGCCTGGTTCAGCCCAGGATTGAATCGGTCGGCATGAACTCGAGCGCGTCAATGCGCAGGGGCTCGCTGCCGCCATCGCCGTAACCGGCGAGCACGAGTTCGTCGCCCGCTTCGATCTCGACGTTGTCGATCACGTGACGAGTGAGCGTCGACTTGTTGGCAAGGCTGCCGCCAAGCTCGGCATCCCAGTGCCAGGCGTCCATCACTTCGCCGTTCACGCGGAACTCCAGATAGGACACGCCGTCGGTCTCGTCGAAGTAATCGATCCCCACATTGTAGGTGCCCGAGGAGCCCTCGAAGTCGGCCTTTGCCTCGGCATCGCCGAGCGCGCTCAGAACCTTGCCGCCGGACGCTGCCTTGAGGTTGGCCACGTCGAAGCCTTTGTATGCGCCCTCTTCGAAGACGAACTCCTCGGCTTCCATGAAGGCCCACTCGCCGGTGCTTGCAGCCGGTCGCTCGACCTCTTCGGTGCTGTCGGTGGGCCCGGTGGTATCCGTCGACTCGAGCGTGTCGGTCATCTCTAGGCTGAGACTGTCGATGCGCAGCGGTTCGCCCCCATCGTTCACGCCCTGCAGAGTGACACTGTCGCCCGCCTGCAGTTTCAGCCCTTCGATGACCTTCGCGGTCAGGGTCGAGGTGTCGGCATAGGCGCTGCCCAGGTCGGCATCCCAGTCCCAGCTTGCCACGGCCTCACCGTTGACCAGAACGCTCAGCGCGCTGACGCCGTCGTTTTCGTCGAAGTAGTTCACGGTGAGGTCGTAGACCCCGGCATCTCCGCCGAAATCGAAGGACGCGGTCTGCGCCTCATCGGTTTCGTTCTGGATGACCGCATTGCCTGAGGCCGGGCCGATCTTCTGCACGGCAAAACCGTCGGAAAGATCGAGCTCCTCCGCCTCGTAGCTGATCACCGTGCCGATCGCGTCGCTGTTGCCGCTCTCGGTGCCAGTATCGGTCTCCGGCTCAGGCTCCGGCTCTGGCGTGGTTTCCAGATCGCCGTCGCCGTTGTCGAGTGTGCCGGTCATCTCGAGGCTGAGCGTATCAATGCGCAGAGGCTCGCCCGAGTCGTTCACACCCTGCAGCGACACAACATCACCCTGCTGCAGTTCGAGCCCCTCGATCAGTTTCGAGGTCTCGGTGCCGCGATCCGCGTAGGCGCTGCCCAGGTCGGCATCCCAATTCCAGCGGCTCACTTCTTCGCCGTTGACCAGCACGCTCAGGGTGCTGACGCCATCGTTCTCGTCGAAGTAGTCGACCGTGAGGCTGTAGACCCCGGCATCGCCATTGAACGCATAGGACGCGGTCTGGGCCTCGTCGGTCTCGTTCTGGATCACTTTGCCACCGGATGCCGGGCCGATGCTCTTTACCGCGAAACCGTCGGACAGCGCGAGGTCTTCGGCCTCGACGGTGATCACCGTGCCGATCGCTGCGCTGTTGTCACCACCGGTTTCGGGCTGAACGGTGGCTGTGTCGTCGCCGTCTTCCCCGCCATCGGTGATGTCCTCGGGCTCGCTACCGCCGGTCTCGGGGGTGTCATCGAACCCGTCGAGCAGGCCGTTGATGTAGTCCTCGATGTTGGCATAGCCGTCGCCGTCGGCGTCGCGATGCGCATCGGCGGTCTTGGCGTCCGATCCGATGATATCCTCGTAATAGTCCGGGATACCGTCATCGTCGGTATCGGTCAGCGCCTCGGTCCGCGAGCCATCCCCATAGCCGCCGACCTCGTCCGGCGAGTCGATGATCTTGCCGGAGTTGTTGAGCACCGTATCGATGATGCGCTGGTCGATTTCGTTCAGCTCGCCGTCGATACGCGCACCGACGTTCGAAAGCACCCAGTCAACCACGGCGCCCGAAGACATCACCTCGGTTGTGGCAGGATCAAAGACGAAATCGTCAACGATCTTGCCCGCGTTCTCGCCGCCGACCGACGCGTCGTTGTCGAGCACGTAGTAGGACGCACCGCCATCGCTGCCGATAAAGCGGATCGCATCGCGACCGCCGGTGTCCTGACCCTTGATGAAGACGTTGCCGATCACGTGCACGGTGGATGCACCCGAAACGACGAGGCCTTCTTGGCCGTAGTTGTAGATCAGGTTGTTGATGAATTCGACGTTCTTGGCGTCGTCCTTGACCAGCGCGTTGCGGAACTCGTTGCTCGCAAACAGATTGCCGATCATGCTGACGTTCGAACTGTGGTCGCCGATCAGCAGCCCCATGCTGTGATCGCCCTTGGGGTGGAACGAGTCCTGCAGCGCCTCGGCAATGATATTGTTCGAGAACGTCACATTGCTCGGCCCACCCCACGTGGCGGCGACCTCGTCGATCGACCAGCTGAGCGAGTTGCTGTCGATCATGACGCTGTCGACCGTCTGGCCGGACTTCCCGATGGAGATGCCGTCGCGGTCATCGGCGTTTTGCGCGTCGGGGTCGTCGCCCGGACGCACGTTCATGCCGCGGATGATCACGTTGCTGTCGACGACGCGCAGGCGCCCGCCGGTCACCGTGACACCACCGGGGGCCGTCTGGCCCGCCAAGGTTACGTCACCGTTAATTTGGATCTGATCCTTGAGGTCGATTTGTCCGCCAACTTCAAAAACTACAATGCGCGGATAGTCCAAATCTTCCAGAGCCCAACGCAGCGAGCCCTCGCCGGAGTCGTTCAGATTTGTAACTTTAACAACTTCACCACCACGTCCTCCGGTCGCACTTGCCCCAAACCCTTGCGCTCCCTCAAACGCAAGGAGTTCTGAATTTTCTACTACCATGTGTACCTTGGTCCCGACTTTCTGTCTTATGTTGTGAGTGTGTAGTCCCTTTGCAGTGCTGAACGGATATCCCCGGACGTTTCGGGGTGCATCGCTTTTGAAAGTTTCCCCATGGTTACTGAGTGAAATTCCGCCGACCTCTGGGGCGCAAATTCCCGCTCAGAGCGGGGTATGGGGGCGATCAAAGCGGTGGATCAGGGAACAAAAATGGCGGAATTCTGTCCAATTGGGGCGGGTCGCCACGCTGTGTCGGTACAGAGACATTTGAGTTTCAATGTCTTTTGTACGTTAACGTTAAGTTAACGTCCGGGAATGGATCTGATTTGTCCTGAAACCCGAAAGCGCGGGAAAACGCTCGTGCCGGTCTGCCCAAAAAATGGGCGCGGTCCGAGTTAGCCCTGTTCGCTGCCGTTGCGGTGCGGCATAATCACCACAAGCGTCGTATGCTGCGTGGGTGGTGACGGTCATTTCAGGCCGAATCGAGCCACCTCGGCGGCCCGCAGCGGCGCAAATTTTTGAACATTTAAGTCCAATTGTTTCTCATTACGTGGATTACCCATGCGACAGATCAGTCTACTTGCTTTGACGAAGTCGACAGGTGGCATTGCCCTCTACAACAAGCTGCTTCTGACCGAACTCCGAAGGATCGGGGTGCGCTCTCACACGCTGTGCCTGTCCGAAAATGCCGAGGCCTACGCGGCCGATCTCGCCAAGCGTGGGCTTGGAGCCGAACCCGTCGAAATGGCGCGCTACAGTATAGATCCGCGCGGTGATGCCCGGGTGCTGCGCCGGGTGGTTTCGGCCAGTCGCGAGCACGAAGCCGATGTGATCGTCTGTCATGGCAGTAAGTCGGGTTTCATTGGTCGCGCCGCCGGACGTCTGACCGGGCGGCCGGTGGTGTACCGGCAGGCGTCGATGCCTTTCCAGCGCAGGGTGCAGGGGGCGAAGGCGCCGCTCTACTGGGCCCTCGATTTCGCGGCGCGCGGCTTTGGCGGGCACATCGTGACCCTGACCGAATACGCACGGCAGCAGACTCTGGCCGCCAAGTTGATGTCGGCAGATCGGATCAGTGTGATCCGCACCGGGGTCGATGTGGCCCGTTTCAAACCGGCGGCGGACCGTGCCGCCCAGCGTGCGGCGCTGGGGCTGGATCCTGATCGTCCGGTGGTCGGCTGGATGGGGCGAATGGAGCCGCAGAAGGCGCCGCTCGATTACGTCCAGTCCTTGCGGGATCTGGTCGATCGCTACCCTGAGGTGCAGTTCGTCATGGCGGGCGAAGGGCGGATGGAGGCCGAGATCTCGGCGGCGCTGGCGTCGGCAGGATTAGCAGGCCGCGTCGCAATGCTGGGATGGCAGTCAGATCCGGTCCGCGCACTGCAGGCCTTCGACATCTATGTGCTCAGTTCGCATTGGGAGGGGCTGCCGATCACGCTGCTCGAAGCGATGGCGAGCGGCTGCTGCTGCATCTCCACCGATGTGGACGGCTGTTCGGACGCGCTTGAGGACGGCGTCAGTGGCCGTCTTGTAAGTGCCGGCGATACCGGAGCACTCGCGCAGGCGCTCGACAGCGTGCTGCGTGATCCAGACCTGCGTGACCGCTACGCCGAAGCGGGGCGGCATCGCGCTGTGACGCTGTTCGATAAGGAAACCATGGTGGCAAAGTGGGTGGACCTGCTGTCGACCCTGACCGCCGGGACAACGGCGCTCCCGGTCGCAGGGCAGGCCGAGCAAGCGCCGGAGGGCGGGCAATGATCGGCAAATCTTCGTCCCTCACGCACAAGACTGACGTCGTAGAGCCAGCGGCCGGGCGGTCACTGCGCATCTGCATGATCATCTCGTCCTACCATCCCATTGTCGGCGGGGCCGAGAAACAGGTGGCGCAACTGGCGGGGCTGATGACCGCGCAGGGGCATAAAGTCTATATCCTGACCCGCCGCTATCCGGGGCTGGCTGCGAGCGAGACCATCGACGGCGTCGAAGTGCGCCGCATCGCCATGCCCAAGCCGATGAAGGGCATGGGCTTCATTCTCGGCGCCGCGCGCATGGTGCGTACGCTCAATCCCGACGTGATCCATTGTCACTCGCTGTTCTCACCGTCACTGGCCGGGGCGCTTGGCAAGAAACTGACCGGGGCCCCGCTGCTCTCGAAGCCGATGTGCGGAGGCGAGGCCACCTCGATCGCGCAAAAGCCGCTGGGACGCCGCCGCATTGCGTACATGGGGCGCACGGTAGACCGCTTCCCGATGGTCAGCCATGAGATCGAGACCGAACTGACCGGGCTGGGCATTCCCGAAAGCAAGCTGCGGTTCATTCCCAATGGCGTCGATGGCGAGCGCTTCCGTCCGGCGCGCACTCAGGTCGAAAAGGACACGCTGCGCCTGCGTTTCGGACTTCCTTCCGGGCCGCTGTTTCTGTTCGCAGGCAGGCTGGCAGCGCAGAAGCGCCTGCCGCTGCTGCTCGAAGCTTGGTCGGACATCCGCGAGCGTATCCCTCAGGCGACGCTGGCGATTGCCGGGGCGAACCGCGCCTCCGGCAGCTATCAGGCGACCTTCGGCGAGGCCGATGAAATCCCCGCCGAGCTGATGCAGCAACCCGGAGTGCGCATGCTAGGGCACGTGGCCGACATGCCAAATCTGCTGCGCGCGGTGGATGTTTTCGTGCTGCCCTCTGCGCGCGAAGGCTTGTCGAATGCGCTGCTGGAGGCCTGCGCGTCAGGGCTGGCCTGCGTGACGGCACGCACCGGCGGCGCGATGGATTTCATCGTCGACGGGGAGAACGGCACGCTGTTCGACGTGGACGACCGTGCTGCGCTCGGCCATGCGCTGGAGGCACTGGCTGGCGATGCCGATCTGCGCGACCGGCTTGGCCTCGCGGCGCTGCGCACAGTGGCGCGCGACTATGATATCCGCCAGACCGCGCGGTCCCTGCTTGGTCAATATGTGGAGCTTGGTGCCGGCGCGGTGACCGGGGCAGGGGGCGCATGAGATGACCGATACCGCCCCGATCTTTCTCCTCGGCCTGCAGCGCGGCGGCACCAACCAGATGCTCAATGCGCTGCGCTCGCACCCAGATACCGTCTGGCCCGAGGGCGAGATGCACGAAGTGCTGCGTCCCAAGCCCAAAGCGCGCGCGGATGTCCTGCACACGCTCGCCGGTTACCTGCCGACAGTGCTGCGCAGCGGCGACATCATGAACCCGCGGCAGCCAGCCGGACCATTGCGCCCCCGCGACCGGGCATGGATCGCCCGCGAGCTGGCCCGCGCCACGCAACGCAACCTGCCTGAAGTGCGCCGTTACAAACGTGCGCTCGCGGCGCAGGGGCTGGGTCCGTGCTTTCCTTCGGGGCGCGGACGCATGGTGCTTAAGGTGATGAACTACAACATCGGGCTCGCCGCCGATCTGGACCGCATCTATCCCGGCGCGCGGTTCGTCGGGTTGGTGCGCGATCCCTACGGCATCTGCGAGAGTATGATGGCGCGCGGAGGTGATCCGGCGAAGATTCTCGAACTATACCGCTACTTCGGCGAGAGCTTACTGCGCCTCGAGCAGCGCGGCCTGCCGCTGAAAGTGGTGCGGCTGGAGGATATGATTGGTGATTTCCGTAATTGCGTGGACGAGGTGTTCGATCTTTGCGGCCTAGCGCCCAACGCGACGCAGGGCCTGTGCCTGCAGAGCAAGGAGCGGATCATCGACGCCGACGGGCGGGTGATCGGCACCCGCAAGGTTGATACGTTTCATGCCTTTGACCGCGTGAACCACCATATGCGCGGTGACATCAACGATGCCGCGCGCGCCGAACTGGCACCCGAGGTGGCCGGATTGGTCCAGAAGAACTGCGCGGCGATCATGGAGCGCTTCGGCTACCTCGCGCCCGCGGCCTTGGGGTGATGCGCGCGGCACAGCAAAGCCGCACATCGCCTCGGAAACCTGCTTGACGGCACTCCGTAAGAAACTTATGGAGTGCCACACCCCCGGCGAGTTGGCGGAGTGGTGACGCAGCGGATTGCAAATCCGTGTACACCGGTTCGATTCCGGTACTCGCCTCCAAACACCCCCAGACATTTCGTAATGATCGCGGTCCCGATCCGGGGACGGGTGTGGTGTGTCCGGTCGCTGCGTATGTTCGTTGGCGCGTCCCTAGAAGGTGCGCTGCGCAGGCCGCGCCGAAACCCGTCTTCCCGATACATATTTTGATCAGCATTTGGTGTCTCGTCGCCAGACTGCCTGCATCTTCACCATCTTTGTGCATGGCACGCGGAAATCGGCAAAAATTAATTTTACCGTTTGGTCAAAAAACGCCTGATGAGGACAGACCGGCGCGCAAGCCGGCCCACTTATGTCCGCACATGGAGGCACGCATGGAAATCGGGGTATTCCTTCCCATCGGCAACAACGGCTGGCTCATCTCCGAGACCGCGCCGCAGTACAAGCCGAGCTTCGAACTCAACAAGGAGATCACGCTGAGTGCCGAGAAATACGGGCTCGACTTCGTGCTCACCATGATCAAGTTGCGCGGCTTTGGCGGCAAGACCGAGTTCTGGGACCACAACCTTGAGAGCTTTACGCTGATGGCCGGGCTCGCCGCCTGCACCAGCAAGATCAGGCTCTACGCCACCGCCGCCTCGCTGGTGATGCCGCCGGCGATCGTCGCGCGGATGGCCTCGACCATCGATTCCATCTCGGGCGGGCGGTTCGGCGTCAATCTCGTGACCGGATGGCAAAAGCCCGAATACAGCCAGATGGGCATGTGGCCGGGCGACGAGTTCTTCAGCACGCGCTACAAATATCTGGCGGAATACGCGCAGGTGCTGCGCGACCTGTGGGAGACCGGCAAGAGCGATCTCAAGGGAGAGTTTTTCCAGATGGAAGACTGCCGTCTCAGTCCTCAGCCGCAGGCCGACATGAAGGTGATCTGCGCCGGTTCGTCCGATGCAGGCATGGCGTTCTCGGCGCAATATGCCGACTACAACTTCTGCTTCGGCAAGGGGGTGAACACCCCGCAGGCCTTTGCGCCCAATGCCGAACGTCTGAAGGAGGCCACCGCCAAGACAGGTCGCGATGTCTCGACCTATGCGCTCTTCATGATCATCGCCGATGAGACCGACGAGAAGGCCCGCGCCAAGTGGGAGCTTTACAAGGAGGGTGCCGACGAAGAGGCGCTGGCGTGGCTCGGCCTGCAGAGCGCGGCCGATACCAAATCGGGCGCGGACACCAACGTGCGGCAGATGTCCGACCCGGTCTCGGCGGTGAACATCAATATGGGCACGCTGGTGGGGTCCTATGAAACCGTCGCAAAGATGCTCGACGAAGTGGCAGAAGTGCCCGGCACGGGCGGCGTTCTGCTGACATTCGACGATTTCGTGCAGGGCGTCGAGGATTTCGGCTCCAAGATCCAGCCGCTCATGGCCTGCCGCAAGTCGGTTCAGGTCTCCGAACCCGCATGAGGCCGAATATGGACGTCACAGCCCAACCCGAGAACTTTCCCTTCGATCCCGAGACCACCGCGCTGATCGTGGTGGATATGCAAAACGCCTATGCTACCAAGGGCGGCTATGTCGACCTTGCCGGGTTCGACGTGTCCGGCGCGCGGTCATGTATCGAGAACATTTCGAAGGTGACCAAGGCCTGCCGCGACGCCGGCGTGCTGGTGACCTTCCTGCAAAACGGCTGGGATCCGGCCTATGTCGAGGCCGGCGGGCCAGAATCGCCGAACGTCAAGAAGTCAAACGCTATCAAGACCATGAAGAAGCGCCCCGAGCTTTGGGGCCAGCTTCTGGCCAAGGGCGGCTGGGACTATGACATCATCGACGAGCTTGATCCGCAGGAGGGGGATCTGCTGATCCCCAAGCCGCGCTACTCGGGCTTTTTCAACTCCTACCTCGACAGCGCGCTGCGCTCGCGCGGGATCAAGACGCTGGTCTTCACCGGCATCGCCACCAACGTCTGCGTGGAAAGCTCGCTGCGCGATGCGTTCCACCTCGAGTACCACTGCCTGATGCTCGAAGACGCCACCAACCACCTCGGCCCGGACTTCATCCAGAAGGCCTCGGTCTACAACGTCGCCACCTTCTTCGGCTGGGTGGCCAAGACCGACGACTTCTGCGCCGCGCTCACCTCCAAGGAAGAAAAGGAACTTTCGAATGCCTAAGACTCCCGTGATCCCCGAAGGCACCGGCAAGCCGCTCGCACCCTATCTGCCGGGCGTGCTGGCCGACGGGGTGGTGTATGTGTCGGGCACCTTGCCCTTCGATAAGGAAAACAACGTCGTGCACGTGGGCGATGCGGCGGCGCAGACCAAGCATGTGCTGGAAACGATCAAGTCGGTGGTCGAGAAGGCCGGCGGCACGATGGACGACGTGGTGATGAACCATATCTTTGTCACCGACTGGGCCAACTACGCCGCGGTGAACGAGGTCTATGCCAGCTACTTCCCAGGCGACAAGCCGGCGCGCTACTGCATCCAATGCGGTCTGGTGAAGCCCGATGCGCTGGTCGAGATCGCCACGGTCGCGGTCATCAAGTAATGGAATTTACCCATCTGAAGTGCGGGCGCGATGGTGCCCGCACGCTTGTTTTGTGCTCGGGTCTCGGCGGTGCACAGGGCTATTGGGGTCCGCATCTGGAGGCGCTGAAGCCGCGCTTCGATCTCATTCTCTACGACCAGCGCGGCACCGGCGCGAATGCCGAAGCGCTGGGGCGGACCACGATCGCCGACATGGCCGATGACGTGCTGCAGATCTGCGATGCAGCCGGGGTCGACAGGTTCGACCTGATGGGGCACGCGCTCGGCGGGCTGGTCGGCTTCGATCTGGCGGCACGCGCGCAGCGCCGCGCCCAGCGGGTTGTGGCGATCAATGCCTGGCCCAAGATCGACGCCCATACCGCGCGCTGTTTCGACATCCGTCTGGCAGCGTTGGAAGAGCAGGGGCTCGCGGCGTTTGCCGCTCTGCAGATGAACTTCCTCTACCCTCCCTTCTGGATCGCCGGGTTCCCCGAGAAGATCGCCGCCGAAGAGGCGCATGCGGTTGCGCATTTCCAAGGGGCGGAGAATATCACCCAGCGCATCGGCGCGCTGCGCAGCTTCCGGTTGCCGGAGGAGATGACGGGGCAGGGCATTTTGCTTGTTGCGAGCAAGGATGACGCGCTGGTCGATGTGGGCCAGTCCGAGCGGCTGGCCGAGCGCCTGCCTGGCGCCAAATTGGTCGTCTTTGACCAAGGTGGCCACGCTGTGAACCTGACCAAACGCGAGGCTTTCGAAGCGGCCGTGCTGCCATTCCTTTCGGCGGCCTGAGGTCGAAGGGCGGGACCAGATTTCCTTGGCTTGGCAGAGCGCCGGCCCCTGCACTGGGACCGGCGCGCTTTGCGTTTCGTCTATGAGCGCACGCGCCGCGCGAAGATATGCCGATATTTTAGATCGGCTGTCTGTCTTGTCGTAGAGTTTCGGGCGTTGAACGTCTCGGCTCTCTGGACAATCCCGCAGGTGCCACGCACCGTCCGCCTGACTTTAAGGAAAGGACCCCCCATGGCCCATGAGATGCAGAGACCCTCCGCTCCGGCGCCGCTGCGCAACGTCGATCTTGACGCCGACGAGATTCAGCAGGCGCGCGTCGATCTCGCCGCAACGCTGCGCATGGCGGCGCGCTATGGGCTGGAAGAGGGCATCTGCAACCACTTCTCCGCCGTGGTGCCGGGCCATCCCGACCTTTTCCTCGTCAACCGTCTGGGCGATGCCTTTGCCGAGGCGAAGGCGTCGAGCCTGCTGATCTGTGACTTTGACGGTCATGTGCTGCAGGGGGAGGGCGAGCCGGAGGCCACGGCCTTTTACATCCACGCCCGACTGCACAAGCGGCATCCACGGGTCGGCGCGGCCTTCCACACGCATATGCCCAATGCCACAGCGCTGACCATGATCGAGGGCGAGCCGCTGGTCTGGGCCGGGCAGACCGCGCTGAAATTCTACGGGCGCACCGTGGTCGATGAAGCGTACAACGGGCTGGCGCTGGACAATGACGAGGGCGACCGGATCGCCGAGGCCATGGGCGAGGCTGACGTGATCTTCATGCGCAACCACGGTGTCATGGTCTGCGCCCCCAACATCGCCGAGGCGTGGGACGATCTTTATTACCTCGAGCGCGCCGCCGAAGTGCAACTCAAGGCGATGGCCTCGGGCCGCCGGTTGATCCCGGTTTCTGAGGCGCTGGCGGAGAAGACCGCAAAGCTCATGCGCGAGGGGGATCCCGAAAGCGCGCGGATGCATCTGGAGAGCATCAAGCGCCAACTCGATGTCTCCTCGCCCGGGTTCCGCGACTGATCCGGCAGGCGGTCAGCCGGCGACGATGACCTCGACGCCGGCGGCTTCCAGCGCGTCGGCCAGAGCGCCGGTTGGCGCGGCGTCTGTCACCAGCGTGTCGATCTGCGACAGCCCGGCCACCTGAACCAGAGCGTTGACCGCGAACTTGCTCTGATCGGCCAGCACAACGCAGCGCGCGGCGCGCGCGGCATAGGTGCGCTTGATCTCGGCGTCTTCGATGCAGAAGTCGAAGATGCCGGCCTCGGTGATCGACGAGACGCCCAAAAAGGCGACATCGAACCACAGCTTGCTGGCCTGCTCCATGGTCACCGGCCCGACCAGAGACATGGCGGCGGGGCGCATTTTGCCGCCCAGCATGTAGACTTCGGCCCGTGTCTCCAGCGCGGCGACACGCAGGCTGTTGCTGAACAGGCGCCGCGCCGGATCGCCCACCATCAGCCGCGCCAGTTCCAGAACCGTGGTGCCGATGTCGAGCGCCACCATCTCTTGGGGCCCGGCCAGAGACAGCGCCGCCCGGGCGATGCGGCTCTTGGCGTCGGCGTTCTGGCGCTGCCGGTCGCAGAAGAACGGCGCGGGCGCGGGATCTGGCGGGCAGCTGTTGCTGAGGATCGCGCCGCCGTGGGTGCGGCGCAGGTCGCCGCGCTCTTCCAGATCGCTGAGATCGCGGCGCACGGTCATCTCTGACACGCCAAACATGCCAGCAAGATCGGTGGACGACATGAAGCCCTTCTCGCGGATGATCTGCGCGATGCGGTCCTTGCGCACCACACCCATCATCCGGGGCGCGGATTTCTCGGCGGCGGTCTTGGCTGGGCGTGCTTTGGCTGGGCGTGCTCTGGCTGGGCGTGCTCTGGCTGGGCGTGCAGGTGTCTCGGCTGTCATGGTCGGGTCAACGCCTGCGGGGCCGAATGGATTGCTTCGGCTGCATGGCGTGCTCCTGATGGCGGGCGCTGCCCAAGCGTGGCGGCACCGATGAAACTAAGCTTACACGAGGGCACATAGTCCAACAAAAGATAACGCGTGGTTAACTAACGAAGGTCCGACTCGATGGTGTCTGGTGCCTGCATATGCGACGCCACGTCCCTTTCCAAGCGCGATGAAACCCCGTTACATGGAACCATGACCCGCGCGCTCGCTCATCGTCTGATGCTGCTCGCCACCGTGCTCACGGTGGCGCTGGCGAGCGTTGTCTTCGCGGCGCGCATGGCCCCCGAGGACGCTTCGCAGGCCGCCGCGCTCGAAACCTATCTCGCCATGGGCGGCACGCTGGCCGAGCTTTGCGACGGGCAGGAGGCGCATCACGCGCATCAGTGTCCGATCTGCCACCTGCTGCCCGAAGCGCCGCGGGTGGGTGTGGACCGTCCGTCGCAGCGGGTCGCTCCCGCCTTCGACGTCGCACTCTTGCGCGATCTGGCCACCCGCCCGCAGCGCGGCGATCCACATCGCTCGGCACGGGCGCCGCCGGTCTTGGTCTGAGTGCGCCGCCGCCTGATCGGCGCGCGCGCAGCAGCGATCTTTCCCGATTTCGCGAGGGCTGACCTCGCCCTGATCATGCGCAGGCTGCGGTGCGTCCGCGCGCGCGAGGAGACCAAGATGAAGACCACCCTGATAACCGCCCTCGGCCTTGCCGTTCTTGCCGCGGGCACTGCCCGCGCCGAAGGCCCGACGACCCAAAAGATGAGCCATGCGACGAGCCAAGGCGAGATGCCCGCCTCCGCTGCGGCAGAAACCCGTTTCGAGCTTGGGGCGCTGGTGATCGAGAACCCGTTCTCGCGTGCGTCCCTGCCCAACCAGCCGGTCGGCGGCGGGTTCCTCACGGTGACCAACACCGGCGCCGAGGATGACCGGCTGATCGCCGCCAGCGCCGCGCCCGAGAGGGCCGACCATATGGAGATCCACGAGATGGCGATGGACGGGCAGGTGATGAAGATGCGCGAACTGCCGGACGGGCTGCCCATTCCCGCCGGCGCGACGGTCGAGCTGAAACCCGGCGGCTATCACTTGATGCTGATGGGGCTGAAGCAGCCGTTGGTAGCGGGCGAGACGGTCACGGTGACGCTGACCTTCGAGCGCGCGGGCAGCGTCGAGCTGCCGCTGGCCATCGGCGCGCCGAACGCCAAGGGTGGCCAGGGCGGACACGGCCAGATGAAACACGGCGGGTGAGGCGCAACAGATGACCAAACCAGCGATCTCCGCAATCCGGCTGGCGCTCTGGGGGCTGGTGCTGCTCGCCCTCATCGTGCTGCTGTGGTTTCGCGTGCTTGCGCCGCGGCTCGAGCAGGATGTCACCGCCTCGCTGGGGCGGGGCGAGTACCGGCTGACCGCCACCGACGGCAGCACCTTCACCGAGGACAGTCTCGAGGGCGCACCATCGGCGGTGTTCTTCGGCTTCACCCATTGCCCCGAGGTCTGCCCGACCACGCTTGGCGATATCGCGACTTGGGAAGAGGGGCTGGGCGCGGATGCGCAAGACTTGCAGGTGTTTTTCGTCACCGTCGACCCTGAGCGCGACAGCGTCGAGCAACTGGAGGACTATGTCTCATGGGTGCCCGGCGTGCGCGGTGTGTCTGGCCCGCCCGAGGAAGTCGACAAGGCCATCAAGGCGTTTCGCATCTATGCCGGGCGCGTGCCGCTGGACGACGGCGGCTACACGATGGATCATTCGGCGATGGTGCTGCTGTTCGATGAGCGCGGCGACTATGCCGGGCTGATCAACTATCAGGAGGATTACGACCGGGCGCTTGGCAAGTTGCAGGCGCTTGTGGCCGGGTCCTGACGGCAGGCGCTCGCCGAAATCTCGTGTCGCCCCTTGCCGAGAGGGCAGGGGCGCGCCACTCTTCCCGCAAAGCACACAAGAGGCGGAGCGGGCAGAGATGGGCAGCACGAGACGAACTTTCCTTTTTTCCGGGGGCGCGCTGGCGTTGCTCGCCGGATGTGGCGGAGGCAGCGGCTATAGCGCGGCCGAGGCGCCAACCGATCCGATGCTCTTGCCCCAGCCGAACCCCGGCTGGGATGCTTGGGTTGCGTCGTTCCGCGGGCGGGCGCTGTCGCAGGGCATCTCCGGCGGCACCTTCGACACGGCGTTCCGCTCTGCCGGGTTCTTGCCGGGCGTGATCGAGCGCGACCGCAGCCAGACCGAGTTCACCCGCACGCTCGAGGACTACCTCGCGATCACCGCCAACGAGCAGAAAGTCAGCCAAGGGCGGGCGGAACTGCGCCGCAACATGGGCGTGCTGCGCGAGATCGAGGCGCGCTACGGCGTGCCGCCGCATGTGGTCTGCGCGGTCTGGGGCATGGAAAGCAGCTACGGTACCCGGCGCGGCAGTATTCCGGTGATCTCGGCCTGCTCGACGCTGGCTTACGACGGGCGGCGCGGTGCGTTCTTCGAGGCGCAGACGCTGGCCGCCCTGCGCATCTTGCAGCGCGGCGACACAAGGTCTTCGGAGCTGACCGGCAGTTGGGCCGGGGCCATGGGCCACACGCAGTTCATTCCCACCACCTACCAGAGCTATGCGGTGGATTTCCGCGGTGATGGGCGGCGCGATATCTGGTCGGAAGACCCGACCGACGGGCTGGCTTCGACCGCCAACTACCTGTCGCGCAGCGGCTGGCGGCAAGGCGAGCCCTGGGGCCTCGAAGTGATTTTGCCAGCCGGCGGGGCTTCGATGGCTGGCGGCACGCGCAGCGGATCGGGTTGGTCGGCGGCGGGCGTGCGCGCGGCGTCCGGCGGATCGCTCCCCGCGGGGTCCGGCAAACTGCTGTTGCCGGAAGGGGCGGCAGGGCCGGCCTTCCTCGTCTATCGCAACTTCAACGTCATCCTGCGCTACAACAACGCGCAGAATTACGGGATCGGCGTCGGGCACCTTTCAGACCGGCTGCTGGGCGCGGGACCGCTGCGCGGCAGCTTCCCCCCCGACCGCTATGGGCTGACCATCGACGACCGGCGTGACCTGCAGCGGCGGCTGACCGCTGCGGGCTTTGACGCGGGCGCGCCCGACGGGGTGCTTGGCAGCAAGACCACGGCGGCGATCGAGGGCTATCAGGTGCGCAATGGCTTGCCGGTCACCGGCACGCCCTCGCAGGCGCTGCTGGCGCGGCTGCGGCGCGGCTGAGCCGCGCCGCCAATTGGCCTTTCAGACGGTCGCCGTGCCTGCGGTAAGCGCGGCCTTGATGTCGTCGAGGGTCTTCTTCTCGGCGTCCGAGACCGCCTCGCCGCCAAAGCCCAGAAAGCCCCCTTCTTTCGCGGCTTCGGCGGTGCGCGTGGCGGTCTCAACGAGGAACTCCGCGAACCCCGGTGCTTCTTCTGGCGCGGTGGTCTTGACCAGCCCGAGGATCACACTCAGCCGGGCGACGGCGGCATCGGTGATCTCCTGCGGTTTCTTGCCCTTCACCAGTGCCTTGACCCCGTCCATCGCGGCCGAGCGGCCCTCGGAGCTTTTGTAGGCTTCGGCCACTTCGGCGGCCAGCGTGCCGGTGCCGTCCTCGGTTGCGTGGTCTTTCAGCGAGCCCGCCATCGCCGCGCTTTCCTGCACCGCGCCGATCAGCCCGCCGGGATCGGCGGCGGTGATCGCAAGGCCTGCCAGCATCGGGGCCTCGAGAACCGCAGCCCAGTCGGTCTCGGTGAATTTTTCCTTGAGTGCCATGAGAGAGCCTCCGCTCGTTTGAGGGGCCGCGCAGGACGCAAGGCATATGCGAGAGGCGCGGCGCGGGCCGAAAACTGCGGCCCTTGCGGTCTGAAATGATCCGCGCTGCCGAAAACAGGCAAGGGCAGGCGGCTGAGTCCATCTGCGATGGTCCCCGGATACTAGCGCAACCTAAGCGTGCGGGCTAGTTAGGGTTTGTCGGACGGTGTCTCGGGGCGCAGCGCAGAGGCTGTTCCGCTGCCGGAGGCATGCTGCGGGCGGTCCGGCCTTCGGCACACTCAGAGCGATTTCAGGCGTGATGGGTATCGCTACAATGCTGGCCGCGCCTAGACGACCTCGATGACCGTCTTGTCGATGGCCAGATGATAGCCCTTGCGCGCGATGTTGCGGACCAAAAGCTCGCTCACCAATTGGTTTCCCAGACCGTCGCGCAATCTCTTGATGCGGGTGGCGCCCGCGGCCTCCTCGCAGTCGCTGGCATCGCGGCCCGAGATCATCGCCTCAATCTGCGCGCCGCTCAGCATCTCGTCGTCCATCCGCGCCTCGGCCAGCACCGAAAGGGTCTCGATCATCGCCGGGGTCAGTTTGAAGCCCATGGTGTTGAGGTAGACCATATTCTCTTCGCGGCTGATGATCAGAGAACTGACCTGAATGCCCGAGCGCTCGATCTGCGCCATGCGCCTGTTCATCCCCGCCAGCATCACCAGAAACACCAGCGCCGCGACCAGCATCGCGGCGGCAAAGATCAGCAGCACGAAGATCACCATGCGGTAGCTGGCCAGAGTGTCGGCAAAGGCGGTGCCCGAGAGCGCGAGGATCTCCAGCAGCTTCACCTCGGCCTGCGCGGTGAGATCGTGCTCAACGAAGATGCGCTCGACGCGGGCGTTGAAGGCGTTGCCGTCGGGCAGGGTCAGCATCAGCAGCCCGCCTGCAAGGGCCAGCAGCGCGACTATGGCAAGAATGCCGAAGGTAACGATCCGCCCGCCGGTGCGGCGCGCGTCAGTAGCGGAGATAGAACTCGCCGGCATTGGTCTTCTTTTCTTCCGAGGGTTCCTGCTCCGACAGGCCGACGATGCTCAGCAATGTCCAGTTGTTGCGGTCCAGCCGGATTTCCAGCTGCGCCGCGGCGGTGTTCTTTGTCGGGCATTCGGGTGTGGGAAGCAATGCGATCCCGTACTGCAGGCGCAGCGGATCGTCCTGCTTTGCCTTGTACTCCGCATAGCACTGTGCCTGCGCCGCGGACGCGGCGAGACCGGCGATAAGGGAAAGGGCGACAAGCGGCGTATTCATAGCCAAAGACTGAGCGCGCCGCGGCGGCAATTCAATAGCCCCAGACGGATAGGCGCCGGATATCCGATAACATCAGGGGGATATTGCCTGTTTTCCCGAGGCGGAGGGAGGAGTGGATAGATCGCGGCGGCTGCCGTGGTTTGCTCAGGTTCCCCCAGAAGGAGACAGCCCATGTCCAGAAAGTTCATTGCCGCCATTCTTGCCGCCTCGCTGGCGGTCACCGGGATTGCCGCCGGATCAGCCCGCGCCGCCGATGCCAAGGATGTGGCCAAAGTGCTGGGCACGGCGGCGGTTGTCTACATGATCGGCAAGGCGGTCAGCGAGGCGCGCGCCAATGCGCGTGATGATGACGATGACAAAAAGCGGCAGACCCCGCAGGTGCAGAGCCGCAGAGCGGACGCCGCGCCACATCTGCCGCGCCCCTACCGCTTTGAGCCCTCAAAGAGAGACCGCTTCGACCGGCGTTCGGAAGCCGGGCTGCGTGGCGTGCTGCCCGGCGCCTGCCGGCGCGAGGTGCGCGGAGCGCGCGGTGATGTCTTGCTTCGCTCCTGCCTGCGCGCCGCCGCCGTCCGCACAAAGGCGCTGCCGGACCAGTGCAAAAGCACGGTCCGGCTCGGCAAGGACCGCGAGCAGGCGTTTTCGGTGCGGTGCCTCGAGCAATCGGGCTGGCGCGTGGTTGGGCGCAGCGCGCAGCGAGGGGCCGAGCGCAACAGCGCGTGGAACCGCGAGTGGCGGCAGGGTGGGCGACACGACTGAGCGCGCCGCAAGAACACGACGCACGACCACTAAGTCCGACCACGACGCCTGATCGGGCTCAGTGCATGTCCTGCGGCAGCAACAGGTTGAGCAGGATCGACAGCCCCGCCGCCGGCAACAGGCCGGAGGTCAGCAGCACCTGTGCCGTCTGCGGCAGGTGCTGCAGCGCCGACGGCTCGAGTTGCAGCCCGAAGCCCACCGACAGCGAGATGGCGAAGATCACCATGTTGCGGCGGTTCCACACGACCTCCGAGAGCATGTTCACCCCCGCCGCGCAGACCATGCCGAACATCACGATCACCGCGCCGCCCAGCACATTGATCGGCACCGTCGAGACTGCCGCCCCGACTTTCGGAACCAGCCCGCAGACGATCAGGAAGAGCGCGCCGATGGTCACCACATGGCGGCTCATCACGCCGGTCATCGAGATCAGCCCGACGTTCTGGCTGAACGAAGTGTTGGGCAGCCCGCCAAAGACCCCGGCCACCGCCGAGCCCAGCCCGTCGGCGAAGGTGGCGCCGCCAACCTCGCGGTCGGTCGCCTCGCGCCCAGCACCGCCCTTGGTGATGCCCGAGACGTCGCCCACGGTCTCGATCGCCGAGATGATCGCCATGAAGCACATGCCGATGATGATCGCGGCGTTGAATTCAATGCCCCAGCGGAACGGCATGGGCAGTTCGAACACCGGCGCGTTGGCGACGCTGGCAAAGCTGACCTGCCCCATGAAAAAGGCCACTACGTAGCCGGCGATCAGCCCGACCAGCACCGCCGAAAGCGACAAGAGCCCCTGGGTGAAGAACTTCACCGCCAGCGTCACGAGGATCACCACCAGCGCGGGTGCCCACATGGCAAGGCTGCCGAACTCAGGGGTGCCCAGCTTCGGCACGCCGCCGGCGGCGTATTGAATGCCCACCTTCAGCAGCGCCAGCCCGATCATCAGCACGATCAGCCCGGTGACCAGCGGCGGCAGGGCGTGGCGGATCTTGGTGACGATGAAGCCAAGGCAGAAGTGGAATACGCCGCCGATCATGATGCCGGTCATCAGCCCGGCCATCCCGGCCACCCCCTGTCCGGCGACCGCCGGGATCATCACTGGCAGAAAGGCAAAGGAGGTGCCCTGCACGATCGGCAGCCGCGCGCCCACCGGGCCTAGGCCGATCGACTGGAACAGCGTGGCAATGCCGGCAAACAGCATCACCATCTGGATCATGTAGATCATGTTGGGAAAGTCGGGGCTGTTCGAGCCGTAGCCGAAACCCGCCGCCCCGGCGATGATGATCGCCGGGGTGACGTTTGAGGCGAACATGGCCAGCACATGCTGCAGTCCCAGCGGCACGGCCTTGCCGAGCGGCGGCATGTAATTGGGATCGCTCAGCTGTTCCGGCGTGCCGATCGGGTGGCCCTTGGGGGCGGTTGCGTCAGTCATTCCATAGTCTCCCTCGTCGTTGTTGCGTCGTGGTTATGAGATGACCCGCCGCCTCTGCCGGGCGCTTGCGCGGGGTGGTGGGGCCTTGCTCAGCCCCGGGTGATCAGCAGCGGCTCCTCCAGCCAGTGTTCTTCAAGGTTGGGCGTCTCGCCGATGCGGTCGACCACGGCAAAGAGGCCGGGCGCATGCAGCGGTGTCAGCACCCCGTGCCATGTGCCGCGGTGGAAATTGATCCCCTGACCGGGCGCGGCGAGAAAGGCATGCACCTCTCCCGGTGTCGCGTTGCCGCCTGCGCCCGGCTCGGCCACGATCACCAGCCATTCGTTCTGGTGCATCGGCACGAAGGCCTGACTGCCTTCGGGATGTCGCTCGACCAACTCCAGCGTGTAGGGCAGGGCGCGTGGCTCGGCGTCGAAGAGGCTGATGCCCGCCCGTCCGCCGGGCCCGAAGGCCATCGCGGCGCGGTCGTGGTGCCGCCCGCACAGCCCTTGGTTGATGATCTTGTCAGGCGCGCCATTGATTTCAAGCACCTCGCCGAAGGGGGCGAATGCCTCTGCGGTCAGCGGTTTGATCAGGACTTGCTTCATCGTGCCGCTCCCACGGGTGCCAGCGAGACGTGGCGGTTGACGTCCTTGTAGAGCAGGTAGCGGAAGCGCTCGCTTTCCTCGACGATGCAGGCCTGCGGGCAGAAGGCGCGCAGCCACATGAAATCGCCCGGACCGACATCCACCCAATCCTGATTGAGCAGGTAGCGCGCCCGCCCTTCCAGCACGTAGAGCCCGTGCTCCATCACATGGGTCTCGGCGAAAGGGATGCGCCCGCCCTTGCCGAAGGTGACGATATTGGCGTGAAAGTCGTGCCGGATATCGGCGGGATCGAAAAACCGCTGCGTGCCCCAAAGCTCTTCGCAGCCGGGCATCCAGTTGATCGCCACCTCATCGTCATGGGTGACGATCACCGGTGGCACCGAGACCCCGGGCGCCGCCTCCCAGCGCTTGCGGATCCAGTGAAACTTGCAGGGCAGCTCGCCGCTGTTCCACAGCGTCCAGCCGGAACTGGGCGGCAGGTAGACCACATGGCCTGCGCGCAGATCAAAGGTCTCGCTGCCGACGCTCAGCCGCGCCATGCCCTCGGTGATCAGCAGCGCCGCCTGTGCCTGCGGATCGGGTTCGGGCGCATCGCTGCCGCCGCCGGGCGCCAGGTCCACCGCGTATTGCGCGAAGCTCTCGGCAAAGCCCGAAAGCGGCTTGGCGATGATCCACGCCCGGGCGTTCTGCCAGCCCGGCAGCAGCGAGGTGACGATGTCGCGCATAGTGCCGGCGGGGATGAAGGCATAGGCGGTGGTGAAGACCGCAGCGCCATGAGGGTTGTCCTCGCGCGGGGGCATGCCGGCGGGCGGGAAGGCGTAGGTTCGGGGCAGGGACATGACGCTCACAGGATCGCCTCCAGCCGCAGCCGCGCGATGCGTTCGACCTGACGGCAGGCCTCGGCAAACTCGGTCTCGGTGTCATGATCGATGCGACGTTCAAAGGCCGCAAGGATCCCCGCCTTGTCGTGGTCGCGCACCGCGATGATGAAGGGAAAGCCGTGCTTCTCGACATAGGCGTCGTTCAACTGGGTAAACCGCGCGCGTTCGGCGTCGGTCAGTGCGTCGAGCCCGGCGCTGGCCTGCTCGGCGCTGCTGTCTTCGGTCAGGCGCTTGGCCTCGGCCAGTTTTCCGGCGAGGTCGGGGTGCGCCTGCAGGACGCCCAGCCGTTCCTCGCGGCTGGCGGTGCGCAGCACGCGGGCGAGGGCATTGGCCAGACCGGCGGGGCGATCATGCGCAGCGCCCAACTCCAGATCAAAGGCGCGCTCGGCGACCCATGGCGAATGCTCGACGATGCCGCCGAAAGTGCCGACGAAAGTTTCGCGGTCCATGGTCGAGGGGCGCGGGCCCTTTTTCGGCGGATGCGTCTGCGCCCAGTGCTCGGCGATCTGCAGCCGCGTCGGCGTCCACACGCCCTCAAAGCCGCTGATGTAATCGATGAAGCGCTTCAGCCCCATCATCTTGCCGGGACGGCCGATCAGCCGACAGTGCAGACCCACCGACATCATCGCCGGCTTGCCCGCCTCGCCCTCGACGATCAGCGCGTCGAAGGCGTCCTTGAGGTAGGTAAAGAACATCTCGCCCTCGATCCAGCCGGGCGAGGTGGCGAAGCGCATGTCGTTGGCCTCGAGCGTATAGGGGATGATCAGCTGGTCCCGGTCGCCGACCTCCAGCCAATAGGGCAGATCGTCGTCGTAGGTGTCCGAGACATAATCGAACTGGCCGGTTTCCGCGACGAGCCGCACGGTGTTCTCGCTGCAGCGCCCAGTGTACCAGCCGCGCGGCGGGTCGCCCACGACCTCGGTGTGCAGGCGGATCGCCTCGGCGATGGCGGCGCGCTCTTCTTCCTCGGGCATGTCCTTGTGCTCGACCCACTTGAGGCCGTGCGAGGCGATCTCCCAGCCCGCGTCCTTCATCGCCTCCACCTGCTCGGGCGAGCGCGCGAGCGCGGTGGCGACGCCGTAGATGGTCAGCGGGATGTTGTAGCCGGTGAACAGCCGGTGCAGCCGCCAGAAGCCGGCGCGCGCGCCGTACTCGTAGATCGACTCCATGTTCCAGTGCCGTTGGCCTGGCCATTGTGCGGCCCCGGCGATGTCCGACAGGAAAGCTTCGGAGGCGGCATCGCCATGCAGGACGTTGTTCTCGCCGCCTTCCTCATAGTTAAGCACGAATTGCACGGCGATCTTCGCGCCGCCGGGCCATTTGGCGTCGGGGCGGTCGGGGCCGTGGCCGATCATGTTGCGGGGGTATCGCTGCATCTGCCGGTCCTCTGGCATGGGTCTTTCTCCTGTCGATACTGGCGCGCCGGAGGGTGCGGAACCGCAAAGCGACTGGGCCGCGCGCGCGCCTTGCCTCTTCTGTTAGCACCGCTGAAAAAAGGAGCAAGTTCTTGTGGGAAGGGCGCGCCCATGCCCGGACGGTGCGCGACCGGCATGTCCGGATGCCTCCGGCGGGGATATTTGGGTCTAGACGAAGACCACAAGAGACACGCCTGCCGCTTCGTCTAGACCCAAATATCCCGGGGGAGAGGCGCGCCGCGCCTCGGGGGCAGAGCCCCCTCTATTCCCTTTCTGGATGCCGCTATCGCTGGTGTGCCGGGTCCATTCTGCACGGCACCATATGGACAGAGTGCCCCTCAGACCCTATGTGCACCCATCATGGCCAAGCAGAAGTCCGACCCGAACTACAAGATCATCGCCGAGAACCGGCGCGCGCGCTTCGATTACGCGATCGAGGACGATATCGAATGCGGTATCGTTCTGACCGGCTCGGAGGTCAAAAGCCTGCGTGAGAACAGCTCGAACATTGCCGAGAGCTACGCTGCGGTGGAAGAGAGCGAGCTGTGGCTGGTGAACTCTTATATCGCGCCCTACAACCGCGCGATGTTTCCGCACGAGGAGCGGCGCCGCCGCAAGCTGCTGGTGTCGAAAAAAGAGCTGGCGCGGCTGTGGAACGAGACCCAGCGCAAGGGCATGACGATCGTGCCGCTGGTCATGTATTTCAACCACAAGGGCATCGTTAAGCTGAAGATCGGCATCGCCAAGGGTAAGAAGAACCACGACAAGCGCGAGACCGAGGCGAAACGCGACTGGAACCGCCAGAAGCAGCGCCTGCTCAAAGAGCGCGGCTGAGACGCAAGACGCCCTGCAACACGCGTGGCCTGGCGGCTCAGGGTTGCCAGTCCGCGGCGAGCACCGTAGAGACGACACGATGCTGACTGCCCCGGGGAGAGGTAATGGCAAGTGACGATCCCAAGACGCTGGTTTCAACTGACTGGCTGGCGCGCCACCTGAAGGACCCGGACCTGCGCCTGCTCGACGCGAGCTGGTATCTGCCGGGCTCGGGCCGCGATCCCAAAGCCGAGTATGAGGCGGCGCATATTCCCGGCGCGCGGTTCTTCGACATCGACGAGGTGTCCGACCAGCGCTCGGAACTGCCGCATATGGTGCCGCCGGTCGACAAGTTCATGTCGCGCATGCGCGCGCTTGGCGTCGGCGATGGCCACCAGATCGTGGTCTATGACGGTGCCGGTTTGTTTTCCGCGGCGCGCGTGTGGTGGCTGTTCAAGCTGATGGGCCACGACGATATCGCCGTGCTCGACGGCGGGCTGCCGAAATGGCAGGCCGAAGGCCGCGAGATCGAGGATCTGCCGCCGCTCATCCGTGACCGTCACATGATGGTGCGCCGGCAGAACCATCTGGTGAAGGACGTCACGCAGGTTTCGGCCGCCGCCAAGCTGCGCGATCACGAGATCATCGATGCCCGCGGTGCCGAGCGCTTCCGCGGCGATGTGCCCGAACCGCGACCGGGTCTGCGCGCCGGCCATATTCCCGGCTCCAAGAATGTGCCGTTTTCCGTGCTGCTCAACGCCGACCAGACGCTAAAGGCACCCGAGGCGCTGCGCGCCGCTTTCGAGGCGGCAGGGGTCGATCTGTCGAAGCCGGCGATCACGACCTGCGGCTCGGGCGTCACCGCGGCGATCCTGAGCCTTGCCCTGACACGCATGGGAAAGACCGACCATGCCCTTTATGACGGGTCCTGGAGCGAGTGGGGGCAATTCCCCACGCTGCCCGTCGCCACCGGAGAGGACTGATGTTCGAGACTCTGAAAGAGCAACCCGCCGACAAGATCCTGATGCTGATGCAGGCCTTCCGCGAAGACCCGCGGGAGCAGAAAATCGACCTCGGGGTCGGCGTCTACAAGGACGCCAGCGGCAACACGCCCGTCATGCGCGCCATCAAGGCCGCGGAAAAGCAGCTCTGGGAGACCGAGACCACCAAGGCCTATACCGGGCTGGCGGGCGATCCCGCGTTCTCGAACGCGATGATCGATCTGGTGCTGGGCGATGCCGTCCCGCGCGAGACCGTGGCCGCGGCGGCGACGCCGGGCGGCACCGGCGCGGTGCGTCAGGCTTTTGACATGATCAAGCAGGCCAACCCCAAGGCCCGCGTTTTCGTGTCGGACCCGACCTGGCCGAACCACCTGTCGATCCTCAAGCACATGGGGCTGGAAATCGTCCCCTACCGCTATTTCGACAATGAGACCCGCAGTGTCGATTTCGTCGGCATGATCGCCGATCTGCATCAGGTGATGCCGGGCGACGTGGTGCTGCTGCACGGCTGCTGCCACAACCCCACCGGCGCCAACCTCAACCTCGCGCAGTGGAAGGCGGTCACCGATCTGCTGCTCGAGAAAGAGGGCACGCCGATGATCGACATCGCCTATCAGGGCTTTGGCGACGGTCTGGAAGAGGATGCGGCGGGCGTGCGTCACGTGGCGTCTTCGGTGCCCGAGTGCCTGATCGCGGCCTCCTGCTCGAAAAACTTCGGCATCTACCGCGAGCGCACCGGCCTGCTTATGGCGGTGGCCAAGGACGCCGGCGCGCAGAAGCTCAACCAGAGCACGCTGAACTACCTCAACCGCCAGAACTTCTCGTTCCCGCCGGACCACGGCGCGCGTCTGGTGTCGATGGTGCTGGCCGATCCCGAGCTGCGCGCTGATTGGGCCGCGGAGCTTGAAGCGGTGCGCCTGTCGATGCTGGGCCTGCGCGAGCAGTTGGCATCGGAACTGCAGCGCCTGTCGGGGTCCGACCGGTTCGGCTTCATCGCGCAGCACCGTGGCATGTTCTCGCGACTTGGCGCGACGCCCGAGCAGGTCGAGACCATGCGCCGGGACCACGGTGTCTACATGGTTGGCGACTCGCGCCTGAACATCGCCGGGCTGAACGAGACGACCGTGCCGGTCCTCGCCGAAGCGATCGTGAAATCCGGCGTCTGAGCCGGGATTGGAATGACGTGGCAACGCGGGCCTTCGGGCCCGCGTTTGCGTTTGAGGCGTCAGCCGTGCGTGGCGAGACTGTCCTGCGGTGCCTCGTCCCGATTTTCCATGCCGTAGTCGCGAAGAACGTGACACACCCGCAGCCGGTAGTCCGCGAAGATGCCGTCGCGACCGGCCTTTTGAGCGCCGCGGTGCGCTGCAAGGCTGCGCCAACGGGCCACCGCCGCCTCGTTTTCGAAAAAGCTGATCGAGAGCAGCTTGTCGGGATCGGTGAGGCTCTGGAACCGCTCGACGGAAATGAACCCTTCGACCTGCTCGACCATGGGGCGCATCGTAGCGGCGATATCGAGATACTCCTGCTTGCGCCCTGTGGCGGGGATGACCTCGAAGATGATGGCGATCATGGCTGGCTCCTCCTTGCGGGCAGCTTTCACCGCGGCGCCGGGAATTGGCAAGCGGGCCGGGGGCGGAGAGGTTGAGCTGTGCGTATTTTTGAAGAGAAGAAGGCGGCTGGCGAGGTGTGGCGGGCTTCTGTCTTCGCGAGATATGTCGCGAAAGTCGCGCCTTTTGTCTGTCATGCGGTGAGCCGGGGTGCGCGGATTTACAGACCCCGAGCAAACACCTATGTCGCGCCTGAGTATCGGAGGTTTGCATGGCGCAGAAAGACACCGCTCTACGTCGCGGGGTGGTCTACGTGGCTTGGGGGCGTGAGCACGTCGAGGTGGCGCGGCGGTCGGCGGCGAGCGTCAAGAAGCACAACCCCGACCTTGGTACGGCGATCTGGTGCAAGGACGGCGACGATGTCTCGGGCTTTGATCAGGCATTCTACATCCCAGAGGGGCTGAAGCGCCCCAAGGTTAATGTGCTGGGCGAAAGCCCCTATGACGAGAGCCTCTTTCTCGACAATGACACCATCGTGCGTGCCGATCTGGGCAGCTTCTTCGACCTGCTGCGCAAATACGAGATTTGCGGCACGCAGGTGATCCTGTGGCATCGGCCGCGGCATCAGAAACCGATCCGTGAGGACCTGCCGGAGAGCTTTCCCGAGATCAACACCGGCGTTTTGCTCTATCGCAAGACACCGGCCGTGCTGGAGCTTTTCGCCGATTGGGCCGAGAGCTTCAGAGCCTCTGGCATGAAGATCGATCAGCCGAGCTTTCGCGAGGCGCTGTGGCGCTCGGACGTGAAATTCTATGCCTTCACCCCGCAATTCAACAAGCGCGTCTTCTTTGCGTCGGAACTGATCTGGTCCGATGCGCCGAAGCCGCGCATCCTGCATCTTGAACTGCTGCGCCCGCAGAAGAACGCCTTTCTGCGCTGGCTGTCGCACCGTATCCGCTGACCTCGCCCGCTTCTGCGCTAGCTTGCCCGCAGGAGGGGCTCATGCGACCCTTCATCCCGGAGGATGTGATCCATGTCTGAGACGATGACCCGAGACGAAACCAGCCTGCTGCCGCAGGTCCACGAGCCCCGCAATCCCGGCATGCCGCTGGATATGGACCTGGTGATGCGCTGCACCGCCAACCGCTCGGCGATCGAGCGACGTGCCGCGAGCCTGCCGGGCCGCCGGTCGGTGAAGAAGGACTATCAGGCGGCGTGGCTGGCGCGCGCCATCAGCTGCATCGACCTGACCACACTGTCGGGCGACGACACGCCGGGCCGGGTGGCGCGGCTCTGCGCCAAGGCGCGCCAGCCGGTGCGCGCGGATATCCTCGAGGCGCTGGGGCTGGAAGGGCTGACCACCGGCGCGGTTTGTGTCTATCACGACATGATCGCCCCGGCGGTGCAGGCGCTTGAGGGCACCGGCATCCCCGTGGCGGCGGTTTCAACGGGCTTCCCGGCGGGGCTGTCGCCGTTCCACCTGCGCGTGGCCGAGATCACTGAGAGCGTGAAGGCGGGTGCGCGGGAGATCGACATCGTCATCTCGCGCCGCCACGTGCTGACCGGCGATTGGCAGGCACTCTACGACGAGATGCGCGCGTTCCGGGAGGCCTGCGGTGAGGCGCATGTGAAGGCGATCCTCGCCACCGGCGAGCTGGGCACGCTGCAGAACGTCGCGCGCGCCTCGATGGTTTGCATGATGGCGGGCGCGGATTTCATCAAGACCTCCACCGGCAAGGAAAGCGTCAACGCCACGCTGCCGGTGAGCCTCGTGATGATGCGGGCGATCCGCGAGTACTTTGAAGAGGCCGGCTACCGGGTTGGCTACAAGCCTGCGGGCGGCATTTCCAAGGCCAAGGATGCGGTGACCTATCTTGCGCTGGTCAAGGAAGAGCTGGGCGATCGCTGGCTGCAGCCCGACCTCTATCGCTTTGGCGCTTCCTCGCTGCTGGGCGACATCGAGCGGCAATTGGAACACCATGTGACCGGGGCCTACTCGGCCTCCTGGCGCCACGCCGCTGGTTGATGGCGCGTCTGCGTATTTGGAGAACACTGAAATGGGCGTGAAAGAGATTTTCGAGAGCATGGACTACGGACCGGCCCCCGAGAGCGCCGCGGATGCGCTGACGTGGATTGTCGACCAGGGCTCGCGCTTTGGCTGCTACATCGATGGCGAATTCACCAAAGCGGGCGAGACCTTCGAGAGCCGCAACCCGGCCACCGGCGAGGTGCTGGCCGAGGTGACGCAGGCGGCGCAGGGCGACGTCGACGCGGCGGTGAAGGCGGCACGCGCGGCGCAGCCGGGCTGGGCGAAGATGGGTGGCAAGGGTCGGGCGCGTTTCCTTTACGCGCTGGCGCGGCTGGTGCAGAAGCACGCGCGCCTGCTGGCGGTGCTGGAAACCCTCGACAACGGCAAGCCGATCCGCGAGAGCCGTGATATCGATATCCCGCTGGCGGCGCGGCACTTCTACTATCACGCAGGCTGCGCGCAGTTGATGGACAAGGAACTGCCCGGTCAGGAACCGCTGGGGGTCTGCGGGCAGATCGTGCCGTGGAACTTCCCGCTGCTGATGCTGGCGTGGAAGGTCGCGCCGGCGCTGGCCATGGGCAACACAGTGGTGCTGAAGCCAGCCGAATGGACTTCGCTCACGGCACTGTGCTTTGCCGATCTGTGCCAGCAGGCCGGTCTGCCGAAAGGCGTGGTGAACATCGTCACCGGCGACGGCGCGGTGGGCGAGATGATCGTCGGTGCCGAGGTCGACAAGATCGCCTTCACCGGGTCGACCGAAGTTGGCCGCAAGATCCGCACCGCCACCGCCGGCAGCGGCAAGTCCCTGACGCTCGAGTTGGGGGGCAAGTCGGCTTATGTGGTGTTCGAGGACGCCGATCTCGACAGTGCGGTCGAAGGGCTGGTGGACGCCATCTGGTTCAACCAAGGACAGGTGTGCTGCGCTGGCTCGCGCCTGCTCGTGCAGGAAGGCATCGCCGAGCGCTTCTATGAAAAGCTCAAGGCGCGGATGGCCAAGCTGCGTATCGGCGATCCGCTCGACAAATGCATCGACATTGGGGCCATCGTCGACCCCAAACAGAAGGCCCGGATCGAAGCGCTGATGGCCAAGGCGGACGGCGAGGGCGCGGTCTATCAGAGCTGCGCTGCGCCGGAAGGCTGCTTCTACGCGCCGACGCTGGTGACCGGCCTCGCGCCGGCCTCAGTGCTAATGCAGGAAGAAATCTTCGGCCCGGTGCTGGTCTCGACCACTTTCCGCACCCCCGCCGAGGCGGTGCAGATCGCCAACAACACCCGCTACGGGCTGGCGGCCTCGGTCTGGTCCGAGAATATCAACACCGCGCTCGACGTGGCGCCGAAGCTCGAAGCAGGTGTGGTCTGGATCAACGGCGGCAACATGTTCGACGCGGCGGCGCCATTCGGCGGGCTGCGCGAGAGCGGGTTCGGTCGCGAAGGCGGCTGGGAGGGGCTGACCGCCTACACCAAGCCCGCCGGCAAGGCGAAGGCGCTGAAGAAGGTCGAGGCCTTTGCGGGCGAGACGGCGGAGCCGCAGGACGTCGACCGCACCGCCAAGCTTTACATCGGTGGCAAGCAGGCGCGGCCCGATGGTGGCTATGCGCAGAACATCTACGACAAGAAGGGCAAGCTGTTGGGGCAAGCGCCGATCTCGTCGCGCAAGGACATCCGCAATGCCGTGGAGGCGGCGCGAGGTGCGGCGGGCTGGTCTGCTGCCACGGCGCACAACCGCGCGCAGGTGATCTATTTCATCGCCGAGAACCTGCAGGCGCGCGCCGGCGAATTCGCCGCCCGGATTGATGCCATGACGGGCGGCAAGGGCGGCGCGGCGGAGGTTGAGGCCTCGGTCGATCGGCTGTTCACCTATGCGGCATGGGCCGACAAATACGAGGGGGCGGTGAAGCCCGTGCCGCTGCGCGGCACCGCGCTCTCACTGCGCAAACCCACCGGCGTGGTCGGGGCGTTCTGCCCGGACGAGGCGCCGCTTCTGGGGCTTGTCTCGGTCATGGCGCCGGCCATCGCCATGGGCAACCGCGTTGTGCTGGTTGCCTCCGAACCCTTCCCGTTGGCGGCGACGGATTTCTATCAGGTGCTCGACACATCCGATCTGCCGGGCGGGGTGGTCAACATCCTCACCGGTCCGCACGAAGACCTCGCGCCGACGCTGGCCAGCCACATGGACGTGGAGGCGGTGTGGAGTTTCTCGTCCTCCGATCTGTCCAAGGCGATCGAGGCAGGCGCGGCGGGCAACCTCAAGCGCGCTTGGGTGAACGGCGGTAAGGGCCGCGACTGGATGGCGGCGGACGGGGAGGGGCATGCCTTCCTCGAGGCCGCGACCGAGGTGCAGACCGTGTGGATTCCCTGGGGCGCGTGAGTCGCCGCCTGTGCGAATTGCGCGGGGCGCATGGGCGCCTCGCCGATTCAGGCGTTGATTCAGCCGGCTGGCTTGTCTAAAGGGCTGTCTTTCCCCGCGCCGTTGAGAAAACGGCCTCGCGATGCTATCTTTAGATCATGCCCTGCGCCGGGGTTACATTCGGCGTGCGCAACCAAGGAGGACATTGTCCTGTCTGTTACTGCCGATGCGGCTGGTGCCGCTGATGCGGGGATGCCCATGACGGGGCTGACCCAAACCGAGGTCACGAGCGAGCAGATCCTTGCCGCCGTCCTCAAGTCTCTCGACGACAACAAGGCCGAGGAAGTCGTGCAGATTGATCTGCGCGGCAAGACCTCTGTCTGCGATCACATGGTGATCTGCTCGGGGCGCTCCTCGCGGCAGGTGGCATCGATCGCCGAGAAGCTCGCCGAGGATCTGAAGCACGAGCTGGGCGTCCTCGCCAAGACCGAAGGCGAGGAAACGGGCGACTGGGTTCTGGTGGACACCGGCGATGTGATCGTCCACGTGTTCCGCCCCGAGGTCCGCGAGTTCTACCAGCTCGAGAAGATGTGGATGCCGCTGGGCAAGGTGACCCAGAGCGCGACCTGACGGAGCGTTCATGCGCGTGCATCTCTGCGTCGTGGGCCGGCTTCGGTCTGGCCCCGAGCGCGACCTTATTGACGATTACCTCAAGCGGTTCGACCGCACCGGGCGGGCGCTTGGCCTTGGACCGGTGAACGTTGTCGAAGTGGAGGACCGCAAGGGCGGGGGGATGGCAGCCGAGGCGGCGCTGCTGCGCAAGGCGATCCCCGCCGGTGCCAAGCTGTGCGTGCTTGACGAGCGGGGCAGGCTGGTGAGCTCGCCCGATTTCGCCCAGAAGGTTGCCGGATTCCGTGATCAGGGCGTCGGCGATCTGGCCTTCGTTATCGGTGGGGCGGATGGGATCGATCCGGCGCTGCGCGCCGAGGCGGACATGGCGCTCAGCTTCGGGCAGATGGTCTGGCCACACATGCTGGTGCGGGTGATGCTTTCAGAGCAATTGTACCGCGCTGCGTCGATCCTTGCCGGAAGTCCTTATCATCGCGTTTGAAACAGGTCTGTCGGCGGGTTTTCGCCGTTACGGCGACACGACCTTGGCGGGAATCCGCGCGGACACAACCCGTTCGTTGCAAAGGCGGAAAAGCCTGAATTAGCTGCAAGATATCGCGCCGTCGCGCAGCTGTGAAGACGAGCGAGGTTGACGTGCCCCATATCTGTCCCTGCCGGCTCCCCCGCCGGTCCCGGGTAGGTCAACAGCCCCGGAGTTTCCCCGAACTCCGGGGCTCCCCAATTCCAGCGGTCCCCCAAGTGGCGCCCAAGCGGGCATTCAGCTGTACGCGTAGACCAGCAGAATGATCCCGAGGATCACCCGGTAGATTACGTACGGCGTGAAGCTGACCGAGCGCAGCAGCCGCATCATCAATGTCAGCGCCAGCAGCGCCGCGACGAATGCGAAGGCGGCGGCGATCGCACCGTCCTTGGCGGCCTGTGCATCGGCGGTGCCGATCACCTCTGCGCCCAGCAGCACGCCCGAGGCAAAGATCGTGGGGATCGACATCAGCATGGCGATCTTGGCGGCGTCGTGGCGGGTGTAGCCCATCTGCCGCGCGCCGGTGATGGTGATGCCCGAGCGCGAGGTGCCGGGGATCAGCGCGACCGCCTGCCACAGACCCAGCTTGATCGCGTCGCTCAGGTTCCAGTCTTCTTCGGTCTTCATCTGCGGGCCTTTCTGGTCGGCCCACCACAGCACGATGCCAAAGATCAGCATGGTCCAGCCGATCACGGCGACCGAGCGCAGCATGTCCGACAGGCCCGTGACACTGAGGATGAGCCCGATGAGAATGACCGGAACGGTGGCCACGGCCAGAAGGAAGGCGAGTTTTGAGCCGGGCGTGTCGATCTTGCCGGTGAGCATGCGCGGCACGCCCGCGAGGCCTGTCTTCACGTCTGACCAGAAATACAGCACGACGGCGAAGAGCGTGCCCACATGGACCGCGACATCGATGACTTGGCCCTGATCCTGCATGCCGGTGAGATTCGGCAGAAGAATCAGGTGACCGGAGGAGGAAATCGGGAGAAACTCGGTAATACCCTGGATGAGGGCGAGGATAATCAGTTGCGTCAGGGGCATGTAATCTGCACTCCGCTGAAATAATCCATATCGTCTTAGGCCCTTGGTTTTCAGGGGGAAAGAGGGAAATTGGTCCGATATCGGACCTATTTCCCGGTCAAGAACAGCTGCCGCTGGCGGCTTCGGGGAAATTTTTATCAATATAGGTCAATACCTCTGACTTTTATTCGGATCGGACCTTATGTAATGAAGCCCGACCGATTGATTTGCTTGGAGACAAGGCATCATGGCAAAGCAACCCATGCTGAAATTCGTGAAGATCGAGCGCGACATGCCCGAGAAGCGGGAGGCGAGTGTCCGTAGCCACGACTTCGACGAAATTTACGCTGAGTTCGCAAAGGCCAAGGCCGAGGAGCAGGCGAGCCGCTGCAGCCAGTGCGGTGTGCCGTACTGCCAGTCGCATTGCCCTCTGCACAACAACATTCCCGATTGGCTGAACCTCACAGCGACCGGCCGTCTGGAAGAAGCCTACGAGATCAGCCAGGCCACCAACACCTTCCCCGAGATCTGCGGCCGCATCTGCCCGCAGGACCGTCTGTGCGAAGGCAACTGCGTGATCGAACAGTCCGGTCACGGAACCGTGACCATTGGCTCTGTCGAAAAATACATCACCGACACCGCGTGGGAGCAGGGCTGGGTGAAACCCCCGGCACCCGTGGCGGAGCGTGACGAAAGCGTTGGCATCATTGGCGCGGGCCCCGGCGGTCTTGCCGCGGCTGACATGCTGCGCCGCGCCGGCGTGCAGGTCACTGTCTATGACCGCTACGACCGCGGCGGCGGCCTGCTGACCTACGGCATCCCGGGCTTCAAGCTCGAGAAGGACGTGGTAATGCGCCGTATCAAGCAGCTCGAGGACGGCGGCGTGCGCTTCGTCTTCAACTGCAATGTCGGCGGCGACATGAGCTTTGACGAGATCCGCGATCAGCACGACGCGGTGATCATCGCCACCGGCGTCTACAAGTCGCGCGACCTGCGTGGCCCCGGTGCGGGTGCCAAGGGCATCGTCAAGGCGATCGACTATCTCACCGCCTCGAACCGCACCGCCAACTTCGGCGACACCGTGCCCGAGTACGAAAGCGGCGAGCTCAACGCGAAGGGCAAGCGCGTCGTGGTGATCGGCGGCGGCGACACCGCCATGGACTGCCTGCGCACCGCGATCCGTCAGGGTGCAGAGAGCGTGAAATGCCTCTACCGCCGCGACCGCGCCAACATGCCCGGCTCGCAGCGCGAGACCGCCAACGCCGAAGAAGAGGGCGTGCAGTTCGAATGGCTGACCGCGCCCAAGGGCTTCAAGGGCGACGAGGCTGTCGAAGCGGTGATGGTGCAGCGCATGCGCCTCGGCCTGCCCGACGCCACGGGCCGCCAGTCGCCCGAGTTGATCGATGGCAGCGACTACGAAGAGCCTGCCGATCTGGTGATCAAGGCGCTTGGTTTCGAGCCCGAGGAACTGCCGACGCTGTGGGGCGCGCCCGAACTGGAAGTGACCCGCTGGGGCACCATCAAGGCCGAGTTCACCTCGGGCCGTACCGCGCTGCCCGGCGTCTATGCCGTGGGTGACATCGTGCGCGGCGCGAGCCTTGTGGTCTGGGCGATCCGTGACGGCCGCGATTGCGCCGAGCATGTGCTCAAGGACTTCGACAAGGTGGCGGCGATCGCCGCTGAATAAGCCCCGCTCAGCCAATGCACATCCCATGCACAAACCATGCGCATGGGGCGTGCGCCCCCCTGAGACCCGCCGCAAAGAAAGGTCAGCCCTGCCGACCTTCGCCGAGAAAAGGATCGGAGCATGACGCAGAAGACCGGACATTGCCTGTGCGGCGCGGTGCGCTTCACGGTGACCGAGTTCGGCAACTTCGGCGTCTGCCATTGCGAGCAGTGCCGCCGCTGGGCCGGCTCCGCGCTGTTCGCGGTGAACGTGCCCGAGGCGGCCATCGAGATCGAGGGCGCCGAGGCGATCCGCAGCTTCCGCAGCTCGTCCTGGGCCTCGCGGCACTTCTGCGGCACCTGCGGTTCGGTGTTGTGGTATCGCTTCGACAAGGGCGTCGACGGGGCAGGTGAGTATGAGGTCTGTCTGGGGCTGCTGGATGACGGCAACGGGTTCGAGATGAAGAGCGAGATCTTCTCGGACGAAAAGCCCGACAGCTGGGCGCTTTCCGGGGGCCATGCGACCTACACCCGCGCCGAGACGCTTAAGAAGTTCGGTGCGGATGTGAGCGGCGCCTGAGCCGCCACCAAGAATTCCGGCGCGACATCGCGCCATTTCATTCGGCGCGCGTGTCGCGCCAGCCACGTATCCCGGCCGCTGCCGCGGCCTTCCATGGAGGTGCTAAGCCATGACCACTTTCGACGCAAACTGGGTTGCCGCAGAGGAAGCCAAGCGCAAGTGGATGGAGGAGAACGGCCTGTTCCGCGAAGAGCATGAACACTCTTCGTGCGGTGTCGGCCTTGTCGTCTCCATCGACGGGAAACCGTCGCGCAAGGTTGTCGAGGCGGGCATCGACGCGCTGAAAGCCATCTGGCACCGCGGCGCGGTCGACGCCGACGGCAAGACCGGCGATGGCGCGGGCATCCACGTGCAGATCCCCGTCAGCTTCTTCTACGACCAGATCGAGCGCACCGGCCACGCGCCGCGCAAGGACGAGCTGATGGCCGTCGGTCAGGTGTTCCTGCCGCGCACCGACTTTGCCGCGCAGGAGACCTGCCGGACCATCGTCGAGACCGAAGTGCTGCGCATGGGTCACTACATCTATGGCTGGCGCCACGTGCCGGTGAGCGTGGAGTGCCTTGGCGAGAAGGCCAATGCGACCCGCCCCGAGATCGAACAGATCCTCATCTCCAACGCCAAGGGCGTCGACGAGGAAACCTTTGAGCGCGAGCTTTACGTCATCCGTCGCCGCATCGAGAAAGCCGCGGCTGCCGCTGGCGTGGGTGGGCTCTATATCGCCTCGCTGTCGTGCCGGTCGATCATCTACAAGGGCATGATGCTGGCCGAGCAGGTCGCTGTGTTCTACCCGGACCTGCAGGACGAGCGTTTCGAAAGCGCCTTTGCGATCTACCACCAGCGCTATTCCACCAACACCTTCCCGCAATGGTGGCTGGCGCAGCCCTTCCGGATGCTTGCCCACAACGGCGAGATCAACACCATCAAGGGCAACACCAACTGGATGAAGTCGCACGAGATCCGCATGGCCTCGGCGACCTTCGGAGAGATGGCAGAGGACATCAAGCCGATCATCGCGCATGGGGCGTCGGACTCTGCCGCGCTCGACGCGGTGTTCGAAGTGCTGGTCCGCGCCGGGCGCAACGCGCCGATGGCCAAGACCATGCTGATCCCCGAGGCGTGGTCGAAACAGGCGGTGGAACTGCCGCAGGCGTGGCTGGACATGTATTCCTACGTCAACTCGGTGATGGAGCCGTGGGACGGCCCGGCCGCGCTGGCGATGACCGATGGCCGCTGGGTCTGCGGCGGTCTCGACCGCAACGGCCTGCGCCCGATGCGCTACGTCGTCACCGGCGACGGGCTGCTGATCGCCGGCTCGGAAGCGGGCATGGTGCCGGTGGACGAATCCACCGTGCGCGAAAAGGGCGCGCTTGGCCCGGGCCAGCTGATCGCCGTCGACATGGAAGAGGGCAAGCTCTACCACGACACCGAAATCAAGGATCGTCTGGCTGGCAGCCAGCCGTTCGGCGACTGGGTCGGCAAGATCACCGAGCTGGACGAGAGCCTCGGCAAAGTGGCCGAAAAGCCGCTGTTCACCGGCGGTGAGCTGCGCAAGCGCCAGATCGCGGCGGGCTACAGCATCGAGGAACTGGAGCAGTCGCTGTCGGCGATGGCCGAGGACGGCAAGGAAATGCTCGCCTCGATGGGCGACGACACGCCGTCGGCGGTTCTGTCCAAGAAGTACCGCCCGCTCAGCCACTTCTTCCGGCAGAACTTCAGCCAGGTGACCAACCCGCCGATCGACAGCCTGCGCGAATTCCGGGTGATGTCGCTGAAGACCCGCTTCGGCAACCTCAAGAACGTGCTCGACGAGAGCTCGTCGCAGACCGAGATTCTCGTGCTCGACACGCCTTTCGTCGGCAACGCGCAATTCGACGAGCTGACCCGCCATTTCAACGCCGGGCTGGTCGAGATCGACTGTACCTTCCCCGCCGGTGCCGGCGAAGGCGCGCTGCGTGACGGTCTGGCGCGCATCCGGGCCGAGGCCGAGGACGCGGTGCGCTCGGGCGGTGGCCACATCGTGCTGACCGATCACCATCAGGGCGACGGCAAAGTCGCCATGCCGATGATCCTCGCCACCTCGGCGGTGCACAGCTGGCTGACCAAGAAGGGCCTGCGGACGTTCTGCTCGCTGGGTGTGCGCTCGGCGGAATGCATCGATCCGCATTACTTCGCGGTTCTCGTCGGCTGCGGCGCGACCATCGTGAACCCCTATCTGGCCGAGGACAGCATCGCCGACCGCATCGAGCGTGGCCTGCTGGACGGTTCGCTGACCGAGAACGTCGCGCGCTACCGCGAGGCGATCGATCAGGGCCTGCTGAAGATCATGTCCAAAATGGGTATCTCGGTGATCTCGTCCTACCGCGGCGGTCTCAACTTCGAGGCCGTGGGCCTGTCGCGCGCCATGTGCGCCGAGTATTTCCCCGGCATGCTGTCGCGGATCTCGGGCATCGGTGTGCACGGCATCCAGCAGAAGGCGGAAGAGGTGCACGCGCTTGGCTTCAAGGGCGGCCGCGACGTGCTGCCGATCGGCGGCTTCTACAAGGCCCGCAAGTCGGGTGAGACCCACGCCTGGGGCGCGCAGTCGATGCACCTGATGCAGGCGGCCTGCAACAAGTCGAGCTACGAGCTGTGGAAGACCTACTCCAAGGCGATGCGGGCCAACCCGCCGATCCACCTGCGCGACCTGCTGGACTTCAAGCCGATGGGCAACGCGATCCCGCTCGAAGAGGTGGAAAGCATCACCTCGATCCGCAAGCGCTTTGTCACCCCCGGCATGTCGCTCGGCGCGCTGTCGCCCGAGGCGCACAAGACGCTGAACGTGGCGATGAACCGCATCGGCGCCAAGTCCGACAGCGGTGAGGGCGGCGAGGATCCGGCACACTTCGTGCCCGAGCCCAACGGCGACAACCCCTCGGCGAAGATCAAGCAGGTGGCTTCGGGGCGCTTCGGTGTGACCGCCGAGTATCTGAACCACTGCGAAGAGCTTGAGATCAAGGTCGCCCAAGGCGCCAAGCCCGGCGAGGGCGGCCAGCTGCCCGGCATGAAGGTCACCGACCTGATCGCCAAGCTGCGCCATTCGACCAAGGGTGTGACGCTGATCTCGCCGCCGCCGCACCACGACATCTACTCGATCGAGGATCTGGCGCAGCTGATCTACGACCTCAAGCAGATCAACCCGCGCTGCAAGGTGACGGTGAAGCTGGTGGCCTCCTCGGGCGTCGGCACGATCGCTGCGGGCGTGGCGAAGGCCAAGGCCGACGTGATCCTGATCTCGGGCCACAACGGCGGCACCGGTGCTTCGCCGGCGACCTCGATCAAATACGCGGGTCTGCCGTGGGAAATGGGGCTTACCGAGGCGCATCAGGTTCTGGCGATGAACAAGCTGCGCGGCCGCGTGACGCTGCGCACCGACGGCGGGCTGCGCACCGGGCGTGACATCGTCATGGCCGCGATGCTCGGCGCCGAGGAGTTCGGCATCGGCACCGCCGCGCTGATCGCCATGGGCTGCATCATGGTCCGCCAGTGCCAGTCGAACACCTGCCCGGTGGGCGTCTGTACTCAGGACCCGGAACTGCGCGACAAGTTCACCGGCAACGCCGAGAAGGTGGTGAACCTGATCACCTTCTACGCCACCGAGGTGCGCGAGATTCTCGCCTCCATCGGCGCGCGCTCGCTGAACGATGTGATCGGCCGTGCCGACCTGCTGAGCCAGGTCAGCCGCGGCGCCGAGCATCTCGACGATCTCGACCTCAACCCGCTGCTGATCCGTGTCGATGGCGCGGACGACATCGTCTACGACCGCAACAAGGGCCGCAACGAGGTGCTCGACACGCTCGACGCCGAGATCGTCCGGGACGGCAGCCGCTTCCTCGAGGACGGCGAGAAGATGCAACTGTCCTACGCGGTGCAGAACACGCACCGCACCGTGGGCACGCGCACCTCGAGCCACATCGTCAGCAAGTTCGGCATGCGCAACGCGCTGCAGCCCGACCATCTGCACGTGAAGCTCACCGGCTCGGCTGGCCAGTCTCTGGGGGCCTTCGCGGCGCCGGGGCTGAAGCTGGAAGTGTCGGGCGATGCCAACGACTACGTCGGCAAGGGCCTGTCGGGCGGCACCATCGTGGTGCGTCCGCCGATGATGTCGCCGCTGACCGCGTCCGACAACACGATCATCGGCAACACCGTGCTCTACGGCGCCACCGACGGCTACCTCTTTGCCGCCGGCAAGGCGGGCGAGCGCTTCGCGGTCCGCAACTCGGGCGCGCAGGTGGTGGTCGAGGGCTGCGGCACCAACGGCTGCGAGTATATGACCGGCGGTGTCGCCGTCATCCTCGGCCCGATCGGCGCCAACTTCGGGGCCGGCATGACCGGCGGCATGGCGTATCTCTATGATCCCGAGGGCCTCGCAGGGGACCTGATGAACATGGAGAGCCTCGTGTCCTGCCCGGTGCGCGAAGAGTACTGGGAAGCCGAGATGAAGGGGCTGATCGAGCGCCACGCGCAGGAGACGGGCAGCCGCAAGGCGCTGGATATCCTGCAGAACTGGGAGACCGAGAAAGGCAACTTCCTGCAGGTCTGCCCCAAGGAGATGCTCAACAAGATCGCCCATCCGCTGGGCATCGAGCAGGACATGGCGGTGCCGGCGGAGTAATCCGCAGCCGCCTACCAGAACCGCAGCGCCCGGGCCATAGGCCCGGGCGTTTCCGTTCCAGCACGGCGCGAGATGCTTTCCCGCGCGCGCCGCCACGTGTAAGTCTGGCCTCATGGCGCGAGCAGCAAAAAAGACCACAGGCAAATCGAAGAAAACCGGCAAAACCGCAAAGGCGGGCAGGGCGGCACCGCGGCCCCGGCCGCTGCGCGCGCTGCTGCGGCGGGCGGTGCAGACGGCGCTGCTGCTGGTGGCGCTGGTGGTTCTGGCGGTGTTGAGCTACCGGTTCATCAATCCGCCGGGCACCTTCTACATGTGGAGCGAGGGGCGCCGGCTGGGCGCGCCGGTGGCCTACGATTGGGCCGATGCGGAAGACGTGGCGCCGGTGATGATGCGGGCCCTGGTGGCTGCCGAGGACGCGAATTTCTGCACCCATTGGGGCTTTGACATGCGCGCGATCCGCGCGGCCATCGCCGAGGGGGGCAACCGCGGCGCCTCGACGATCAGCCAGCAGGTGGTGAAGAACGCCTTTCTCTGGCAGGGGCGCAGCTGGCCCCGCAAGGCGCTGGAAGCCTCGATCACCCCGCTGATGGAGGCGCTCTGGCCGAAGCGGCGTATCCTCGAGGTCTATATGAACATCGCCGAGTTCGACGCGGGTGTTTTCGGCGTCGACGCGGCCGCGCGGCATTATTTTGGCGTCGCGCCAGCCGAACTGAGCGCGGCGCAGGCGGCGCGGCTGGCGGCGATCCTGCCCGACCCCAAGGACCGCTCCGCCGCCCGCCCGTCGAACTTCGTCGAGCGCCGCGCCGCGCAGATCCGCGACGGTGCGGCGACCATCGCCCGAGACGGCCGGGCGGGGTGTTTCGAAGACGGCTGAGCCGCGGGCTTCTTCTCTTGGCAAATACGCCGGGGGAGGCGCGCGCAGCGCGGCGGGGGCAGCGCCCCCAAAACCCGCTCGCCGCAGCGCCGCGGAATGTGGCGCGCGGCACGGCTGCTCCGGCCATCACCCGCCCGTGTCCGCATGCCCTGTTGTATCGGCGCCGCTTTCGCGGCAAACAGGCGAGAGATTTCCCACAGCATCCGGAGCCGCATTTCTATATGGCCAAGCTTTACCACGTGCCGCTTTCGCCGTTCTGCCGCAAGGTTCGCCTGAGCCTCGCCGAGAAGAAGATCGAATGCGAGCTGGTCGAGGAACGCTACTGGGAGCAGGACGCGGATTTCCTGCGCCGCAACCCGGCGGCCAAGGTCCCGGTGCTGCGCATCGACGGCAAGACCATGGCCGAAAGCGCCGCGATCTGCGAATGGCTCGAAGAGAAATATCCCGAGCCGGCGCTGCTGCCGCGCTCGCCCGACGCGCGCTACGAAGTGCGCCGGCTGGTCGGCTGGTTCGACGACAAGTTCCACAACGAGGTCACCTCGAAGCTGCTCTACGAGCGGGTGAACAAGAAGATCATGAAGACCGGCTTTCCCGACAGCAAGAACGTCAAGGCCGGGGCGAAGGCGATCAAGTATCACCTCGATTACATGGCGTGGCTGCTCGATCACCGGCGCTGGCTGGCGGGCGATGTGATGACGCTGGCCGATTTTGCCGCCGCCGCGCATCTGTCATCGCTCGATTACATCTCGGATGTGGACTGGAACCGCTCGGCGGTGGTCAAGGACTGGTACGCCAAGATCAAGTCGCGCCCGGCCTTCCGCTCGATCCTCGCCGACCAGATCCCCGGCTTCCCGCAGCCGGCGCATTACGCCGACCTCGACTTCTGAGGCCCGGTACCCGGTTTGGCCGCGGCAGTGGGGGGGCGCTGCCCCCTCGGCGCTGGCGCGCCTCACCCCCGGGATTTTTTCGTCTAGACGAAGAGGGACGCAGGTGGACGATCTGAAGGAGCGCCTGGTGCGCGAAGCCGCGGAGGTGGGCTTTGCCGCCTGCCGTGTCTGCCGCCCATGGGACGTGCCGGAGGCGGCGGGGCGTCTGGCGGCGTTTCTGGAGGCTGGCTACCACGGGCAGATGGGCTGGATGGCAGAGCGCACACAGTGGCGCGGCGATCCCTCTGCGCTCTGGCCCGAGGCGCGCTCGGTGATCATGCTGGCCGAGAACTACGGCCCGGAGCACGACCCTCGCGCGGTGCTGGACCAGCCCGAGCAGGCGGCGATCTCTGTCTATGCGCAGAACCGCGATTATCATGATGTGGTGAAAAAACGGCTGAAGCGGCTGGGGCGCTGGCTGATCGACGCGGCGGGCCGCGAGGGTGACGCGCCGCAGATCAAGGTTTTTGTCGACACGGCGCCGGTGATGGAAAAGCCGCTGGGGCAGGCCGCAGGGCTGGGCTGGCAGGGCAAGCACACCAATCTGGTGAGCCGGGATCTGGGCTCGTGGTTCTTTCTGGGGTCGATCTTCACCACGCTTGAGTTGCCGGTGGACGGCGCGGAGCGCGACCACTGCGGATCGTGCCGCGCCTGCCTCGATGCCTGCCCGACCGCAGCCTTTCCGGCCCCCTATCAACTGGATGCGCGGCGCTGCATTTCCTATCTGACGATCGAACATCACGGCCCGGTCGACGAAGAACTGCGCGCGCTTCTGGGCAACCGCATCTACGGCTGTGACGACTGTCTTGCAGCCTGCCCCTGGAACAAGTTTGCCGAGCGCGCGGCAGAGGTGAAATACCACGCCCGCGACGATCTTCTGGCGCCGCCGCTGGCGGAGCTTGCGGCGCTGGATGATGCGGGGTTCCGGGCGCGGTTCTCGGGCTCGCCGATCAAGCGCATCGGCCGCGACCGTTTCGTGCGCAACGTGCTTTACGCCATCGGCAACTCCGGACGCGGCGATTTGCGCGCCGCGGCGCAGGCGCTCTGCGACGATCCGGACGAGACCGTGCGGGATGCGGCGCGATGGGCGGCGGCCCGTTTGCAGGGCCTCTAGCGAAACCGAGGCGCCGAAACCCGAAGCGCCGGTGCCGAGGGATGGCACCGGCGCCCACGAGGGTCTTGGTTCCGGAGGCTCTGACAGGATAGATACGTGCCTCCTGCCCGAAAAGATGGGCCTGAGGGGGCGCCGCCGCAATGGCGTTCACGCGAAAGCGACAGCGCTGTGCGGCGCCGGTCGGTGCGGGCTGGGATTTGCACGAAAAGGCCCCCCATGCGCTGAGGCATGGAGGGCCGCCGGGAGGTCTGAGGTAAGCCCCGGATCGCGCGCCCTGCGGCGCGGATGGCTGCGATCAGGCGCGGTCGTCGATCAGCAGTTCGAGCGAGCCGGTGCCCGAGGCGTAGATGCCGATCACATCCTCGGGCGACAGCCCTTCGTCTTCCAGCATGCCGCTCAACGTGTCGTTTTCGGCCAGCAGGTCGCGCAGCGCGTTGAGCTCGGGGCCAGCTTCGGCCAGCGCGTCGTCGAGCGCCACCGCGCCCTCGTTGGCCTGCCCTTTGAGCTCGCTGACGTGGGTCATCTTCGCCTCGGTGGCGTTCGACACGGCAGAGGGGTCGGCCATCGACAGATCGGCGTTGCGCAGCGAGGAGATCGCCTGACCGAAGGTCTGCGGCGCGTCCGCGGCGAGATCGGCCGTGGTCATCGAACCGGTGGGGCCGCTGTCGGCGATGCCGGACCCGGCGGCGCCGGTGGTCTCGCTCATCTGCGGCGAGGACATCGGCGCATCGCCGTCGCTGGCGGGGTCGACGCTGGTCCCCATGTCCTGCGCGAAAGCGGCGCCCGAGAGCGAGGCGGCGGTGAGCACGGCAAGGCCGAGCTTGCTGGTCGAACGGAGGGTCATCGGCTGTCTCCTTTGCATCCTATGGTCCGTTTGCTGGTCGGTTTCCGGCGCGGAGTGGTCGCGCCGGTCAGGGAGGTAATGCGCGAGAGGGCGGTTCGGATCCCTGACCGGGGCTTGCCGGCCCGCACCGGCGGCGGATTGCCGGAACGCCCCCTGCCGGGACGGCGGCGAAGCGCCGGTTCCAACGGGCGGCAGGGTGGCAGGGGGGCAGGGCTTTTGCGGCGCTCAGCGCAGCAGCCGGTAGCTGCTTTGGGTGAGGCCGGTGGGAAAGGCGCGGGTGCCGAGGTGCTGAAGGCGGATGTCGCGGGGCAGGTCGCCGAACAAGGGCAGGCCGCGCCCCAGCAGAATTGGGATGCGGCTGAGCACCACATCGTCGATCAGCCCGTCACGCAGGAAAGCGCGGATCACCGCGCCGCCGTCGATGTAGAGCCGCTGCCAGCCGCGTAGCGCGGCGTGATGAAGCACTTCGGCGGGGGTGCCCTGAAACAGATGAACCTTTTCGGGAAGGCTGTCAGGCGGCGCGACGTGCAGGCTGCTGGAGAGCACGAGGACCGGCAGTGTATAGGGCCAGACGCCAAAGCCGCGCACCGCGTCGAACGTGCCACGGCCCATCACGATGGCGTCGATGCCCGCGATGAAATCGGCATAGCCGTAGTCCTCTGCAGGATCGGTCACCAGATCGAGCCAGTCGAGCCCGCCGTCTTCGCGGGCGATGAACCCGTCGAGGCTGGCGGCAATGAAGACGTGACAGCTTGGCATCCGCGTCCTCCCGCGCTTGGGCCAACCGCAACTCCAGCATGCCGTCTGCGCGTGGTCGAGACAAGCACGCTGGGGCTTTGCATTGGCGGCCTGTGGCCCCATCTTAGGGACAAGACCAAGACTGGAGGGTTCCAATGGCGACCTATGAACGCAATCCCGACGTGATCGCGACGCTCGATCCCGAGCAATACCGCGTCACGCAGGAAAACGGCACCGAACGGCCGGGCACCGGCAAGTATCTCGACAACAAGGCGCCCGGCATCTACGTCGACGTCGTCTCGGGCGAGCCGCTGTTCGCCTCGTCGGACAAATACGAAAGCGGTTGCGGCTGGCCCAGCTTCACCAAGCCGATCGAGCCGGCGCATGTGGCGGAGTTGCGCGACACCACCCATGGCATGATCCGCACCGAGGTGCGTTCGACCCATGGCGATTCGCATCTTGGCCATGTCTTCCCGGACGGTCCGGTGGATCGGGGCGGGCTGCGCTATTGCATCAACTCGGCCTCGCTGCGCTTCGTGCATCGTGACGACATGGAGGCCGAAGGCTACGGCGCTTATCTTGATCAGGTGGAGGATGTGGCATGAGCTTGGAACGCGCAGTTCTCGCAGGCGGCTGTTTCTGGGGCATGCAGGATCTGATCCGCAAGCTGCCGGGCGTGGCGGAAACCCGCGTCGGCTATACCGGCGGCGACGTGCCCAACGCCACCTACCGCAACCATGGCACCCACGCCGAGGGCATCGAGATCTGGTTCGACCCGGCGCAGACCTCTTACCGGCGGCTGCTGGAGTTCTTCTTTCAGATCCACGATCCGACCACGCTGAACCGGCAGGGCAATGATCTGGGGATGAGCTATCGCTCGGCGATCTATTATGTCGACGAGGCGCAGAAGGCCGAGGCGCTGGAGACGATCGCCGACGTCGAGGCCTCGGGCATCTGGCCCGGCAAGGTCGTGACAGAGGTTGAGCCGGTGGGGGATTTCTGGGAAGCCGAGCCCGAGCATCAGGATTATCTGGTGCGCTATCCCGGCGGATACACCTGTCACTTCCCGCGCCCCGACTGGGTGCTGCCGCGGCGCGACGCGGCGGAATGAGCGCCTCGCACGAGGCTGGCAGCGTCCGTCCGGGTGGCCCTTGTGGGGAACCCCGGCACGGGCGCTGGCGTTGGCTGCGTGAAGCCATTTTGGAAACAGCTTTGAAGGGCAGCGCAACATGACCAGCAGCGCGGCGCAGGGATCTGCGGCACGGGGCACATCACGGCCGGTGGGCGAAATCGTCGACCGGCTGCAAGAGGCGGCCTCGGGCGACAAGGTGGCGCTGCGCGACCTCGTGCGGAGCTTTGGCGAAAGTTCGTTCCTTCCGGCGCTGATGGTGCCAGCGCTCTTGGTTGTCTCGCCGCTGTCGGGGATCCCGCTGTTCTCGACCTTTTGCGGGCTGCTGATCGCTTTCATTTCCGGCCAGATGCTGGTGTCCCGCCGCTATCTGTGGCTGCCCGACTCGTTGATGAGTCGCAGTTTCGACGGTGAGAAGGCGCGCAACGCGATGGACAAGCTGCGGGTGCTGAGTGACTGGCTCGACAAGCATGCGCGTCGGCGGCTGCGGGCGATGACCTCGGGGCCGATGCGCAAGCTGCTGCAGACGATCTGTGTGGTCTGCGGGCTGGCCATGCCGTTTCTGGAGCTTGTGCCGTTCTCTTCTTCGATCCTTGGTCTGACAGTGCTGTGCTTTGCGACCGCGATGCTGGTGCGCGACGGGCTGTTCGCCACGGTCGGCTGCGTGACGCTGGCGGCGGCGGTGCTGGTGCCGCTGATGGTGGCCGGGGTGATCTGACCTGTGCGCCGTTCATGGCCCCGTCAGGGCGTCGCGGAGGTGTTGAACACGCTGATGATCAGCAACGCCGCCGCGGCGAGCGCACAGAACAGCACGACCGATTTCCAGCCGCGTTTGCGTGTGTCCGGCGTCTCTGGCAGAGGCTCCGGGCGACCTGAAGCGCCGGTGTCACCGGGACCTGCCCGCACCTCTTGGGGATGGGCAATGTCGTGTTCTCGCGTGCTGTCAGACCGGCGCTTGGTCGTATGCTCTGTCATCGGGAACCCTCCTTGCGGTGGCGCGTGTTTTCCCAGTGCTCTTTTTCCCAGTGCTCTTGCAGGTTCAACGCAGCGATGCCGCGGTGGTTCCTGTGGGTCGGGGAGGGCTCAGCCCTCGGCCCGCGCCCAGCCGTATTCGCCAAAGCGGTAGAGGCGCCGCTCGGCCTCGTCAAAATGCCCATGCTGGGCGACCATGCGGCGGATCTCGGCGCTGTGGCTGTCGAGATCGAGAATGGCGAAATCGTTCTCCTGGCCCCGGCGGCGGGTCGACAGCCCGGTTCCCACATGCACCTGCAACACCTGCGCACCATGCTTGCGTGACAGGAACGGTTCGGTGCGCCAGCGGTGCAAATGCCCCGACAGGACCAGATGCGCGCCGCATTCCGACAGCCGCTCGATCGCCTGATCGGCATCTCGCATCAACGACTTGTCGACGTCGGCGTCCTGTTCGAAAGGGTGATGAGCGAGCACGACGTTGATGCCCTTGCTCTCGCCAAAGATGCGGCAGGCATTGCGCATCTGCAGCCAGCGCACCTTGCCGCGTTGCCAGCGGAAGCGGTCGACTGTGTTCAGCCCCACGACGGTAAGCCCCGGCAGGCGCTGCACCGGCATCATGTCGTCACTGATGAAGCGGCGATAGCGGCGGTAAGGGCGGATGAAGCGCAGCCAGAGATTGTCGAGGGAGACGTCGTGATTGCCCGGCACCGCCATCCACGGCGCGGTGAGCTTACGCAGGAAGGCGCGCGCCTCACGGTATTGGCTGCGGCGGGCGCGCTGGGTGAAATCGCCGGTGACCGCCACGAGATCGGGCTTCGCCCGGTTGACCGCGCGAAGCAGCGGATCAAGAAGCTCTGGCGCGTCACGGCCGAAATGCAGATCGGAGATGTGGATCAGTCTGGTCATGCCGCGGATTGCTCAGGGGGCGTGTTCTCGGAAGGCACCACCACGCGTAGCGGCGCGTCGCGGCGACAAAAGCGGATCGGAGTGTCCATGAGTTCCTTTTCGCCGTCGCGGGCGACCAGCGCCCTTGGGCGGCCTGTGTGCAGGGTGATGTCGCGCCCGGTGACGACGCTGAACTCCTCGCCCTTTTGCGCCTTGCCGATGGCGAGGCGATAGGACGCCCGGACCAGATCCCAGCGGCTGTTGCCTTTCGAGGTGAACAGCACAAAATCGCCGTTGCGGATGGCGTCCGCGCCGTCGAGGTTGAACTGCTCAAGCTGGTATGCGCTGTTGGCGACAAAGGCGAGGGGCGTGCGGATGCGGCTCTTGTGGCCATCGACCGTGACGTCCATGCGCAGCGGATGGCGGAACCCGGCAAGTGCAAGGATCACCGACCAATAGGCGGCAACGCGTGACCGGCCCCAGCGCTGGTACACGCCTTCGCGGGTGCGCAGGATCAGCGGGTAGATCCCGAGGCTGGCGTTGTTGAGGAAAACCTCTCCATTCACTTCGCCAAGGCTGATCTCGCGCAGGCGGCCGGTGGCCAGCACCTTTATCGCGCCCTCGGCGTCTTCGGGAATGTCGAGGCCGCGGGCGAAATAGTTGAAGGTGCCCTGAGGGATGACGCCCATGGTGATGCCGGCCTCATGCGCGGCAGCGGCGACCGCACCAATCGTGCCGTCGCCGCCCGCAGCGACGAGAACGCCACAGCCGTTTCCGGCTGCCTTGCGCGCGGTTTCGAGGATTGGCTTTTCGGGTGTGAGGCCGATCAGTTCCGCCTCGAGGCCGTTCTGCTCGAAGAGGTCGGTCAGCTCCTGACGGCGGCTCTTCTTGTCGGGGTGGTCCCCGGAATGTTCGTTCAGAATCACACAGATCTTGCGTTGTTCCGGCACCGGCGCAGCCTCCTTCGGGGTTCATACCTTCAACGCGGTGGCCGTCTGGGTGGTTCCCGGTTTGGTGGCCCGTCTGGTTCCCAGTTTCGTTCCCAGTTTCGTGCGCGATGCGGCGGCATCCAAACGGTCAGCACGCGGGAATGCCCATGGCGATCAATTGCGCGCCGCTGAGGCGCAGCGGCGAGTCACGGGCAAAGCGACCCTTGGACATGAACCAGTGCCGCAGCGCAGGTGGGTAGGTGGCTGCCATTTCGGTGGACCAATGCTCAAACCGGGCGCGCATCATCCTGCCCGACAGATAGTGCGGCCCATGAAAGCCGAAGCTGGTGTGCGGCGTGACGCAGACATTGCCCGCCCCGAGCAACAGGGTGCAGGCAGAGTTGCAGAATTGCCCGCGCAGTTCGACCCGGGTGCCCTGCGCGCGCAACTGGTGCACTTGCTGTAGGCGGGGGCGCAGCGGCCCGCCGGGATCATCCCGGATCACCAAGCGCGGCGTTTGCGGAGCCGTGCGCGGCGTGACCGGCGCTGCGGGGCTGGGCCGCAGGAGGATGGCCGGGCCGAAATCCGGGGTCCGGTCCTGCGCGGCGAGCGGCGTGGCCAGCGGTGAGGCCAATGCGAGGGCGCAGATCAGCCACCCCAGCAAGCGGCGGGCCACCCGGCGCAACCCGTTCGGGCGCAGGCGGGCGGCGCAGAGAGGGGCGGTGGCATGGTCGCTGGCGAGGGCGGTGGCGTCGTCGGGCAAGCGGCAACCTCGGGCTTGGCTGGATGGGTGAGCTATAGGCAGCCCGCCCTAAGGTTCGGTTTATCTGCCACGGCGCGGCGCTCTTTGAGCGGCATCAGCCGGCTGTGGATTGACGTTACGGCGGCTTCTGCGCAGGTTGCACAGATGACCGACAGCACCTCTTCCGCCGATCCCGCGCAGACCGCATCCGCCGCACCCTCCGAGGACGGGCGGCTGCATCTGCGCAATGTCGGGATGCGCGGCTGGCTGCACGCGCTGTGGCGCACGTGGCAGCGCATGGACGAGCGCAACCTTGGCCTGATTGCTGCGGGCGTGGCGTTCTACGCCTTTCTGTCGATCTTCCCGGCGATGGCCGCGGTGATCGCCATCTGGGGGTATTGGGCCGACCCGATCGCCATCGCCGAGCAGATGGAACTGCTCACCGAGATGATTCCCGAGGTCGCCTATCAACTGATCGACACACAGATCACCCAGCTGATCTCGACCAACCGGTCGACCCTGCAGTGGGCCTCGATCCTGTCGATCATTCTTGCGATCTGGTCGGCGCGGGCCTCTGTGGCGGCGCTGATCCGGGGGCTCAACACGGTGACCGAGGCGCCGCACAGAATGAACCCGGTGCGCCGGGTGCTTGTTGCCTACGGGATGACGGCGCTGCTGGTGTTGGTCGCGCTGCTGGCCTTCGCCGCCGTGGTCGTGATTCCCGTGGGGCTGGCGTTTCTCGGGCTGCCGATGTCGATCGAGATCGCGGTCGAGGGGGCGAAATGGATCGTGCTGCTGTGCGTGGTCTACCTTGCGGTGGCGCTGGTCTATCGCTTTGGTCCCAACAAGCGCCACTCGCGCATGCCTTGGCTGACGCCGGGCGCGGCGATCGCGGTGATCGCATGGGCCATGGGGTCTTTCGCGCTGGCCAGCTACCTGCGCAACTTCGATCGGCTGAACGAAGTCTACGGCTCGCTCGGGGCGGTGGTGGCGCTGCTGCTGTGGTTCTACATCAGCGCGCTGGTGACCCTGCTGGGCGCGCAGCTGAACACCGAGCTGCTGCGGGTACTGACGGCGCGCAGAGCCGCCGAGAAAGCGGCCGCCGCAACGCATGCCAAAGACGCCGGGCAGACCCTGGAAGGGCCGCCGGAAGAAAACTGAAGTCTTTGCGGAACCTTTCTTTTCCCGGGGTGTTTGCATCTCAAGGACGCACGATCAGTCCTGTCCCTGTTCCCGGGCTGCCACCTGTCCCGACTTCCCTCATGTGGCCCGGGCCCTACCAAGGCTCCACCTTTCCCCGGGTGGAGCCTTTTCTCTTGTCGTGGCCAGAAATTCTGGAGGCTCAGGGTTGGTCCGCGCTGGCCAGCGCGGCGCTGCCGAGCGCGGCCTCCATTTCGGCGACGGCGGCGACGATGGGGTCCTGACGCACCGTGGTAAAGCCATCCGACGCGCGGGCCAGATCCTCGATGGTGACCAGAACACAGGTCAGAACCAGCGAGAAAACCATCGTTCGCCATGTCAGTTGCCGCCCTTGCAGCGCAGTGCGGTTGCCAAGGATGAAGACGCCGGCGCCCGCCGAGAAAGCCAGCAGTCCCCAGACGCCGGGCGATATAGATTTCGACGCCGCGGCCACACGGCGGCTGTGCGCGTCAAGCACTTCGGTAACGCCGCCGGCGACAAAGGTTTGGACCGGGCCGGGCACTTCCGGGCCGAGCGCGGCTGTGACCGCTGGCCAGAGCTTGGCCTGTGCCTCGGCCGAGCGGGCGAGCACGGCGTCGACCCGTGCGGGCGTTGCGCGGTACCCGGCGGGAATGACGCGCGTGCGAGCGTACTCCAGCAGCGCCTCCTGCAGCGGTCTTCCTGCGCCGTTGGGCAGCAGGTCGGCGCGCAAGAAGGCCGTGCCAAGCGCCGCACCTTCCTCGACAACGGCGCTGGTGCTGTCCTCGCGCCAGCTCAGGGTCGCGCTGAAGGTGAAGCCAAGCAGCAGGCCGAGCAGCGCCAGCAGCGCCCCCAGCGAGGCCTCTCCGGCGAGCGGCGCGCTGGCATCGCCGCTTGCGCGGCGGCGCATCTCGAAGCTGCCGAACCGGAACCCGGCATAGGCGCAGGCCGGCAGGGCCAGCAAAAACAACAGAATGATCAGCCAGAACGGGATGGGATGTGTTGCGATGCTCACCGGAAACACCCGAAATCAATAAGGCCCGCGCAGGATGCACGGGCCTCCGACCGGGGACGCGTCTCCTCCGCCGAATGATGATCCCTCATCCGGCGCATTTCTCAAAGCATTCTTTGCACCTAGCCGATCTGTCGTCGCCGTGGCCCCGCGGCTTTAAGCGCCAGCCGGCGCGGGGATCAGTCGCTGACGCGCCGGGCGGCCATCGTTTTGCGGCCCTCGCCGAGGATGTTGAACAGGTTGAGGACGATCACCGTGGTGGGAATGGCGACGATGCCGCCCAGTGGGCCCCAGAGCCACAGCCAGAACACCAGTGAGACGAAGATCATGAACGGGTTGATCTGGATGTGCTTGCCGACAAGGCCGGGGGTGACAAACTGCGCCTCGCACATGTTGAGCGCAAGGTAGATCGCCGCCGGGGCAAAGCTCATCAGCCCGTCGAAGGCGACCAGCCCGTTCAGCAAGAGCCCCGCGACCATCGCGGCGGGTCCGACATACAGCACGAAGTTCAGCAGCGCCGCGGCGATGCCCCAGATCGGCGCGCCCGACATGCCGATCGCCATCAGCCCACCGGTGACGGCGAAGCCGAGCCCGATATTGATGGCGGTGATGGTGGCGAAATAGCGCGACACGGCGGTTTCAGCAGCGCAGAAGCGGTCCAGCATCACCGCGGTCGTCGTGGTGTCGCCGATGCGGCGGGACATCCAGTTGTAGATGTTCCAGCGCGTCAGCAGGAAGAAGAACAGCCCGCCGAAGAACACCAGAGCCTGCGCCGCGATCACCGGGGCCATGTAGAGCGCATCCGTGACGGTGGGCAGGGCCCCGGCTTCGTCGCTCTGCTCGCGCGCGGCGCCGAGTGCCTGCTCGACCTCGTCGATGCCGCGAATAAGGTCGCGGTATTCGAACAGGAACTTGCGGACCTCGTATTTCACCGTCGGAATGCGGTCGATCGCCGAGGTGATATAGGGCTCGACAAGGAACCCGAGCGCGGCGACCCCGAAGAAGATCAGAAGAATGAGGGCGATGGCCGCGATCCCGCGCGGCAATCCGAGCTTGGCGAGCCGGTCGACCACCGGCGCGAAGATCACGCCGACGGTGATGGCAAGCAGCAGCGGGGCAAAGATGTCTTCGGCGAGTTTGAGCCCCGCGAGAAGAGCGAGGCCGGCGAGGATGGCGGCGCTGACTCGGATAACGGGATCGTGGCTGGGCGCGCGGTTCATGAAATGCTGGGTCTCGAATGTGGCGTCATGCCACTCAACCGCGAGCGACCGCTTTGGTTCCTCGCTTGAGCCCGCACCTATCCATCTTTACGCAAAGGCACCTAGGACCGGGGCGGGGCCCCGGTCCGGCGTCTGCCTTATTCCGCGGCGCGCGCCAGCACGTAACGGTTGCCGGGCTCGGAGATGCCGAGGTTGCCGCGCAGGGTGCTGGCCTCGTACTCGTCCCGGAATAGCCCGCGGCGGCGCAGTTCGGGGACCACCAGCCGGGTGAAATCCTCCAGCGAGGAGGGCAGCGTCGGGAACATCAGGATGAAGCCGTCGGCGGCGCGGGTCTCGAACCATTCTTGCATGAAGTCGGCGATCTGCGTCGGCGTGCCGGTCAGCCCGTTGCCGGTGTGGCGGCGGGCATAATGCGTGATCAGCTCGCGCATCGTGTGGCCTTGGGTGACGAACTCCTTCAGTTCGTCGAACAGCGCCTTCGAGCCTTTGGCCTTCTCTGGCATACGCTCCATCGGGAAGGGCTTGTCGAGATCGACGCCGCGCAGGTCCGCTTCAAGGAACTCCTGCAGCATCAGCAGCCCGACGTCGGGGTGCATCAGGTCGACAAGCTGCTGCTCTTTGGCTTTGGCCTCTTCCTCGGTCTCGCCGACGTTGATGACGATGCCGGGCATGATCTTCAGATCGTCCTCGTGGCGGCCGTATTTGGCCATCCGGCCTTTCACGTTGGCATAGAAGGCGCGGTTCTTTTCAATGTTGGAGGCCAGCGAGAACACCATCTCGGAGGTGCGGGCCGCCAGTTCCATGCCGGGCTCCGATCCACCCGCCTGCGCGATCACCGGGCGGCCCTGAGGGGTGCGCGCGATGTTCAGGGGGCCGCGCACCTGAAAGTGTTTGCCCACGTGGTTCAGTTCGTGAAGCTTGTGCTGGTCGTGGTAGACGCCGTTTTCGCGGTCCAGCAGCAGCGCGTCGGGCTCGTAGCTGTCCCACAGGCCAAAGACCACGTCGACAAACTCCTCGCAGCGCTCGTAGCGCTCGGAGTGCGGCGGCAGGCCTTCGCGGTTGTAGTTGTAGCCGGTCTCGTCGTGGTCCGAGGTCACCACGTTCCAGCACATCCGCCCGCCCGACATGTGGTCGGCCGAGGCGTAGAGCCGGGCGATGTTGTAGGGCTCGTAGTAAGAGGTCGAGGCGGTTGCGACGAAGCCCAGCTTCTCGGTGTGCTGTGACAGCGCGGTGATCGCGGTGATCGGCTCGAAGCGGTTCATCTTGGTGGGCTGGCGGGCGAGGGCGGCGGGATCCCCGATGGCGGCCGCCGGGCTGTCTGCAAAGAACATAAAGTCGAGCTTCGCCGCCTCGGAGATCTGCGCGACCTTCTTGAGATGCGAGAGGTCATTGGCGCCATGCACGTCGCTGCCCGGGTGCAGCCAGGCGGCCGGGTGGAAACCGAAGGTATAGACGAATGTGCCGAGTTTGAGCTGATCGGGGCGCGACATGAGAGATCCTCTGGCAAGCGAAAGATGCAGCGAGAATGTCGCTTGGCGGGGCGCGGGACAAGCAGGGCACGGCTGCGCATTGGTTTAGTTTTTCTAAAGTGAAGGGGTTGAGCGAGGCGCCTGTCCGCCCGGCTCTCCTTGCGCCTGTTAGATAGGCACCTCGGCGCCAGCCTGCGGGTTTTCTCAAGGGCTCGATTGACAGGTGATTTATTGTATAGACATAAAGACGCAACGACCGGGAGAATCGAGATGACAAAGCAACAGGTGCTGCGCGGCGGGACTCTGGTGACGCTGGAAGGGGAGAAGGGCTACGGGCTGCTCGAGGGCGGCGCCGTGGCTATCGACGGCGGGGTCATCGTTTGGATCGGTCCGACGGCCGATCTGCCCGCAGACTACGCAGGCTGGGATGTGACCGAGCTTGAGGGCCGTCTGGTGACGCCCGCGCTCACCGACTGCCACACGCACCTCGTCTACGGCGGCTCGCGCGCCCGCGAGTTCGAGATGCGCCTTGAGGGGGCCAGCTACGAGGAGATCGCCCGCGCCGGAGGTGGCATCGCCTCGACCGTGCGCCATACGCGCGAAACGGACGAGGCGGCGCTGATCGCACAGTCCTTGCCGCGGCTAGAAGCGCTGCTGGCCGAGGGGGTGACCACCGTCGAGATCAAGTCCGGCTACGGGCTCGACCGCGAGACCGAAATGCGGATGCTGCGCGTCGCGCGCAAGCTGGCCGAGCTGCGTCCGGTCAACGTGGTGACCACCTTCCTCGGTGCGCACGCCATGCCGCCGGGGTGGGAGGCGACCAAGGCAGAATACATCGAGCAAATCTGCCTGCCGACCCTGCGCGCGGCTCATGCCGAGGGGCTGGTGGACGCGGTCGACGGGTTCTGCGAGGGCATCGCCTTTTCCGCTGCCGAGATGGAGCCGGTCTTTGCCGAGGCGCAAAAGCTCGGCCTGCCGGTCAAGCTGCACGCCGAGCAGTTGTCGCATCAGGGCGGCATCCAGCTTGCGGCCAAATACGGCGCGCTTTCGGCCGATCACGTGGAATACGCCACCGAGGCCGATGCCAAGGCCATGGCGCAGGCGGATATGGTCGCCGTGCTGCTGCCCGGCGCCTTCTACGCCATTCACGAAACGCAGGCGCCGCCCGTCGCGGCCTTCCGCGAGCACGGCGTGCCCATGGCGCTCTCGACCGACGCCAACCCCGGCACCTCGCCGCTGACCTCGCTGCTGCTGGCGATGAACATGGGCTGCACGCTCTTCCGCATGACGCCGGAAGAGGCGCTGCGCGGGGTGACCGTCAACGCTGCGAAGGCGCTCGGCTTCACTGACCGTGGCCGCATCGCCGCCGGTCAGCGCGCGGACCTGAACATCTGGAACACCGACAGCCCGGCAGAACTGTCCTATCGCATCGGGTTCAACACGCTTCACGCCCGTATCTTTGGAGGCCAAGTATGATCCTCACCCCCGGCGCCGCCACGCTGGCGCAGCTTGAACAGCTTTGGCGGAGCGATGCGCCTGCGCGTCTCGACGCAGCGGCGCGCCCGGCCATCGCCGCTTCGGCCAAGGTGGTCGCCGATGCCGCCGCCGGCTCCGAGGCGATCTATGGCGTCAACACCGGCTTCGGCAAGCTCGCCTCTGTGCGCATCGCGCCCGAGGACACCGCGACGCTGCAGCGCAACCTGATCCTGTCGCATTGCTGCGGCGTCGGCGAGCCGCTGCCGCGCGCCACCACCCGCCTTATGATGGCGCTGAAGCTGCTGAGCCTCGGGCGCGGTGCCTCGGGCGTGCAGGTGCAGACCGTCGATCTGCTGGAGGCGATGCTCGACAAGGGCGTGACCCCGGTGGTGCCCTGTCAGGGCTCGGTCGGCGCCTCGGGTGATCTGGCGCCCTTGGCGCATATGACCGCCGTGCTGCTTGGGGCAGGGCAGGCCGAGGTTGACGGCGAGGTGCATCACGGCGCCGAGGCGCTGGCGCTGGTCGGGCTGGAGCCGGTGGTGCTGGGGCCGAAAGAAGGTCTCGCGCTGATCAACGGCACGCAGTTCTCGACCGCGCTGGCGCTGGTCGGGCTGTTCGAGGGCTGGCGCAACGCGCAAACCTCGATCGTCACCGCCAGCCTCACCACCGACGCGATCATGGGCTCCACCGCACCCACCCGTGCCGAGATCCACACGCTGCGCGGCCACCGCGGGCAGATCGAGGTCGCGGCGGGCATCCGCGAGTTGATGGAAGGCTCGGAGATCCGCGAGAGCCACCGTGAGGGCGACACCCGCGTGCAGGATCCCTATTGCATCCGCTGCCAGCCGCAAGTGGCGGGCGCTGCCATCGACCTGCTGCGCTACGCCGCCACGACGCTGGAGATCGAGGCCAACGCGGTCACCGACAACCCGCTGGTGCTGGGCCAAGACGGGGGACCGGGCAACATCGTCTCGGGCGGCAATTTCCACGCCGAGCCGGTGGCCTTTGCCGCCGATCAGATCGCGCTGGCGCTCTCGGAGATCGGGGCCATCGCGCAGCGTCGCGTGGCACTGATGGTCGATCCGGCGATGAACCACGATCTGCCGCCCTTCCTGACACCCGCGCCGGGGCTGAACTCGGGCTACATGATCGCAGAGGTGACCACCGCCGCGCTGATGTCCGAGAACAAGCACCTCGCCAACCCATGTTCGACCGACAGCACGCCGACCTCGGCCAACCAAGAGGATCACGTGTCGATGGCCGCCCATGGCGCGCGCCGTCTGGGGCTGATGAACCGCAACCTGTCGGTGATCCTTGGGGTCGAGGCGCTTTGTGCCGCGCAGGGCGTCGACTTCCGCGCGCCGCTGAAGACCTCGCAGCGTCTGGCCCGTGTGATCACGAAGATACGCACCCGCGTCGCGCCGCTGGAGAATGATCGCTACCTCGCGCCCGACCTTGAGGAAGGCGCGATCTTGGTGCGCGACGGCGCCCTGCTGGATGCCGCAGGACTGGAGGAAAAACTGTGAGAAACGAGCCCGTCACCGTCACCCGGGGCGACAGCCCCATCGTCCTTGGCCTGCCGCACACCGGCACCTATTTGCCCGACGAGGTCTTTCGCAAACTCACCCCGCGCGGGCAGGAACTGAGCGACACCGACTGGCACATCCACAGGCTCTACGAAGGGCTGCTGCCGGGCGCGACGCTGGTGCGCGCCACCTTCCACCGCTACGTGATCGACGCCAACCGTCCGCCGGATGGCGCAAGCCTCTACCCGGGGCAGAACACCACGGGGTTGGTGCCGCTGACCGATTTCGATGGCACGACGATCTGGCTCGAAGAGCCGGACGAGACGGAGATCGCCGCGCGCCGCGACGCCTTCCACGCGCCCTATCATGCGGCGCTGAAAGCCGAATTGGAGCGGGTGCGGGCACAGCACGGCGTGGCGATCCTTTATGATTGCCACTCGATCCGCTCGCACATCCCGTTCCTCTTCGACGGCAAACTGCCCGATTTCAACATCGGCACCGCTGGCGGCACCACTTGCGCCCCATCGATTGAGGCCGCCGCGGTGGAGGTCTGTGCCGCCGCTGATGGCTATACCTCGGTGCTCAACGGTCGCTTCAAGGGCGGCTGGACGACGCGCAATTACGGCCGCCCCGAAGAGGGGGTCCACGCCATCCAGATGGAGCTGGCGCAGGACACCCACCTCGAAAGCGAGGTGGCCCCCTACGCCTATGACGAACGCAAGGCCGCGAAACTGCGGGTCCACCTTGCCGAGTTGCTGCAGCGGATCGAGGCGCTTGCGCCGGCGCTGACCCGATAAGAGGAGATACCCAGATGACCAACCCCCGCCACAACCTGCGCGATGTCTTCCCCGCGACCGGCACCGAAATCACCGCCAAAAGCTGGCTGACCGAAGCGCCGATGCGGATGCTGATGAACAACCTGCACCCCGACGTCGCCGAGAACCCGCACGAGCTGGTGGTCTACGGCGGCATCGGCCGTGCCGCTCGCACATGGGAGGATTTCGACCGCATCGTCGCGTCTTTGCAAAACCTCGAAGAAGACGAGACGCTGCTGGTGCAATCGGGTAAGCCCGTGGGCGTGTTCCGCACCCATCCCGACGCGCCGCGCGTGCTGATCGCCAACTCCAACCTCGTGCCGCATTGGGCCAACTGGGATCACTTCAACGAGCTCGATAAGAAGGGTCTGGCAATGTACGGCCAGATGACCGCGGGCTCGTGGATCTACATCGGCGCGCAGGGCATCGTGCAGGGCACCTACGAGACCTTCGTCGAGGCGGGCCGCCAGCACTATGACGGCAACCTCAAGGGCAAGTGGATCCTCACCGGCGGCCTTGGCGGCATGGGCGGCGCGCAGCCGCTGGCGGCGGTGATGGCCGGGGCCTGCTGCCTTGCGGTGGAGTGCGACGAGACCCGCGCCGATTTCCGCATCCGCACCCGCTATTGCGACGAGAAGACCCATTCGCTGGACGAGGCGCTGGCGATGATCGACCGCTGGACCAAGGCGGGCGAGGCCAAGTCGGTCGCGCTGATCGCCAACGCCGCCGACGTCTTTCCCGAACTGGTGCGCCGCATGCAGGCGGGCGAGTCGATGCCGAACGGGCGTCCCGACATCGTGACCGACCAGACGTCGGCGCACGACCCGGTGCACGGTTACCTGCCAAAAGGCTGGAGCGTCGCCGAGTGGCGCGAAAAGCAGGAGAGCGATCCCAAGGGCGTGGCAAAGGCCGCCAAGGCCTCGATGCGCGACCATGTCGCGGCGATGGTCGACTTCTGGAACGCAGGTGTGCCGACGCTCGACTATGGCAACAACATCCGCCAGATGGCGCTGGAAGAGGGGCTGGAGAACGCCTTTGCCTTCCCCGGCTTCGTGCCCGCCTACATCCGCCCGCTGTTCTGCCGCGGCGTTGGCCCGTTCCGCTGGGCGGCGCTCTCGGGCGATCCAGAGGACATCTACAAGACCGACCAGAAGGTGAAGGAGCTGATCGACGACCCGCACCTGCACAATTGGCTCGACATGGCGCGCGAGCGCATCGCGTTTCAGGGCCTGCCGGCGCGCATCTGCTGGGTCGGCCTCGGGTTGCGCCATAAGCTGGGCCTCGCGTTCAACGAGATGGTGCGCAACGGCGAGCTGAAAGCGCCGATCGTCATCGGCCGCGACCACCTCGACAGCGGCTCGGTGGCCTCGCCGAACCGCGAGACCGAAGCGATGAAGGATGGCTCGGACGCGGTGTCCGACTGGCCGCTGCTCAACGCGCTGCTCAACACCGCCTCGGGCGCGACATGGGTGTCGCTGCACCACGGCGGCGGCGTCGGCATGGGCTTTTCGCAGCATGCGGGCATGGTGATCTGTTGCGATGGCAGTGAAGCGGCCGACAAGCGTCTGGCGCGTGTGCTCTGGAATGACCCGGCGACAGGCGTTATGCGGCACGCGGATGCGGGCTACGACATCGCGCTTGACTGCGCCCGCGAGCATCAACTCAACCTGCCGGGGATCCTGGGGTGACACAGCACGAGACCGCCTTCGCCGAACTTGAAACTGCCTTTCCGGGCCGGATCGAACGCAGCGAGGCGGTCCGCGCGCAGCATGGGGCAGGGGACAGCTGGCATCCGGCAGCGCTGCCCGACGCTGTGTTCATGGCGCAAAGCACCGAGGAGGTGGCGCAGGTCGTCCGGATCTGCGCGGCCCATGGCTGCCCGATCGTGCCCTTCGGGGCGGGCAGCTGCATCGAGGGACAGGTGAACGCCACCCAAGGCGGTCTTTGCATCGACCTTTCGCAGATGGACAGGGTTCTGCGCGTCAGCCCCGAGGACATGGATTGCACCGTGCAGGCGGGCCTCACCCGGCAGCGCCTCAACGAAGACCTGCGGGCGACGGGCCTGTTCCTGCCCATCGACATCGGTGCGCATGCGACGCTGGGCGGCATGGCCTCCACCCGCGCCTCGGGCACGATGACCGTGCGTCACGGCACCATGGCCGATCTGGTGATGGGGCTGACTGTGGTGCTGCCCGACGGGCAGATCGTGAAGACCGGCGGGCGGGCGCGGAAATCCTCCTCCGGCTATGATCTGACGCATCTGTTCCTAGGGGCAGAGGGCACGCTGGGGATCATCACCGAGCTGACCCTGCGGCTCACGGGTATCCCCGAGGCGTCGAAGGCCGGGCTCTACAGCTTTGCGACCATCGAGGCCGCGACGCAGACCGTCGTCGAGGCGCTGCAGTTCGGGCTCTGCCTGAACCGCATCGAGCTGATGGACGCGCTGCAGGTCAAGGCGATCAATGCCTACAACAAAACCGACCTGCCCGAGCAGCCGACGCTGCTGGTGGATCTCGCAGGGTCCGAGAGCCAAGTCAGCACCGACCGCGACACTTTCGATGCGCTGGCCGAAGAGAACGGGGCCGACCTGCATCTGGTCGACACCCCCGAGCGATACGCCGAGGTCTGGGCGCTGCGGCATTCGGCGCTCTATGCTGCGCGCGGGCTTCGGCCCGGTTGCAGTTCGCTGTCGACCGATGTGTCCGTGCCTGTCTCGGAACTGCCGCGCATCCTGACGGAGATCGAGGCCACGCTGACGGAAGAGGGCATCGTGGCGCCGATGCATGGGCATGTGGGCGACGGTAACTTTCACCTCGTGATGCTCTTCGATCCGGACAGCGAGGAAGAGAAAGCGCGGGTGCAGAAGGTGCATGGCCAGCTGGTCGCCCGTGCCATCGAACTGGGGGGCACCGCCACCGGCGAGCACGGCGTGGGGCTGGGCAAGAAGGGCTACATGGAGGCCGAGCATGGTGCCGCGCTGGCGCTGATGAAGACACTGAAACGCGCGGTGGACCCGGCCAATCTGATGAACCCCGGCAAGATCTTCGATCTGTAAACCGACCGTTTGACGCGGAGTGCGTGCCTGAATTTTGTGCATTTGCACTTGCCTGTCACAAAGCCGCGTGAGAAGGCCGGACAGCAGGGATTGACAGAGGGAACCAGCGTGGTCCCTTTTTGTATAGTCAAAATCGGAACTCGGCCCAGAAACTGGCTGGGACCGACAACAGGGAGACTACTGTACATGCGCAACAAAGTCATCTCCGCCCTCACGGGCGCGGCGCTTCTGATGGGTGGGGCCGTTGCGGCCCAAGCGCAGGACGCGCTTGCCCGGATCCAAGAAGCCGGCGTGATGAAGGTCGGGACCGAGACCGCTTTCGCCCCCTTCGATTATATCGATGCGGGCGAGCACACCGGTCTCAACATGGACATCTTTGCCGCCATTGGTGAAGAGCTTGGCGTCGAGATCGAGTGGATCACCCTCGATTGGGCCGGCGTTCTGCCCGGTCTGGAAGCAGGCCAGTTCGATGTGGTCGCGGGCCCCGCAACCATCACCTCGGCCCGCATGGAGCGCTACCGCTTCACCCCGCCGATCGCGGAGGCCACCGTGGCTCTGCTGAAATCCGCGAACGACGATTCGATCAGCGCCCCCGAAGACATGGCTGGCAAGGTGATCGGTGCTGGTCACGCCACGGCGCAGCTTGCACAGCTCGAAGAGTATGGCGCGACGCTCGACCCGGCACCGGAAACCCGTGACTACGTTTCGTTCAACGAAGCCTATGCCGACCTCGCAGCGGGCCGCATCGCCGGTGTCGCCAACTCGCTGCCGAACATCGCCTTCGTCGCGGCGCAGCGTCCCGAAGTCTTTGAAGTGGTCGCGCCCTTCGGCACCAAGACCTACTTCGGCTTCCCCGGCCTGAAGGACGACGATCACGCCTCGCTGATGGATGCCATCGACGCCGCGATCCTGAAGATGAAGGAAGATGGTCGCCTTGGCGAGCTGCAGCAGAAGTGGTTCGGCCAGACCTTCGACACCCCCGACGCGGTGACCGACCCCAACATCTAAGGCTTTCCCGGCTGGCCCGTTCTACGCGGGCCGGCCCTTTCGGCCTGACCGGCGGAGGGTCATCCGGCCACCGCCGGTCTTTTTCAGCCGGTCTTTCCTAGCCGGTCTTTTTCACCCGCAACAGACGCCAAGCCCGAGGCCCTTCCCGGACAATGAGCTGGAAACTCTTCACCCTGCTGCTCGAAGCCTCGCTGATGACCATCTGGGTCAGCGCGCTGTCGATCGCGATCGGCCTAGCGCTGGCGATCCTGCTGTCGGCGGCGAATCTGTCGGGCATCCGCCCGCTGCAATGGTTCGCGAAATTCTTCATCTCCTTCTTCCGCGGCACGCCGCTGCTGGTGCAGTTGCTGTTGCTTTACAACCTGCTGCCGGTGATCGGGGTGCAGATCCCCTCGCTGGTGACCGCGGTGATCGGCCTGTCGATCTGCACCGCCGCCTATCAGGCCGAGAACCTGCGCGGCGGCTTCGAAGGCGTGCCCACAGGTCTGGTCGAAAGCGCCGACATGGCGGGCTTCACCAAGAGCCAGACCTTCTGGCACATCCGCGTGCCGATCGCGCTGCGGCTGACCCTGCCGGCGCTGATCAACGAGGCGATCCTGATCCTCAAGGCCTCGTCGCTGGTGTCGGTGGTTGGCCTGATCGAATTGACACGCATGGCGCAGAACCTTGTCGCCTCGACCTTCATGCCGCTGGAAATCTACGCCAGCGCCGGGCTGATCTATCTGGTCATCAACCTCGTGGTCGCCACGGCGGGCCGCCAGCTTGAACGTCGCCTGCCGGGCGTGGGAGGCACCTGATGGGGTTCGATTTCGACGTTATCCTGTCGAAGCAGGACGAGCTGCTTTCTGGCATCGCCATGACGATCTTTGTCTGGGTGGTCGGTACGCTGGCCGGAGCTTTGATCGGCTTTCTGGTTGCGACCGCGCGCCGCTATGGCGGCACCTTCGTCGACAAGGCGCTGACCGTGCCGATCGAGGTGATCCGCGGCACGCCCTTCCTAGTGCAGCTGTTCCTGCTCTACTTCGGTGGACCCTACATCGGCCTGTCGCTGGACGCGCTGCCCGCAGGCCTGATCGCGCTGAGCATCTATGGCTCGGCCTATTTCGCCGAGATCTTCCGCGCTGGCTATCAGTCCGTGCCGCCGGGCCATGTGGAAGCGGCGGAGTGCCTGGGTTTCACCCGCTTGCAGGTGATCCGCAACATCCTGCTGCCTGAAATGGCGCTGCTGGTGATTCCGCCGTCGGTGAACATGGCGATCATCTTGCTGAAGGAAACGGCGCTGCTCTCGCTCATCACGGTGCCCGAGATGACGATGACCGCCAGCGCCATCGGCTCGCAGGAATACGCCTTTGTCGAGGCGATGGTCCTGATCGCGCTCGTCTACTGGGTGCTGGTCGAACTGGCGGGCCTGCTTGGGCGGCTCGCGGAAAAGAAACTCTCTAGGTACAGGCTGGCAAAGGCATGAGCGACAACGCGATCTCCGTTCAGCATCTGGTGAAACGCTTCGGCGAGACGACCGTGCTCGACGACATCTCGCTGGAAATCCCGCGCGGGCAGGTGTCCTGCCTGATTGGCCCCTCGGGCTCTGGCAAGTCGACGTTGCTGCGCTGCATGGCTTTTCTTGAGGAGGCCACCGACGGCTCGATCTTCATCGAGGGGGCGCCGCTCGGGTTCGTCTATGATGGCGCCGGCAAGCGCCAGCGCCAGACCTCGAGCGACCTGCGCAAGGTGCGCTCGCAGATCGGCATGGTGTTCCAGCAGTTCAATCTGTGGCCGCATATGACCGCGCTTGGAAACGTGTCGGCGGCGCTGCGCCGCGTGCGCAAGATGAGCCGCGCCGACGCCGAGGAAAAGGCCATGGTGCAGCTGCGCAAGGTGGGGCTGGAAAACCGGGCAGGGCACTACCCCAGCCAGCTTTCCGGTGGCCAGCAGCAGCGCGTGGCCATCGCTCGCTCGCTGGCGCTGGAGCCGAAGATCATGCTGTTCGACGAGCCCACATCGGCGCTCGACCCCGAGCTTACCGGCGAGGTGCTGAACGTGATGCGCGGGCTGGCGGCCGAAGGGATGACCATGGTCGTGGTGACTCACGAGATCGGCTTTGCCGCCACCGTGGGCAATCAGATCAGCTTCCTCGATCAGGGCAAGCTGTTGTTCACCGAGGCGCCGTCCAAGGCCTTTGCCAAGCCGCGCCATCCGCGGCTTGAGCAGTTCCTCGACACCTATCTCGACCGCGGCGCTTCGACGCTGGTCTGACGGGGCAGGGCATGAGCAAGGACACCGCCCCCAGAGCCTCGCTGCACGAGCGCATCCGCAGCGATCTGGAGGGCAAGATCCTCTCCGGCGCGTGGCCGCCCGGCCACCGCGTGCCCACCGAGCAGGAGTTGCGGCTGGAATACGGCTGTTCGCGGATGACCGTGAACAAGGTGATGACCCAGCTCGCCAATGCCGGGCTGGTGCTGCGGCGGCGCAAGACCGGCTCGATCGTCATGCCGCAGCAGAGCCAGAACGCGGTTCTGGAAATCAAGGACATCAAGGACGAGGTCACCGTGCAAGGCGCCGCCTACCGTCACGAGGTGGTGGCCCGGGAACTGCGCGCGGCGAAGGAGGGCGAAGCCGAAGAGCTTGGCGTCGCGCCGGGTGCCAAGGTGCTGGCGCTGACCTGCCTGCATTTTGCCGACGACGCCCCGTTCTGCCTCGAAGACCGGGTGATCAATCTCGAGGTGGCGCCGGATGCCGAGGCCGAGAGTTTCACCGATCTGGCGCCGGGCGTCTGGCTATTGCAGCACATTCCGTGGAGCGAGGCCGAGCACACGATCGCCGCAGTTGGCGCATCGGCGCGGGTGGCCGAGCTTCTCGATCTGTCTCTTGGCGCGCCCTGTCTGGTGATGGAGCGCCGCACGTGGCGGCAGGGCGAGACCGTCACCGAGGTGCGTCTGACCTATCCCGGCGCGGCCAATCGGCTGAGTGCGCGCTTCACCCCCTCGCTGCCCGGCTAGGTTTGGCGCTGGCGGTCAGCGCCGCCGCGCACCATCCAAAAACAGGGTGATGGCCCGATCGCGGCGCGCGGCGCGGGCCTCTGGGGTCGAGCAGTAGCGGGCGGGGTCGAGCAGCTTGTGAATGCCGTTGCCGAAAGCCATGTCCATCAGCATCTCTGCCGCCGGTTCGTAGCATTCGGGGCTGAGTGCCAGGTCCCCCGCGTCCGTGGCGTCGGCCAATTCGCGGGCGATCTGGCCGCGCAAGGCCAGAGCGCCGGTTTCGAGGATACTGCAGGCAAGCTTGGGGTAGGTCGGGGCCGAGGTGATCATCGCGCGCAACAATTCCAAAGGCGCCTCGTTGATGTTGGGCTCCTCGTTGAGCGTCAGCAGATGGCGCAGCCGGTCTTCCAGCGGGGCATCGGCGTGTTGGCTGTCGCGGGTGCGGAACAAACGCGTGCCGATGCGTGCAAAACAGGCACCCAGCAATTCTTCGCGACTCTCGAACATCGTGTAGATGGTGCGCTTGGACATATGCACTTGCCGCGCGATGGCGGCGACCGAAACATCCTCCAGACCACGCTCGGCAATCATCTGAGTCGCCGTCGAAAGAACCAATTCCTCCCGCGTTTTCTGGTCCATCTGCACCGGGCGGCCGCGGCGGCGCGGTGCAGAGTCATCATCGGCGGGGCAACTGGAATTGGTCATTGGTGTCCTTGGGTCACATTGGTCTGTCTAAATAGCAACACTGGCACATCTGGGCGCTTTACAAAACGGTTGAGTTTCCTTATCGCGATTCAGGACCTTTGCGCAAGATGCGCCTTATTTCTTTCCGGAGCCCCTCCATGTCGAACCGCACCGCTTCAAGCCTGCTGCGGCCCCTTGCCCTGCTTGGCGCCCTATTCCTCGCCCCTGCCGTGTCCGCCCAGCAAGAGGGGGAGGCACCGCCGCAGCCGGTCACCGTGGTGACGCTGGAGGCGCAGGACGTAACGCTGACGACCCAACTGCCGGGGCGGGTGCAGGCCTCTGGCGAGGCCGAGGTGCGGCCTCAGGTCGGGGGCATCATCGTCGAGCGCCTGTTCGAAGAGGGCAAAGACGTCAGCCGGGGCGATCCGCTCTACCGCATCGATCCGGCCAGCTACGAGGCAGCCAAAGCCTCTGCCGAGGCGAGCCTCGTACAGGCACAGGCGCAGGCGGCCTCCGCCGAGCGCGAGCTTTCGCGCCAGCAAGAGCTGCGCGAGCGTTCGGTCACCAGCCAGCAGACGCTGGACGACGCGCTTGCCGCACGCGACGTCGCCGAGGCGGCGGTGAAGGTCGCCGAGGCGCAGTTGCTGTCGTCGAACATCGACCTTGAGCGCACCACCATCCGTGCGCCGCTGTCGGGCGTCGTTGGCCTTTCGGATGCGACACAGGGTGCGCTGGTCACCGCTGGCCAAGCGTCGCCGCTGACCACCATCCGCGCGCTCGACTCGGTGAACGTGGACGTGACGCAATCGGCCGCTGAACTGCTGCGCTGGCGCCGTTCGGGGCAGGCCGCCGCCGAAGAAAGCGAGGCGATGGTCAGCCTGCGCCTTGCCGATGGCGAGGTTTATGAGCACACCGGTCGCCTTGCCGCCGCCGAGCCGCATGTGAACGAGCAGACCGGCGTTGTCGTGCTGCGTCTGGAGTTTCCGAACCCTGATCACTTCCTGCTGCCCGGCATGTACGTGCAGGTCGAACTGCCGCAGGGCACCGTCAGCGACGCCGTGCTGGTGCCGCAAGAAGGCGTTACCCGCGACCGCCGCGGTCGTCCGGTTTCCATGGTGGTGAACGCCGACAATCAGGTGGAAAGCCGCCAAATCACCATCCAGCGTGACCTCGACAACACCTGGGTTGTGACCGAGGGCCTGAGCGCCGGGGACCGCGTGATCGTCGCCGGCCTTCAGAAAATCTCTCCCGGACAAACCGTGACCCCGCAGGAGCGCGACGCGACCGAAACCGCCGCCGTCGATCCCGGCGCGGCCTCCGAGTGACCCGCGGACAAGGAGCCCACTGATGGCACGTTTCTTCATTGACCGCCCGGTCTTCGCTTGGGTGATCTCGATCCTCATCATGGGGATCGGGGTGCTCTCGATTATCACTCTTCCTATCGCGCAATATCCCGAGATCGCGCCACCGTCCGTGCGCATCAGCGCGCAATACCCCGGCGCTTCGGCCGAGACCGTGGCCAATACCGTCACGCAGATCGTCGAACAGCAGATGACCGGTCTCGACGGCATGCGCTACATGAACTCTTCGTCGACCTCGGCGGGCACGGCCTCGATCACCCTGACATTCGAGTCGGGCACCGACCCGGACGTGGCGCAGGTACAGGTCCAGAACAAGCTATCACAGGCCACCGCGCTGCTGCCCGAGACGGTGCAGCGGCAAGGGGTCACCGTCGAGAAGGCCTCGTCGTCCTTCATGATGGTGATTGGCCTCATCTCCAACGACGGCAACATGGATCAGGCCGACCTGTCGGATTACCTGAACTCCAATCTGGTTGACGAATTCAGCCGCATCGAAGGTGTCGGCGGGGCGCAGGTCTTTGGCGCGCAATACGCCATGCGCATCTGGCTCGACCCGTCCAAGCTCTCGGCCTTCGAGATGACGCCATCGGACGTGGTCAGCGCGGTTTCGGCGCAGAACGCGCAGATCTCGGCCGGTGCCTTCGGCACGCTGCCGGCGCCCGAGGGCCAGCAGCTCAACGCCACAATCACCGCGCAGTCGCTGCTGAGCACCCCCGAAGATTTCCGCAACATCGTGCTGCGCTCGGAAACCGATGGTGGCCTCGTGCTGCTGCAGGACGTGGCGCGGGTGGAGATCGGTGCCGAAAACTACTCGACCATCGCGCGCTACAACGGCAAGCCCTCGTCGGGCATGGCGCTGCAGCTTGCGTCCGGCGCCAACGCGCTGGAGACCGCCGAACGGGTGAAGGAGCGCATCGAGGAATACGCCGAGTTCTTCCCCGAGGGCGTCAGCTACGTCATTCCCTATGACACCACCCCGTTCATCGAGATCTCGATTCACGAGGTGCAGAAGACGCTGATCGAGGCGATCATTCTGGTGTTCTTCGTGATGCTGCTGTTCCTGCAGAACCTGCGGGCAACGATCATCCCGACGCTGGCCGTGCCAGTGGTTATCCTCGGCACCTTCGCGATCCTTGCGCTTGCGGGCTTCACGATCAACACGCTGACCATGCTGGCCATGGTGCTGGCCATCGGCCTGCTGGTCGACGACGCCATCGTGGTGGTCGAGAACGTCGAGCGTATCATGGAAGAAGAGGGGCTCGGGCCGCGCGAAGCGACCCGCAAGTCGATGGGGCAGATCACCGGCGCGCTGATCGGTATCGCGCTGGTGCTCTCGGCGGTGTTCGTGCCGATGGCCTTCTTCGGCGGCTCTACCGGGATCATCTACCGGCAGTTCTCGATCACCATCGTATCGGCCATGGGCCTGTCGGTCGTCGTCGCGCTGACCCTGACCCCAGCGCTTTGCGCCACCATCCTCAAGCCGAAGAAAGGCCACGGCGCAGGCCGCGGTCCGGGCGCTTGGTTCAACAAGGGCTTTGACAAGCTGACCGGCGGCTACGCCGGCACGGTGGGGCACATCATCAAGCGCCCGCTGCGCATGATGGTGGTTTATGCCGCGCTTGGCTACGGCATGGTGTTCTTGTTCAACAGCACGCCCACGGGCTTTCTGCCGAACGAGGATCAGGGCATCCTGATGACCCTGATCCAAGGGCCGACCGGGGCCACCGCCGAGCGGACGCTCGACGTGGTGGAGCAGGTGCAGGCGCACTTCCTTGAAAACGAGTCCGAAGCGGTGGAATCGGTGTTCGGCGTGGTCGGTTTCTCGTTCGCAGGGCAGGGGCAGAACATGGGTCTGACCTTCGTGCGGATGAAGGACTGGGAGGAACGCCCGAGCCCTGCGCAGAGCGTGCAGGCGGTTGCGGGCCGGGCCTTCCCGGCGTTCATGGGCATCCGCGACGCGCAGGTCTTCCCGATCGTGCCGCCCGCGGTGATCGAACTGGGCAACGTTTCGGGCTTCGACTTCTTCCTGCAGGCGCAGGGCGGGCAGACGCACGAGCAATTGCTGAACGCGCGCAACCAGATGCTGGGGATGGCCGCAGAGAGCGATCTGATCGCATCGGCACGTCCGTCGGGTCTGGAAGACGCAGCGCAGTTCAACCTCGACATCGACTGGCGCGCTGCCGGTGCGATGGGCGTCACCCCGACCAACGTCGGCAATACGCTGTCGATCGCATGGGCCGGTCAGTATGTGAACGACTTCAACGACAACGGCCGGATCAAGCGCGTCTACGTGCAGGGCGAGGCGGACAGCCGCGCCACCCCGTCTGACCTCGAGAAATGGCGGGTGCGCAACGCGTCGGGCGATCTGGTGCCCTTCGCCAACTTCACCACCGAGGATTGGACCTACGGGCCGCAGGGTCTCAACCGCTACAACGGCGTGCCGTCGATGCAAATCCAGGGCTCGCCCGCGCCGGGCGTGACCACGGGTGAGGCGATGGCCGAGATCGAGCGTCTCGCAGGTCAGCTGCCACCGGGCTACCAGATCGCTTGGACCGGCCTGTCGCTGGAAGAGCGCGACTCCGGCGGCTCGGCCCCGCTGCTTTACGGGCTGTCGCTGGCGGCGATCTTCCTGTGCCTCGCGGCGCTCTACGAAAGCTGGAGCATTCCGTTCTCGGTGATGCTGGCCATGCCGATCGGCGTGCTGGGCACCATGGGCGCGGCCTATTGGTTCGGCTTCGAAAACGGCGTGTTCTTCCAGGTCGGTCTGCTGACTGTCATTGGCCTCACAGGCAAGAACGCCATCCTCATCGTGGAGTTCGCCCGAGAACGCTACGAGGAGCACGGCGAGCCGCTGCTGGTCGCGGTGAAAGAGGCGGCGCGTCAGCGCTTCCGTCCGATCATCATGACCTCGCTGGCCTTCTCGCTGGGCGTGGTACCGCTGGTGCTGTCCAGCGGCGCGGGCGCTGGCGGGCGTCAGGCGGTGGGCTCGGCGGTGCTTGGCGGGACCATCACCGGCACCGTGCTGGGCGTGCTCTTCGTACCGCTGTTCTTCGTCGTGGTGGTCAAGATCTTCGGCCGCAAAAAAGAACGGGAACTGGCCGCGAAGCGGGCCGAAATGGCAAGCTGATCGCTGCCGGATGACAATTAGAGAGAGCGGGTCTTCGGGCCCGCTCTTTTGCTTTTGGAGAAAGAGGCGGTCGGCGCAGAGGCGGCACTGAAATGCCGCCTCGCGCTTTACGTTGGCGCGTTGTGGCGCAAGGTTGGAGCCGTTCGCAATCCGGAGCCCTGCTGATGACCGACCACACGCTTGCCGCCACCCCGCAGACTGTCCACTGGGGCCGCTTCTGGTCCGAACTGCCGCCGGTTCTGCACGCCGCGCCGGGCGACCGCGTGACCATTCAGACGTTCTCGGGCCGCAAGGAAGTGCTGCCCAAGGAAGGCTCCGGCATGACCGTCGCGCCCGAGCATCGCGACATCCTCGCGGCCGACATCGCGGGGCAGGCGCATCTGCTCACCGGCCCGGTGGCCATCGAAGGCGCGATGCCGGGGGATGTGCTGAAGGTCGAGATCGAGCGCATCGAGCTGGGCGCCGACTGGGGCTTCAACGCCGTGCGCCCCGCCTCGGGCACGCTGCCGGGAGAGTTTCCGGTCTCGCAGTCCGCGCTTACGCTTATCCCGATCGACCGCGAGGCACGCAGCGCGCGGCTGCCTTGGGGCGCCACGCTGCCACTAGCGCCCTTCTTCGGGGTCATGGGCGTTGCACCGCCGCCGGAATGGGGCGAACTGACCTCGATCCAGCCGCGACTGCATGGCGGCAATATGGACCTCAAGCTGCTGACCGAGGGCACCACGCTTTATCTGCCGGTGCACACCGAGGGCGCGCTCTTTTCCTGTGGCGACGGGCATGGTTGCCAAGGCGATGGCGAGGTCTGCATCACCGCGCTGGAAACGGCGCTTACCGGCACCTTCCGCTTCGATCTGCTCAAGGGAGAAAGCATCGACCTGCCGCGTGCCGAAACCCCGACCGAGCTTATCTCGATGGGGTTTCATGCCAGCCTCGACACGGCGCTGCAGATCGCCCTGCGCCAGATGATCGCGATGATCCGCCAGCGGGTGGAGATCAGCGAGACGGAAGCCTACCAATTGTGCTCGCTGGCCGTCGATTTCGCCATCACCCAGTCGGTGAACCAAGAAAAGGGCGTGCACGGGCGACTGCGCAAGGGGCTGCTGAAAACGGGCTGAGGGGCGTCAGGTCAGGGCGGCCTGCCGCTCGAGGCTGCTGGCGATCAACTCGGGCGTCTCTGGCCAGTCGATGAAGGCGGGCAGCACGGGGCCTTCGAAGCGGGCTTCATCAAGCGCCTCGGGCACGTCTTCGAGCATGTGCCCGGCGTTCAGCGCGAATTGCGGCAGGCAGATCGCCTGACCCAGCCCTTCAGCCTGATCGCGCAGGAACGGCGGCTCTTCGACGTAACCCGCGCGGGCGTCGGCAAACCCTAGCGCGGCATGCAGTGCCGCGGCAAAGTCGCGCGCGCTCTCGGCGCTGGTGCGCGACACGGCGCTGCCATGCGCGGCGACCAGCAGGGTGGTCTGCGCCGCCTGCCAGCCGCGGTCGTCCAGCGTCCGGCGCAGCGCCTGCGCGGCGCTGTCGACAAGGCTGGGTTCTGTCCCGAAAGGCTCGAGCACCCGCAGCCCGAGCGGCGCCGCGCGTTCTGCCAGAACCTTCTTGGTGAAATAGCCTCGCGCCATGAAATACGGATAGATCCACGGCTGCCCAAGCTCGGCCACCGCGGCGTCGAAGGCACCCTCCTTGGCCAGCGTCGCGCCACCAATGCGCCAGCCGGGCAGCTGCGCAGCAATCCGGGCGGCGAGGTCTTTCAGTGCCGCCTCCTGCGGATCGGGGTCGGAGGGGCTGCCATGGGCGACGATCAGGGCGGTGCGTGTCATGTGGCTCTGTTTTGTATGGCTATGGGTACGCCCCAACGTAGGGCCGCAAGTGGTTTCGGAAACTTTTGCCGGCTTTCAAGGACGCGCCCGCTGCTAGTCGCGGAAAGCACTGGCGAAGGGCTCGGGCAGATCGAACTCCTGCAGCACCCGGGCGCGGCCCTCGGGCGACATCTTGAGCGCGGTCTTCTCGACGATGCGTTGCAGGCCGTCGGCATCTCGGCCCTCGGCGAAGGGCGAGAAATACCACTTCAGGAAGGTGAAGCAGATCACGTCCTCCAGCGCCTGCACCTCGGCGTCGCGCTTGATACCTTCCTTGCGCAGCAGCACGCCGACGCGCTCTTGGTCAGCGGCCGGAAAACCGGCCTTCGACATCATACCCGCCAGCCGCGCACCGTGACGGCGGCCCTGTTCCTTGCGCCATGCGAAATAGCCGGGGCGATCCATTGGGTAGGCGTCGCGCGGCAGCAGCCAGCGTTCGACATGCTGGCCCCGCGCGGCGATCTGCAGCACGTCCGAGGCGTCGGGAAACAGCCGGGCCAGTTCCGAGCTCATCCGCTCACCGTAAAGCTGGGCTGCGGGGCGGCCCTCTTCCTGCGTCGGATCCTTGGCGTTTGCGGCGTCGATCTCGTCGAGGACGTCTTGCAGTGCGCTCATGAACGGGCTCCTTCGAGGGTCAGGGACAGGCGGTGTCACCGTCAAACTCGCATGGCCGTGCCATGGGTGCAACGCTTCGTACCTCGCTGGCGGCGGCAGAGTGACGCGCGGCGCCTTATGCGGTTGAAACCTATGCGCGGGATGTATCTCATTGAGCCGACGCGAAATTTGATGCGGATCCACCATGGCGCAACCTCCCGAGACCAGCCGGACCACAGCCGAATCCCTGCTCGATCCACCGGCGCAGCGCCGCCTTGGCAGCGCGGCGCGGCTGTCGGCGCTGGCTGCGGCGATCTGGCTGCCGCAGGCCGCGGCACTGGCGTGGGGGATCGCAGGCTGGGCCACGGCGGCGCCGCTGTCGCGCACGCTGTGGGCGGCGCTGGCCTTTGCTTTGCTGGGGCTGCTGCGCGCGTGGCTTGACCGGCGCGCGGCGCGATTGGCCTATCACGCCGCCGATGAGACCATTCACGCCCACCGGCAGGCGCTGCTCGATCGTGAGACCCTGCGCAATGGCGGCGCCTCTTCGGCGGCGCTGGCGGCGCTGCTGACCGAGAAGCTGGCGGTTCTGGGCCCGTGGATCACCCGGTACCGGCCCGCAATGGCACGGGCGCGGCTGCTGCCGCTGCTGTATCTGGCGGTCGTCCTGCCGATTTCTTGGGCGGCGGGGCTGGTGCTGCTGGTCGCGGGGCCGCTGATCCCGCTGTTCATGGCGCTGGTGGGCATGGCCGCGAAGGATGCGAGCGAAAAGCAGATGGTTGAGGTGGGCGCGATGAACACGCTGCTGATCGACCGCATCTCGGCCTTGCCCGACCTGCTCTTGCTCAATGCCGCCGAAGCCTCGCGCGCCGAGTTTGAGGCCCGGGCCGAGGGGCTGCGCGCGCGCACCATGGCGGTGCTGCGGGTGGCCTTCCTGTCGTCGACGGTGCTGGAACTCTTCTCGGCGCTGGGGGTCGCGCTGGTGGCGGTTTACGTCGGGTTTTCCCTGCTCGGTGAGATCACCATCGGCACGTGGGGCCTGTTCGGCCCGCAATTGACGCTGTTCCAAGGGCTCTTCCTGCTGCTGCTGGCACCGGATTTCTTCCAGCCTCTGCGCGATCTTGCCGCCGCGTGGCATGACAAGGCGGCGGCTGAGGCGGTGGCGGACGAACTGGCGCGTGCCGAAGCCGCGCCAGCGGTCGCTGTGCTGGGGCAGGGGGGCAGCGCGGCGTCGCTGAGCGGACCGGCCTCCGTCTCGTTGAGCGGCGTACGGGTCCAGCGCGGCGCTCAGGAGATCGCGCTGCCCGACCTTTCGGTTGCGCCCGGCGGATCGCTCGCGCTTTGCGGGCCGAGCGGCGTGGGGAAGTCCACCGCGCTCGATCTCATCGCGGGGCTTCTGGCTCCAAGCGCCGGAGAGCTGCGGGTGGCAGGACAGGTGCTAAACGAGGCGCGTGCCGATGTATGGCGGGCGCGGCTCGCCTATGTGCCGCAGCAGGTGCATATTCCCGACGCCACGCTGCGCAGTTTCCTCAGCGGTGCCGCGGATGGCGAGGTGCCGATGACGGCATTGCGCCGGGCGCGGGCCGCGCGCATCGTGCAGGCGCTGCCAGAGGGGCTGGAGACGGTGCTGGGCGAAAGCGGTGCCGGGGTTTCCGGCGGCGAAGCGCGGCGGCTGCTGCTGGCGCGGGCGCTGATCCGTGGCGCAGACGTGATCCTCGCCGACGAGCCGACCGCCGATCTCGACGCGGCCACCGCGGCGGCGATCATCGAGGTGCTGTGCGATCTGGCCGCCGAGGGGCGCACGGTCATCGTCGCCACGCATGATCCGGCGATGGCCGGGGCGCTGGCGCAGCGCATCGATCTGGAGGCGGTCCCATGCTGAAGCTGTGGACGGTTCTGCGCCTGCTGTGGCGCGCGCATCCCTTCGCCATGTGGCGCGGCGCGCTGCTGGCGGTTCTGGTGCTGCTGATGGGCGCTGCGCTGCTGGGGCTTTCAGGCTGGTTCATCACCGCGACCGGGCTGGCGGGGATCGCCGGCATCGGCATCGCTTTCGACGTGTTCCGCCCCAGCGCCGGGGTGCGCGGGCTGGCGCTTGGCCGGGCGGCGGCGCGCTATGGCGAGCGGCTGCTGACCCACGATGCGACGCTGCGGGCGCTGGCCTCGCTGCGGGTGACGCTGCTGAAGCGGCTTGAGCGGTTCCCGGTGGCCGATCTGCGGCGGTTGCGCGGCGCCTCAGGGCTGCTGCGGATCACGGCTGATGTGGATGCGCTCGACGGAGTGGTGCTGCGCCTTGCGTTGCCGGTGGCCGCGGCGCTTCTGACCCATGCGGCGGTGTTCCTTGGGCTGTGGGCTTTGACCTCGCACGCGCTCGCGATCTCGGTCTTGGCGGGCTACCTGCTGGGCGGCGGCGTGGTGCTTTGGCGCGTCGGGCGCGCGACGCTGGGCCTTTCGGCCACCGCCGAAACCGCCTCGCAGGACCTGCGCCGCCGCGCCATTGGACTGTTCCGCGGGCGGCGCGAAGCGATCTTGCAGGGCGCGCTGCCGCGCTGGCGGGCCGGGCTGGACGCTGCCGAGGGCGAGGCGCGTGCCGCAATGGACCGGCTCGACGCCATCGATACCGGCGCGGGGCTGGTGTTGTCGGGGTTGGTGACGCTGGTGGTGGCGGTGGCCTTCGCGCTGGGGGGCTGGCTGGTCAGCGGCAGCGATCTTGATCCGGCGCTTGCCGCCATCGGGGTCTTCGTCGCGCTGGCGCTTGGCGAGACGCTGCTGCCGCTGCGCCGGGGCATGGCAGAGATCGGGCGTATGCGCGACGCTGCCGAGCGCGTGCTGGCCGCGCCACCGGAGCGGCCCGAGCCCGCCCCTAGTGTCGCTCCGGAGGGGGCCGCGGACGCGGTGCTGGAACTGCGCCACCTGTCGCTGGCCCGGCCCGGGTGGAGCCGGCTTTTGCTGCACGATCTTTCCTTCACCTTGCAGCCGGGCGAGATGCTGGCTCTGCGCGGGGCTTCGGGGCTGGGCAAGTCCACGCTGCTTGACGTGATCGCGGGGCTGGAGCCGGTGACGGCGGGCGATCTGCTGCTGCAAGGCCGCCCGCTTGGCGGCTGGCCGGAAGCCGAACTGCGGGATGTGCTGACGCTGGTGCCGCAGCGCGCGGCGCTGGTGTCTGGCACGGTGCTGGACAATCTCGCGCTGGCCCGTCCGGGGCTTGCGGAGGCCGAGGCGCAGGCGGCGCTGGAGGCTGTACAGCTCGCCGACACTGTCGAAACGCGCGGCGGTTTGCATTCACCTTTGGGTGAGGGCGGAGCGGGGCTGTCGGGGGGACAGGCGCGGCGGCTGGTGCTGGCGCGAGCCCTGCTGCGTCGGCCCGCGCTGCTTTTGCTGGATGAGCCCACAGAGGGGCTCGATGGGCCTATGGCGCGGCAAGTTATTGCAGGTATAAGGAAATTTCTGCCGCATGCGGCGATCATCACGGCGTCGCACCGCAGCGCGGAGCTTGAGGCCGCCGATCATGTGATCGATCTGAAAAGATATATCCCAGAAATATGATGGACTTGATGCAGATCAATCCGCTGCCACGACAGCTGGGTGTAGCAGGGCGTCGAAAAGGTGTCGCTTGGTTACGAGTATCCGCCCACCTCGATTTTCAATGTGCAGGCCGAGAGGCAGGGGACCGCTGCGTGTGATCACATGCCGCCCGGCCGCAAAACCTGAGGAGTACTGACATGGAGCTCGATGTTGTCGAGCTGTCGCGCCTGCAATTTGCAATGACGGCGCTCTACCACTTCCTCTTCGTGCCGCTGACGCTGGGTCTGTCGATCCTCGTGGCGATCATGGAGACGGTCTATGTGATGACGGGGCGTCCGATCTGGCGGCAGATGACGAAATTCTGGGGCACGCTGTTCGGGATCAATTTTGTTCTCGGCGTGGCCACGGGGATCACCATGGAGTTCCAGTTCGGCATGAACTGGAGCTATTACAGCCATTACGTGGGCGACATCTTCGGCGCGCCGCTGGCGGTCGAGGGGCTGATGGCCTTCTTCCTTGAGGCCACTTTCGTCGGCCTCTTCTTCTTCGGCTGGGACCGGCTGTCGCGCGTGGCGCACTGCATCGTCGCGTGGCTGGTGGCGATCGGCTCGAACTTTTCGGCGCTGTGGATCCTTATCGCCAACGGCTGGATGGTCAATCCGGTCGGCGCCGAGTTCAATCCCGAGACCATGCGCATGGAGATGACCAACTTCTTCGACGTGGTGTTCAACGAGGTGGCGCAGGCGAAATTCGTGCACACCGTCTCGGCGGGCTACATCACAGCGTCGATTTTTGTGCTCGGCGTCTCGGCCTGGTACATGCTGAAGGGCCGGCATGTGGAACTGGCGCGCCGGTCGATCTCGGTCGCCGCCTCCTTCGGTCTTGCCGCCTCGCTGTCGGTGGTCGTGCTGGGCGACGAGTCGGGCTATTCGGCCAGCCACACCCAGAAAATGAAGCTCGCCGCGATCGAGGCGATGTGGGAGACCGAACCCGCGCCCGCGCATTTCACGCTGGTCGGGTTTCCGGATCAGGAGGCGCGTGAGACGCACTATGCGGTGCATGTCCCATGGGTCATGGGCCTGATCGGCACGCGCTCGCTGACGCAGGAAATCCCCGGCATCGCCGAACTGGTCGAGGAGTCAGAGGTTCGTATCCGCTCTGGCATGCTTGCCTATGACGACCTGATGACCATCCGCGAGCAGCGGGACGCGACCCCCGAAGCGGTGCGCCAGAGCTTTGAGGCGCGGTCGGATGATCTGGGCTATGCGATGCTGCTGAAGCGCTACGTCGATGACCCGCGCGAGGCCACCGAAGAGCAGATCAAGATGGCCGCTGACGATACCGTGCCGGGCGTTGCGCCGCTGTTCTGGTCGTTTCGAATCATGGTCGGTCTCGGCTTTTCGTTCATCGCGCTGACCGGGCTGTTCTTCGTGCTCAGCAACTTCCGCCGTGGCGCCTATCCGCGGTGGGCGCTGATGCTGGCCGTGGGGTGGATCCCGATGCCGTGGATCGCCGCCGAGATGGGCTGGATCGTCGCCGAATACGGGCGCCAGCCGTGGACGGTGGACGGCATTCTGCCGACGGCGCTGTCGGCCTCGCATCTGAGCGTCGGCGATCTGCTGTTCACGCTGGCGGGCTTCGCGCTCTTCTACACCGTGCTGTTCATCGTCGAGATGGGCCTGATGCTGAAATACATCCGCAAGGGCCCGCAGGAAGACGTGGAAGAGACCGAAAAATGGATGGCGCGCCACGAGCACCGTCTACGCACCCATGACGGCAAGGGTCCCTTTGCCGAAATGCCTGCGGAGTAACTGTCATGATTTTGCATGAACTCATCAACTTCGAAATCCTGCGACTGATCTGGTGGGCGCTTCTCGGGGTGCTGCTGATCGGCTTTGCCCTCACCGACGGCTTCGACATGGGGGTCGGCGCGCTGCTGCCCTTCGTCGGCCAGACCGACGTCGAGCGTCGCGTGGTGATCAACACCATCGGCCCGGTCTGGGAAGGCAATCAGGTCTGGTTCATCTTGGGGGGCGGCGCGATCTTCGCCGCGTGGCCACCGCTCTACGCGGTCAGTTTCTCGGGGTTCTACCTGGCGATGTTCGCCATCCTTGCGGCGCTGATCCTGCGGCCCGTGGGGTTCAAGTACCGCTCCAAGCGCGACAGCGCCAAATGGCGGGGCGGCTGGGACTGGGCGCTGTTCGTCGGCGGCGCGGCTCCGGCGCTGCTGTTCGGCGTCGCGGTGGGCAACGTGCTGCTGGGCGTGCCCTTCCACCTGACCGAAGACCTGATGCCGATGTACGACGGCAGCTTCTACGGCAAGTTTCTCGGATTGCTGCGTCCCTTCGCGCTGCTTTGCGGGGTGGTGTCACTGTCGATGCTGATCATGCACGGTGCGGCGTGGCTGTCGGTGAAGACGCAAGGCATGATCGCCTTCCGCGCCCAGCGGATCGGCACGGTCGCCGGGCTGATCGCCGCGGGAGGCTATGCGCTGGCGGGGCTGTGGCTGGCCTTCGGCATAGACGGTTTCCACATCACCTCCGAAGTGGTCATGGACGGCCCCTCGAACCCGCTCTTCAAAGAGGTGGCGCACGAAGGTTCTTGGCTGACGGCTTATGCCGACCGTCCGTGGATCATCGCCGCGCCGCTGCTTGGCTTTGTCGGCATGCTTATGGCGGTGCGCGGACTGCGCGACGGCATGGAGGTCTCGACCCTGCTGTGGTCCAAGCTGGGCATCTTCGGCGTGATCGCCAGCGTCGGTCTGACCATGTTCCCCTTCATCCTGCCGTCCACCGTCGATCCGCGCAGTTCGCTGACCGTCTGGGACAGTTCGTCGTCGCATCTGACGCTCTTCGTGATGCTGGTCGCGACGGTGATCTTCCTGCCGCTGATCCTCGTCTACACGGCATGGGTCTACAAAGTGCTCTGGGGCAAGGTCACCGAAGACGACGTGACCGGCTCGCATAGCGCCTACTGAGAAAGGAGACAGCCCGATGTGGTATTTTGCATGGATGCTCGGCCTGCCGCTGGCGGCGCTTTTCGCGGTGCTGAACGCGATGTGGCTGGAACTGCGCGAGGACGCGCGGATGATCGACGAGGCGGAGAACGGCGAACGTCGCTGATCCGACCCGGATGCAACCAACGACAAAGGGCGGCCCCGGCGGGCTGCCCTTTTGCATGTGGCAGGGACAGTGCGCAGTCGGAGGCTTGGCGGCGCAAGATGGCCGTGCTGAGATCCCGCAGACCCGCCGGAAGGACCTAGAAGATGGCGTCTCTTCTCGACCAGTGGCGCCAGCGCATCCGCGAACTAGAAGACACGCTGGCGGCCGAGCTTAACCGCACCCGCGCTATCCGGGCTTTCGCGATTTCGGCGAGAACGGTTGCGCAGGGCGCGCCGTGATACGTCACAACACGGAAGGTTTCGCGGGGATCGCCGCAATCGAACGAGGCCCTGCGGTCTAGGGCGGTCTAGATCTCGGGGGCGGGCAGCCTCCGGTGACGCATGTCTGAGAAAGATCCCGGCCGGTGGGGTGGACGTCGATCACTACCCGGCTGCGCGTCCGCGGCTGGGGAGGGATGGCGGCACGGTCACCCGTTCCGCACGCGATCCCAGAAGGCGGATTTCCTCGCGTGGGTTTTACGCACATCCTCGAGATAGTCCGCGTGCGACAAGTGTATGCCGTAGTCGAGAATCTCGGCGTCCGCGGCGGCACAGTCCATAAGATGCCGGGCGGCGTGGCCGTAGCGCCCGGAGCGGGCCCTACCCAGCGCGAAGTCGATCATCGCGCGCCACAGCAGCACGGCGGCGAGCGGGTGGCCGGGGGCGAGGGCGTCGGCGAGCGGGGTCAGCACCTCATAGGCATCGCCATCGATCTCCTCACTGCGGGCCTCGACAAGCTCGGCGGCCAGCGGCAGATCGGGGGCCTGCAGGCAGTAGGCCAGCGCCTTCTCGACGGGGGTGTAAGCAAGGACGATCCGGCGCGCGGCGTCCTCGGCCTCGATGTCCTCGAAGTCGGGCAGCAGCTTGAGGTGACGGCGCAGCGCGTCGGGGCAGAGGCGGCGCTCGAAGCGTGACCAGAGTGCGGAGCGCAGGTCGTCCTTGCGGCCGAGCGCCTCAAGGCAGGCGAAATGCGCCTCGTCCAGTTCGGGCGTGTCGAACCACGGATCGCCGCTTTCGCCGGGCAGGGCAGCCTCGATCAGCCGCAGAGCGTCTTCGGGGCGACCCGCTGCCAGCAGCCGGGTCGCGGCGGAGGGGGCGATGGTCGTGTAGGTCAGCTGCTCGGGGCTGTATTGCGCCAGCCAACTGTCCACGTCGCCCTCGGCATCGGCCACGTCCTGCAGGATCATCTCTGCCGTGCGGTTGCGCCCGGCAAGGGCGCGCTCGGCGCGGGCATCGCGGTCGGAGATGAAATCGTAGCGGGCGAGGTCTGCCTCGGTCAGCGGCGCTTCGCAGGCCGCTTCGGCGAGCGCCTTGAGGCGGGCCAGACCGGAGCCGCCGAGCGCATCGGCGAGGGCCGGGATCGCGTAGTCGAAGGCGCCGTAGCCGTCGTCGCGGATCGCCTCGAAGACGGTTTCGGCCAGCGCTTCGGGGTCTTTGGTCAACTTCGGCGCGGTCCGTCCGATCGCCGCCATCGTCTCGCGCATGACATCGCCGATGGTGCCCCAGCTGTCGTCGGTGCGCTCATGGATGCCGGCGGCGAGCTGCAGTTGTGCCCAGAGCAGATCGAAAGCCGCGTCCGGTGCATCGGGCGCGATGCGGGTCTCGATGAGCGTCGTCAGCTCTACCAGTTCCTGCGCCAGCTTCTTTTGCGCCTTGCGGGAGATGAAGCTGCGGCCGCGGCGGATCGAGGCGAAGCGTTTGCGCACGTCGGCGGTGATCGCCTGCGGCCCCTGATCGGCCGAAAGCACCATGCGCACCCGGCGCTGGCGCGCCGCGTCACCCTTCACCGCCTCGAGCAGCAGGTCGGCCAGCGTGTCGGCACCCAGCTCAAGGAGGTTCTTCTTGTTCAGAGCCTTGCCTGCCATCGGGGTCCTCCTTGCGGTGAAGCATCCTTGCGCGGGATCATGCGTCTGGCGGTGCACTTTGCAAGCATGTCCCAGATATGGAAAGAGCGCCCAGTGGGCGCCCCAGATCTTGATTGAGCCTTGGCGTCGCGGTCTTTGCCCCGATCTACAGCGTCAGTGCGTCCAGACTGCGCGGCGGTCGACGGCGAAATTTTCGGCATAGCCGCGGGCGCGGACGTTGGGCTTGCGCTTGTTCGGCTCGTTCACCTGCGCGTCGATTCCATGCTCGGCGGCATAGGCGAGCGCCGCTTCCTTGCTGTCGAACGTCAGCCGAACCTGGCTCTGGGTGTCCGAAGACGACGTCCAGCCCATCAGCGGATCGACCTCGCGCGGCGAGGCCGGGAAGAACTCGAGAATCCAGTGCTTGGTCTTTGCCTGGCCCGAAGACATGGCCGTTCTGGCCGGCTGGAAAATCCGTGCGCGCATGTGGTCCCTCCTGACGATCTTTTGCGTTATCGGGAATTTGCGGGCGCAGGGCAAGAGATCGTGGCAATCGAGCGTATCAAATCTTCTTGCAGGCGCGGCGGGCGACGTGCCGGTGCTGCGAAAGGCAGCCGGCCACGGCGCGCTTTGGGGAGCGAGGAACGTGCGGGCGGGCCCGGCGCCTTTCGCCCGGAAAAGCGTAAAGGCCGGCGCAAGGTCAGCAATGGGCGTTTTTGTGTAAGCGAGAGGCACGGGCCATTTGTCGCTGGTCGTCGTGCCGGTGCCAAGTCAGCTTCGGCTGTGATCCCGGCGGCGGCTCGATTATACATGCGAGCAGGGGAGGCGCTCCCCGTCACATCACGCCGGTCCCGGACATCGCTATTGTGGTGGGCGGGGCGTGGCAAGCCCTTGAAAATACCGCGCGGCGCGACACGTTTTGCGGGCGTCCGGAGGTTCGTTCATGCCCTATGCCCATTCCGACAAATCAGAAGCCATGCTGCATTCGCCCGCGCCGGACGTCCGGTCGCGGGAAAAGCTCGAAGGCGGCATCAGTTTTCGCATGCAGACAGAATTCGCCCCGGCGGGCGATCAGCCGACGGCCATCGCCGAGCTGGCGCAAGGGGTCAGCGACGGCGAGCGCAGTCAGGTGCTGCTTGGGGCGACCGGCACCGGCAAGACCTTCACCATGGCCAAGATCATCGAGGAGACGCAGCGCCCGGCGATCATCCTTGCGCCGAACAAGACGCTGGCGGCGCAGCTCTACGGCGAGTTCAAGGGGTTCTTCCCGGACAACGCGGTCGAGTATTTCGTTTCTTACTACGATTACTATCAGCCCGAGGCCTATGTGCCGCGCTCCGACACCTACATCGAGAAAGAATCGCAGATCAACGAGCAGATCGACCGGATGCGGCACTCGGCCACCCGCGCGCTGCTGGAGCGCGATGATGTGATCATCGTCGCCTCGGTGTCGTGCATCTACGGTATCGGCTCGGTCGAAACCTACGGCGCGATGACGCAGGATCTGCACGCGGGTGAGGAATACGATCAGCGCAAGATCATGGCCGATCTGGTGGCGCAGCAGTACCGCCGCAACGATGCGGGCTTCTCGCGCGGGGCGTTCCGGGTGCGCGGCGACAGTCTCGAGATATGGCCTGCGCACCTCGAGGACCGGGCATGGAAACTCTCGTTCTTCGGCGAGGAGCTTGAAAGCATCACCGAGTTCGACCCGCTCACCGGCGAGAAGACCGGCAGCTTCGAGCGCATCCGCGTCTATGCGAACTCGCACTACGTCACGCCCAAGCCGACGATGCAGCAGGCGGTCATCCAGATCAAAAAGGAACTGCGCCAGCGCCTCGACCAGCTGGTCGCCGAGGGCAAGCTGCTCGAGGCGCAGCGATTGGAGCAGCGCACCAACTTCGACATCGAGATGCTGGAGGCCACCGGGGTCTGCAACGGCATCGAGAACTACTCGCGCTACCTGACGGGCCGCGCACCGGGCGAGCCGCCGCCCACGCTCTTCGAGTTCATTCCCGACCACGCCATTGTCTTCGCCGACGAGAGCCACGTCTCGGTTCCGCAGATCGGCGCCATGTACAAGGGCGACTATCGGCGCAAGTTCACGCTGGCCGAGCACGGCTTCCGCCTGCCGTCCTGCATGGACAACCGCCCGCTCAAGTTCGAGGAATGGGACGCCATGCGCCCGCAGTCGGTCTTCGTATCGGCGACGCCGGCGAACTGGGAGATGGAGCAGGCGGGCGGCGTCTTTGCCGAGCAGGTCATCCGTCCGACCGGTCTGCTGGACCCCAAGGTCGAGATCCGCCCGGTGAAGATGCAGGTCGACGACCTGCTCGACGAGATCCGCAAGGTGACCGCCGATGGCTACCGCACGCTCTGCACCGTGTTGACCAAGCGCATGGCCGAGGATCTGACCGAGTATCTGCACGAGCAGGGCATCAAGGTGCGCTACATGCACTCGGACATCGACACCATCGAGCGGATCGAGATCCTGCGCGATCTGCGGCTTGGGGCATTCGACGTGCTGATCGGTATCAACCTGCTGCGCGAGGGGCTCGATATTCCCGAATGCGGGCTGGTCGCCATTCTCGATGCGGACAAGGAGGGCTTCCTGCGCTCCGAAACCTCGCTGATCCAGACCATCGGTCGCGCCGCGCGGAACGCCGAGGGCCGGGTGATCATGTACGCCGACCGGGTCACCGGCTCTATGGAGCGCGCCTTGGCCGAGACCGAGCGCCGCCGCGAAAAGCAGCTTGCCTACAACGAAGAGCACGGCATCACCCCGGCGACGGTGAAGAAGAACGTCGATGACATTCTGGCCGGTCTCTATCAGGGCGATGTCGACATGAACCGGGTGACCGCGCAGATCGATCCCAAACAGCAGGGCTCGAACCTTGAGGCGGTGCTGGACGGGCTGCGCAACGACATGCGCAAGGCCGCCGAGAACCTTGAGTTCGAAGAGGCGGCCCGCCTGCGCGACGAGGTCAAACGGCTCGAAGCGGTGGACCTTGCGATCCACGACGACCCGTTGGCGCGGCAATCGGCGGTGGAAGCCGCTTCGGAGGCCGCAGTGAAGTCCAAGGGGCGGTCGACCGCGGGACGCCCCGGCCAGCGAGGCGGAAACGTGAAGCGGCGCAAGAAGTAGGGCGCGGGCCAAGCATGAAAAAGCCCCTCACGGCATTCACCGTGAGGGGCTTTCTGTTCTTTAGGGGGGATGTTAGCCCTGATCGTCTTCCGGCGGGTTCACGTCGATGTCGGGCATGGTGACCTCGGCCTCTTGCGTGTCCACTTCGACGTCGACATCGGGCACTTCGACGGTTTCTTCTTGTGTGCCAACGTCGATGCTGCCGACGTCTGCCTCGACCTCGGGCAGTTCGCCGCTTTCGACGGCCACATCCACGTCGGGCAGGGCGCCCTCGTCGGTGACATCGAAATCAACCATATAGGCGCCAAAGCCGACGACGACGGCGGCCACGGCAACGGCAGCGATGATGGGTCCTTTGCGCATAACTCTTCCCTTCCGAATGACTGTGCTGGTCACGGCGTTTGCCGCCGCGTTCGGTAAAGGAACCGTGAGTCGCAAGAATTGGTTCCTGAAATATTCATCGGAACCAATGTGTTGCTCAATGCGTTTGAGCGCGTTCGCGCTGCCGGTTGCTTAGCCGCAGAACACCCGCATGATCTGGCCGGCGCTGTCGGTCTCGATGTTCAGCCGGTCGGGGCGGAAGTCCATCGTCATCGGCTGGCCGGGCCCGAGGATGCGCAGCTTGTCCCCGGCGGTGAGCCCAAGCTCTTCGACGGGCTGGCCGATGCGAGTCTGGTAGACCGAGGCGCCGCAGGTGTCGTCGTCGGCGGACGTTTCGCTTTCGCTGCATGCGGCCAGAGCGGCGCAAAGGCAGGCCATCGTGGCGAGCGGTTTGATCATCTTTTCTTCTCCTGCGCGGGACGCTTTGGCCCTAGATAGGTCACGCGATGGTGTGGCTCAACTCGCCGTTGCAGCAAAGGTCTATCTCGACCCGTGCGTGGATCGGCGCTAACCTGCTGATATGCGAGCGTGGTTCATGATCCCCCTTCTGGCCCTCGCGGCCTGCGGCACGCCTTACGAGCGGTGCAACCGTGACGCGGCTGCGCCGTATCGTGATGCGCTGGAAGAGCGCGAACGCATCGCCAAGGATCTGGCGCGGGGCTTCACCTACAGCACCGAGTGGGAAACCCGCATGCGCTGGGACGTCTGCGGCAGCTACGACGGTCGGCTGCGCTATTGCTGGCGGCGCGACACCGATCCGGTGACGCGCCGGGTGCCCATCAACGCCGAAGCGCTGCGGATGCGGGATGCCGAGATCGAGGAACAGCTTCCGCAGCTGCGGCGCGAGGCCGCGCAGGCACAGGCGATCTGCCGTCAGCGCTATCCGGTCGAGGTCACGCCGCCGCCCGGCGGCGGCTGAGGGGCCGCGCCGCCGCCCCTCCTGTCCGCTTCAGACGGGTTTCTTGCGCAGTTCTGGATGCGCCTTGAGCACCAGCCCGAAGATCACCAGCGCGACACCGGTCGACAGCAGTTCGACCGAAAGCAGCACTCCCAGCACAACCGCCGCCGACGACGGGAAGTTGGTGAAGATCATGATCGCGAGGATCACCGAGATCGCGCCGCTGATGATCATCGCCAGCTTGAACCGGCTGTCGGTGACTGAGAAGGCGTAGATCACCTTGGTCACGCCGCTGACAAGGAACATGATCGCTGCCACCAGCGTCAGCGAGATCAGCCCTTCGAGCGGGTTGGCCAGAAAGCTGATGCCAAGCCAGAGGTAGATAATGGTCAGCAGGATCGCCAGCAGCCGCTCGCGCATGCGCGTCACGCGGAAGATACTGATGGCCTGAACCACGCCAAGGATGAGCAGGAACCACGCCACCAGAGTCTGCGCCGTGACGGAGGCGGCGAAAGGGTTAAACAATGCGATGATCCCGCCGAGGATGCTCGCGATACCGATGATAATCCACCAGAGCCAATGAGACATTTTGAAATTCCTTCAGTGTCCTCCGACATACTGCCGGTGATCTGACGGTGCGCCGGTGGCTGGTGTTCTGTCAACTCCCGGTTAACGCGACAAACTTTGGCTGTCGCCCGGCTGCGTTGCGCTGCGGGCCGCTAGGGCTGGGATCGGGCTGAGACCGGCGCAGGCATGTCCGTGGTGTCGACACGTTCCGCAAGCAGCAGGGCCAGCCAGCGCGTCGCTTCGAAGCTCGACAGGACGATGGTAAGGATCGAGGTCAGCGGCACTGCGAGGATCGCGCCCGGAATGCCCCAGAGCGTCGTCCAGAGCGCCAGTGCGAGCAGCACGACGAAGGGGCTGAGGTTGAGTTGCCGACCGATCAGCCGCGGCTCGATGATATTGCCCAGCGTGACCTGAACCGCCGTCAGCGCGGCACAGAGCGCAACCGTTGTCCCGATCGAGGCAAACTGCGCCAGCGACAGTGCCACCGGAAACAGCACCGCCAGCAGCGAGCCGACATAGGGAATGTAGTTCAGCACCCCGATCACCACCGCCCAGAACAACGCGAAATCCACGCCGAAGGCCCAGAGAACCCCGTAGGAGATGGTGCCCAGCACCACGTTGATCAGCGTCTTGAACGCCAGATAGCGACTGATCTTTTGGTTGATCGTTCCCAGCACCTGCAGCACGTTCTCGGTCTGCTCGGGGCTTTTCAGCGCGGCTGCAAGGCGGCGCTGGAACGAGCCGCGCTCGACTGTGATGAAGGCGGCGTAGATCACCACCAGCAGCACCACCGACCCGAGGTTGGTGAACCCGCCCAGCACTGCCAGCGACAGCGCCCGCAGGTTGATCTGGCCAAGCGTCTCGTCGCTGATCTTTTCCCACAGCGCGTCGCCTTCGAAATGGAACTGCACCGCCAGCCCCTCGACCATGGTGCGCAGGTTCTCTTCGTAGCTTGGTGCAACCGCGAGGATCTCGCGCACCGTGGCCGAGATCACGGCCGCCAGCACCAGCACCAGTGCGGCCACGGTGATCAGCAGCAAGAGCCGCAGCACGCGATGCGGCAGCAGGTGCAGCCCGGGCAGGCGGCGGATCCCGGCGGCGGTCGATTCCAGCAGGTAGACGAGGATCGCCGCGGTGACTATGGGGATCAAGATCGTCCGCCCCAGAAACAGGATGGCCCCAAGCGCCAGCACGAAGATGGTCGCCAGAACGAGTGTCTGGAAGGTGATGTCTTTCATCGGGGGCATCGCGGTCCTTGGCGGGTCATCCCCGCAGTGGGACCGATGCCGCGGGGCATGTCAACGCAAGGGGGATCACAGTTGCCCGCCGATCGGCAGCACGCCGAGGAGCGGCGAGGTGAAGGCGCGCATCGCAGACAGCGTCGGGGCGCTGCGATAAAGTCGCCAGCGGTTGCCCGCATCGTGCTCCAGCCAGTCGATGCCGCCGCTGCCGTCAAGGCGCAGGCGGAAGGCGGCGTCTGGCAGCATGGCCTTGAAGTTGCGCGCGGCCTGCGCGGCAAGGCGCGGTGAGTCGACGAGGATGCCCATCTCGGAATTGATCCGCACCGAGCGCGGGTCCCAGTTGAACGAGCCGATGAAGAGCTTCCGCTCGTCCAAGACAAAGGCCTTGGCGTGCAGCGCCGAGCGCGACAGCCCGAGGCCGGAGAGCGTGCGGTCGGGGCGCGGCTTTTCGGCTCGCAGTTCCCAGAGGTCGACGCCGGCGGCAAGCAGGTTGGGCCGCGAGTGCGCGTAATGGGCATAGACAGACGGCACGTCGGTGGCGTCGAGGGAGTTCGTCAGAACCGTCACGTCCACGCCGCGCTCCTCCAGATCCCGCAACAGCGCGACGCCACCACTGCGCGGCACGAAATAGGCGGACACCACAAGGAACTCATGCTCGAGCGCGGCAATTTGCGGCAGCATGGCGCCGCTGAGCGTGGCAGCACGGGGCAGATCGCCGGCGGCCTTCGCGGGGGGGTCGGCCACCAGCGTTGCCTGTGCGGCTTCAAGCGGGGGAGGGCTGCGTTTGAAGCCCGCCACACGCTCTTCCAGCGCGGCGCCGTAGGGCATGCCACGGGTCTGCTGGGCGTGCAGCGCCAGCCGATCGCGGGTGGTGGCGAGATCGGGATCATCTTCGCGGGTCGTGATCAGCGCCGAGGCGGGAATGGCATAAGGGCTGTTCCAATAGCCGTCAAAACTCGCCGCCACTTCACCCACAACCGGCCCCGCCGCCAGAAGATCAAGGTCGTCATAGTTCGAATCCTCGTGCGCCGAGAAATACTCGTCCCCGATATTGCGCCCGCCGACGATGGTAATCCGGCCATCAAAGGTCATCGATTTATTGTGCATGCGCCGGTTGATCCGGCGGAACTCAAGCAGCGCGGAGAGCGCCTTGCCGCGCGAGCGCAGGAACGGGTTGTAGAGGCGGACCTCGATATTGGGGTGGGTTTCGAGCGCCCGGGTCGCTGCGTCGTAGCCGCGCGTGTCCATGTCGTCGAGCAGCAGCCGCACGCGCACCCCGCGATCGGCTGCGCGCAGCAGCGCATCGGCAAAAAGCCGTCCCGAGACATCGTTGTGCAGCAGGTAGTATTGCGCATCGATGCTGGTTTCGGCCCGGTCAGCCAGCGCGATGCGCAGCGACAGCGCATCGATGCCGTCTGCGATGATCCGGACCCCCGACTTGCCGTCGGCCCGGCCCTGCCAGCGCTGCGTCATCTGTGCCAGAGGTGCGGCCCCCGAACTGGTCAGCGCGCTGCTCATCTGCTGTGGCACCTGCGGTGGCGCGCCCGTGCAGGCTGACAGTCCAAAACATGTCACGAGCAATACGAGCAGGAACCGGAACATGAGCGCCTCGTGTCTTTGGTGGTGCAACCGTGCCGGTCAGGCTGGGCCAGCGGTGCCGCTGCGGCAAGGCCCAAGGCCGGACACCGGGCGCTTCTCACTCCAAGCGCGGCATTCGCGCCGCAGGCCGGATCGGTCATCTTGCGTCGGTGCAACGTCAGTCGATCGGGTGCCGCTAGGCTCTGGGCAAGCCTTGAGACTTGCGGTATCGCTGTCGCGCGCGGCCCCTTAGCTCAACTGGATAGAGCAGCTGACTTCTAATCAGCAGGTTGAGGGTTCGAGTCCTTCAGGGGTCGCCAGCACATCCAAACAATCGCCCGCTTTGGCGCCTCATACGCCCGCGCGTCCTGCCCCGGACACCGTTTTGCGCTGCGCTGCGAGTCGGCATCTGCCCCCGTAAATCCATAGCCGTTCTGGAATTTGCGCTGTTTTCACGCCGCAGAACTTAGAAAAGTTAATCATAAGTGAACAATTCACGACCGCTTCACTGCGAAATCTTGTGCCAATCACGCCTGCTTCACGCATCGCCGGCAGATTAAGTTTACGTTTCGTAAAGCGCGGACGTCTGTAGGGCCAAGCACCGGAGAGGGGATTTGCGATGATTGGGCGAATCGACACCGACAGAGATAGATTTCAAGTGATTGCCGGAGGCCGTCGTCCCGGACGGGCGGTGCCTCCCTGTCTGCACCTGCCGGCGCCGCCACGTCTGGACTCTGCAGAGCTGGCGGCGGAGCTTGCCGAACTCTATGCGATGATGTTGCTGCGCGACACGCCGTTCACCGCCATGCAGGACCCGCATCACGCGGTATGGATCGACGGCAGGACGCGCTTCACGCTGCACGAGTTGCTCTGCGAGATGCGCAGTCTCAGCTGGTACGATCAAGAGCGCCGCACCGCTGCGCCGGGCAGCGCCGGAGCGCAGCGCCGCAGCTTGAGACTGAATCGCGAGGGGCAGTTGACGCTATGCAGCATGTATCGCGGGATGCTGGCACCCGCTGCATCCGGCCGCTCGGCGCTGTCGCTGTTCCATTGGGTCGACCGAAATGCGCCGGGGCTGCAGGCCGAGCCAAGTGCATCGCCCGCGCCGGATGCGCCGATGTCGGCATGGGTCGACTGGGTCGGCAGGCAGTCGGGCGCCGCCCTTGCGCAACCGGGCGCAAACGCCGCAGGGCTGTCGCCTCTGGTCACCCCGCGCGATCTGGTGTTTCGTCTGCGCAAGAGCCACCCCTGCCGTGTCTACTACAACGCTGCGCTGATGCTCTTGGCGCGCGGTTGCGATTTTGATCCGGGGCTGGCGCCAAGCGGAGACGCGGACCCGATCAGCGCGCAACGGCTGCTGGCGCTGATGGCCGAGGCGGCGGAGCGCGGGTCCGAAGCCGTGCTGCGGATGCGGGCGCGTAGCGACCGAAACAGTGCCCCGGCCGTGACCGCAGGGCGTCTCTCCGGCCTTCTGTCGCGTGATGAACTGCCGTCGGAGGGGGCGCAGGATCTGCGCGCCGCCGCCGAAGAACTGCAAACCTACGCGCCGAACCTGTTGCACTGGGTCGACCGGGCGAACGCGATGCAGGCCGGCAAGGCCCGCCCCACCGGGCGCTTTCTGCTGCCCGGGATCGAGATCGACGGTCTGCCCAGCCACGCCTCGGATGTCGCGCTCAAGGTGGTGGTGGCCGGAGCGCTGTCGACTCTGTTCAAGGCGCTCTTCGATACCCGTCCGGCGCCGCGCCTGCGCATGGCGACCGACCCCGCGCCGGGATTCGAGCCTGGCGCCGAGGCGGACCAGCTTGCCGCCGACGTTGCGCTGTCCGCGGCGGTTGGCGGCGCGCAGTTTCAAGCCGAGAACCATCATTACTTGCGCGTCGGCGAGGCGCTTGCGCTGCAGGTGCTGCATGGCTGGCTCGGTCGGCTGACGCAGGGCGTGTCGATGGATCTGACGGATTTCGACGGCTGCGCGCTGCGCATCGAGAGCCATCTGAACCAGGCCGGCAGCCCCGAGGTTGCGCTGCGCCGCGAAGGGCGCCCGGTGCGCTTCCCGATGGTGGCGGACCGCCCCAGCGCGCATCTGGCGGTGATCTGACACCCGCTTGATGCCGATCAAGGTGGCGCGCCAGCGGGCGAGGCACTCTGCATGCAGCCACAGGAGGCCCGCCATGCTGAGTCCCAGACATAAAGCCACCAGCCGCGCCATCGCACGCACTGTCTTCCCTTTGAATCCGCTCGCCATGACGCTGCCGCTGCTCGCGGCGGCGCTGCTGGCCGGGGCGGTGGCCGCCGGGCAGCAGGACGCCGACCGGGGGCAGGGCCTTTACGCATCTCATTGCGCCACGTGCCATGGCATTGAGGGGCGTGGCGATGGGCCGATGGCCGGGGTGCTGATGATTAAGCCGGTGAACCTGAGCGAGCTGAGCGCGGCGAATGGCGGGAGCTTCCCGCTGGAGCGGGTGGTCAAACGCATCGACGGGCGCGACCCGCTGGTCAGCCACGGCTCTCCGATGCCGGTCTACGGCGAGTTCTTCAGCTATCGGGCCGACACCGTTGACCTAGACACCGAGGTGGCGACGACGCAGCCGGTGGCCGATCTCGTGGCCTATCTGATCAGCCTGCAGCGCGGCGAGTAGGCGCTTAGCTGCCGTTACGAAAACTTCGTTGGTTCCGGCAGGAACCGCGCCCGTCATCCGGGGGTTTCTATTCCATACGCAACCTCAGGAGGACCCGTCATGAACTGGGACCAAATCGAAGGCAATTGGACCGAATTCAAGGGCAAGGCGCGCGCGCAATGGGGCGAGCTGACCGAGAATGAGGTGCAGGAAGCCAAGGGTGACCGCGAGCAACTTGCCGGGCTGATCCAGAAGAAATACGGGATCGCCAAGGAAGAAGCGGAAAAGCAGGTCGCTGAGTGGCAACAGAGCCTCTGAACGCGCCGTGAAAGAGTGACAAGGCGGGGCCATCCGGTCCCGCTTTTTGCTGCGCGGGTGGTGGCGTCAGTGGCAGATGTTGCGGGTCTCTGCGCCTTTCCACGGGATCACCACATCGGCAGATTGCAGCACCTGGTCGAGCCCGCTGATGGGCATTTCCTCCGAGATCATCGCGCGCAACCGTGAGGTACGCGGCGCACCGGGATCGAGCATCTGGCAGCAGACGTATTCCTCGACGATGGCGCCCTGCTGTTCGTAGCCGTAATCGAGGAAGCGGGCGGTTCCGTCGGGGTCAAAGAGATACGGGTCAGCCGAAACCTGATGCTCTGTCGCGGCCTTCAGCGGGGTGTAGCCGGTGCGGGCACGGTTCTGCCATTGCCAGACGTGAGTCATCTCGTGCGCGAAGAGCATCGCGCCGTAAAGGTTCAGCCGCTCGGGATAGCTGGCCATATAGTCGTCGAGGAACACGTCCTCGCGATAGAAGATGTGGTTGAACAGGGTCAGCGCGGCTGGCGAGACGGTGACTGTCTCGCCTTTCGATGGGGGCCAGATCCGTTCCATACAGGTTAGGCGTGGGCGCACAGGGCGTTCAAACGTCACGGCGCGGGAGGCCAACCCATCGTGAAACCGGACTTTCCCGGTGTCGATTTGCGGCCCCTGCATGGCCTTCAGGAAGGCCGCTTCGTTTGGCGTCAGAGGCCGGCCGCAGGCGGCGAACCCAAGCAGCGAAATAAGCAAGAGGGCGTGGGCGATGAAACGGCGCATGCGCAAAGACTGAGCCGTTTTCCGGAAAGGGTTCAAGGGGTTTGCTGTGCAATGGCGAAATTGCCGGGCGGCAGGCCCGAGATCTCGAGGATCAGCTTCTTCTTGACCGCGTCGGCAAAGCTGGCACGGGTCTCTGCGGTGACCACGAAGGCTCCGGTGCCGCCGATAATCAGGTCTTCGTAGCGCGCTTCCAGCCCGCCATGGGCGCGGCCGGGATCATCCGGGCTCAGGATCGGCAGCGCATTGATCGTGACACCTGCGGCGAGGACTTCGTCGCGCGCCTCGGCGATCGTCGGGCCGGTCCAGTTGTTGGCGCTGTCGCCGGAAAAATCAATGACCCGTCGCCAGCCGTCGAAAGCATTGGTTTCCATCTGCCGCAGACCTTCCAGCAGCGCCGCGCCGATGGCGTTGCGGCCATAGGCCTGACGCGGCTCATCAAGCAGGGCGGCGGCAAACCCGCGCGCCGCCTCCGGACCGTCGATCAGCGTCCAGTCCACCACCTGCGCCTGATTGGAGGCCCACTCCACGTAGGTGATCGCGATATGCCCGTAGGCGGTGCCGGCGATGACCGACAGAACCTCTGGGTCGGTGATCGCCTGCGCGTAACCCTCGCGCTGGAACTGCAGTTCCGACGGGGTGATTGAGCCCGAGGCGTCGGCCAAAAGCACAAGCTCGAGGTCGGTGTCCTGCGCCAGCGCCGGAAGGGCAATGGGCGCAGCAATGGCAAGTGGAAGCAATATTGAACGCATCGGCATCTCCGTGCGTGGGCAAGGGGATGCCGACAGGGTGCCACTCCGTGCGCGTTCTGCCTAGCCTTACGTTTGACGCCTTACGTTTGACACAGACCACCGCCACGGCACGATTGCGCGACGGGTCAGGATGCGTCAGAGTCGAAGCACTGTCGACGGCACGTCAGAGGGGATGCGTACGCTGCCACAGCACTAGGGAGTTGCCGCGTGGCTATCTCGGAGAAGTCGTTACTTGCTGCTGAACTCGCCCTCGGGCTTCTGCCGCCGCAGGAGCAGGATGAGGGGCTGCGCGCTGCTGCGCAGGATCCTGAACTCAGCGCCGAGTTGGATTTCTGGGAAAGCCGGTTCATCGGCCTTGCCGGGCCCGCCGAAGAGGTAGCCCCGCCGCCGCGCGTGTTCAACGCGATCCAAGCCCGGCTCTTCGCCGAGGAAGCGCCGCGCAGCTTCTGGCAGGAGATGCTCGCACCAGAGAACCGCGCATGGCTGGTGCTTGCCATCGCGGTCAAACTGGGCGTGATCGGGCTACTGGTCTACGCGCTTTTCTGAACGGCCTGAGCCGTGCCGCCAAGGGCGCGGCCCAAGGTCATCCAGATGGCGATGGCCGCGACGACGGTCGCAAGCAGGGCCACCAGCAACAGGTCGAGCCGACCGCTCAGCCCATCTTTCAGAGCGTAGAACGCGACGGCAATCAGCGGAATGTGCACCAGCACGAAACTGGTGATCTGTAAGCGCAGAAGCATCGATTTGGTCATGGGTCGCCGGTCGTAAGTGAGGTGTCCACCGCAAGGGTGAGACATCCGCCAAGGGAAAACAACAGATTTACACACAGAAGTCGCAGCGTCGCGGACGCTGCGAAGCACAGATAGAGGGACTTACACGTCCAGTTCTTCGACGAAACGCGCGTTTTCCTGAATGTACTGGAAGCGCAACTCGGGCTTTTTGCCCATCAGCCGCTCGACCAGATCGCCGGTTTCGCCGGGCTCGTCCTCGTCGATGGTCACGCGGATCAGCTTGCGGGTGGCGGGATCCATCGTGGTTTCCTTCAGGTCCTTGGCGTCCATTTCGCCCAGACCCTTGAAGCGCTGCACGTCGATCTTGCCCTTGCCGCCAAGGCCCTTGGTCATCATCAGGTCTTTCTCGGCATCGTCTGCCACATACACGCGCCGCGCGCCCTGCGTCAGCCGGTAGAGCGGCGGGCAGGCGAGGTAGAGATGGCCGCCGTCGATCAGCGGGCGCATCTGCGTGAAGAAGAAGGTCATCAGCAGCGAAGCGATGTGCGCGCCGTCGACGTCGGCGTCGGTCATGATGATGATCTTGTCGTAGCGCAGGTCGTCGATGTTGAACTTGGTGCCAAGCCCGACGCCAAGCGCCTCGCAAAGATCGCGGATTTCTGCGTTCGAGCTGAGCTTGTTCGACGCCGCGCCCAGCACGTTGAGGATCTTGCCCTTCAATGGCAGCAGCGCTTGGGTCTCGCGGAACCGCGCACCCTTGGCCGATCCGCCCGCCGAGTCGCCCTCGACGATGAACAGCTCGGTGCCCTCGCGGTTCTTGTTGGTGCAGTCTGTCAGCTTGCCGGGCAGGCGCAGCTTCTTGGTGGCCGACTTGCGGGCGGTTTCCTTTTCCTGACGGCGGCGCAGGCGCTCTTCGGCGCGCAGCACGAGGAAGTCGAGAATAGCGCCCGCCGATTTGGTGTCGGAAGCCAGCCAGTTGTCGAAGTGATCGCGCACCGCGCCTTCGACGAGGCGCTGCGCCTCGGTGGTGGCCAGCCGGTCCTTGGTCTGGCCAACGAACTCCGGCTCGCGGATGAAGCACGACACCAACGCGCAGCCGCCGGTCATCAGATCGTCTCGGGTGATCTGGTTCGCCTTCTTGTTGTTGACCAACTCGCCATAGGCGCGGATGCCCTTGAGGATGGCCGACCAGAAGCCCGCCTCATGCGTGCCGCCCTCGGGGGTGGGGACGGTGTTACAGTAGGACTGGATGAAGCCGTCGCGCGACGGGGTCCAGTTGATCGCCCATTCCACCTTGCCCGGAGCGTTGAACTTCTCGCGGAAGTCGACGGTGCCCGAGAAGGGCTTTTCGGCATAGGTGCTGGCTGTGCCCAGCGTCTCGGTCAGGTAATCGGCAAGACCACCGGGGAAGTGGAAGGTCGCCTCGGTCGGCGTGTCGCCTTCCTCGATGGCGGACTTCCAGCGGATCTCGACCCCGGAGAAGAGGTAAGCCTTGGACCGCACCATCTTCAGCAGGCGCGAGGGTTTGAACCGGTGATGGCCGAAGATGTCCTCGTCGGCGTGGAAGGTCACCGTCGTGCCGCGACGGTTCGGCGCGGCGCCGATCTTCTCGGCGGGGCCCTGCGGAATGCCGCGCGAGAAGCGCTGCTCGAAGAGCTCCTTGTTGCGCGCCACCTGTACGACCATGGAATCCGACAACGCGTTCACCACCGAGGCGCCCACGCCGTGCAGGCCGCCCGAGGTCTCATAGGCGTCGCCCGAGAACTTACCGCCCGCGTGCAGCGTGCAGAGGATCACCTCGAGCGCCGATTTGCCGGGAAACTTGGGGTGCGGATCGATCGGGATGCCGCGCCCGTTGTCCCGTACGGTGAGGGCGTAATCGCCGTGCAGCTCGACCTCGATGCGGTTGGCGTGACCTGCCACCGCCTCGTCCATGGCGTTGTCGAGAATCTCGGCCACCATGTGGTGCAGCGCGCGCTCGTCGGTGCCGCCGATGTACATGCCGGGGCGTTTGCGCACCGGTTCAAGCCCCTCGAGGACTTCGATCGAGGAGGCGTCATAAGAGGCGGCTTCGGTCGCGGCGAGAAGATCGTCTGCCATGTGGTTGCTGCTCGTTCCCGGATTCTGATTGGCATTGATTATGGCAGAGCGAAGGGAGCGGGAAAAGCCCCGCACCCCATCATCATGGGTATGACGCTGTGGATCAGGCCGGATCTTGTGGTTTGATGCTGGACCAATGGGCGCCCATTGCCACGATGCAGGAGGTGCCCGAGGCATAGGATATGACCATGGTCCAGTTGTCGCGCGCATCGAGCCAAAGTTCGACAACCTCGTCGGGACTGCGCAAGCCGGTGGACGCGAGGGTCGCGCCCTGCTGCCGTTTCAAGCGCTTGGTCATCTGCGGCGAGGGCTCGCAGATGGCGTCCGCAATGGGCGAGACGGCCGAAGCAGGGGTGCCGCTGAGCCCCAGAGCGCACATGCCGAGAGAGAGCAAGGTCAGGACCCGCGGGGCCTGATGGGAAGGAAGCTGCCGAGGAATCATGAGAGAGCGCCACATACAAAAGAGTGTAACGCTTTCATGAAAATTCCCCTAACGCCGAGGCGCCGGAGCAAAATATAAAGCGCCCGGCCGCGCAGAGCGGGCCGGGCGCCAAAGGCTCGCGGGCGGTGTGCCCGCGAAAGACCTTAGAAGCGGTAGTTCAGCGAGACGTTGAACTGGGTGTTCTTCAGTTCCATGTCGTCGGCGTCAAAGTCGGTGAACTCGTTGTAGGTGAGCTCGGTGCCGACGGTCCAGTTGTCGTTCAGGAAGGTCTCGGTACCGATGCCCGCGAAGTAGCCGTCGGAGTCGCCGCCGTCGATGCTGCCGCCGTCGGTGTAGGCTTTGGCATAGCCGCCGGTGCCGTAGACCATGGTGTCGCCCAGATCGTAGCCGACACGTGCACCGGCACGCATGATGCCGTCCAGATCGCCTGCGTCGCCAAGCTCTGCGTCGGTCCAGTCGTACTGAACACCACCACCGACGATCCAGTCGCCGAAGTCGTAGTCGTAGTACGCTTTCAGGCCATAGGTCATCGCGTCATCGTAGTCGTCGGGCGTGCCGTCGGTGTCGAAGGCGCCGTAGCCCAGCTGGATGCCGCCAGAGAAGCCGGTCCAGTCGCGCGCGGGGGCGACGGGCACGGGCGCCGGCGTGGGGACGGGCTCGACCACGGTCGGCTCGAGGCTGCCAGCGAAGGCGGGGGCTGCGACGGTGCCGGCGAGGAGAGCCGGGAGGGCGATTTTTGCGAATTTCATCGGGTCTGCTCCATATTCTTTATGGTTCATCATGTGTTGTCCAAGCTCGCTTTGGAGCGTGTGACTGAGGGTACAACCAAACTTTCACTCGGAACGATCCACACATATCGGTCACATGAACGTGCTGTGGCGGAACCACCACGAAAATCGCCAGCGGCACTGGGTCTCGGCCAAATGCAGCCGCCGCGTGAGCGGCTGGTGGCAGGTTTTGGCTTACGTCTGAAAGATTTCGGAACCCTGCGGTGAGCGGTTTACGCGGGGTGATCCGGCGCTGGCGAGAGACTCAGATGGGGCCGCGTGAGCGGGGGCACACGGCATGCACAATCGATGCACAGCGCATGCGCACGGCGCGCTGGGCGCGCGTTAACCATCAAGCGGGAAAGTGGGGCGGAGCGAAAGAGACCGAGGAGAGCGCCATGCGCCGCAAGTTGACCGAGATGAGCAAGACCGAGCGGATGAACTTTCAGTTCGCCGTGGATGCGATGGAGATGGTGGAGCGCGACCTGCTCGATCGCATGTGGGACCGCCGCGGCTGTCCGCCCGAGTGGCACTCGATCTGCCGCGAGACCGACCGGCGGGATCTGCGGCGCACCCGCTGCACCATCGCGCTCGATGCGGATGTGGTGAAATTCTTCAAGGCGCTCGGCCCGGGGTATCAGAGGCGCCTCAACCGGGTGCTGCGCGCCTTCATGCACTACCGGCTGGCCAAGGTGCTCGACGGGCCGGACACATCGGACTTCATCATGCGCCCGGAACTGGTCGAAGAGCAGGCCCGCAAAGAGCGGACCCGCTGGGGCGACACGCAGAATGATATCGTGCGGACCGAAGTGGCACCGGACCCGACGCGGCATTTGAAGGGGTGAGGGGTATGCTTGAAGTGATCTGACTTACTCGAAGCAATTTGAGCGAGGTGGTTACGCTTTTGGAAACTATTGGAGTGGACTGGTGGTGAGATTCGGAGAGACCTCAACAGAACCCCCGCTTCCACCTGTCGCGTCTCCATCGCGTCCAACGGTGGCGTCTCCGCCCTGCATGCAAGAGGTAAGGGTGAAAATCGAAATTAATATAATGACATATCTGTTCATCTGACTCTCCCAAAATGCTCTCATATTGAAAGGCCACCTATTGGAAATCCATTGAAGCCCGGACAGTAGCACGGGGCGCCACGCGGGACGGAGCTTGGCAAAAAGCAATATCCGAAATTCGTTTGGCATTGAGTTGCGAAGATTTGGGGCGCTGGCGTGGGGTGTGCCCGAATTGTACGGGCTTCAAAATCTATGGGGCTGTCTGGGTTGCCGTTTCTATATACGTCCAATGTAGAGCCGTCGCTGTTTATTGTCGTTCTCTCTATGGCCGCCCCGCCGGATGCATCCCCGTCACGGCCAACATATCCATCCCCGCCTTTGATCGTGCAGGATGATAACAAAAATGCCATGAAGAAAATTAGGCTCAATGGGCGCATTAAATTCACCCGTGTGCAGCAGGGTTCTTATATATAATAGAGATAATATATAAGGGCAGCCTCAAAAGTCAATGCGTTTGCCCCCCATTTTGCGGGGCCGAATTGGCGCGACATTCATAGCGGCTATCGCAGATGCTGCCATTGCAGCGTGCGCCTAGTTGCACTAGGGCTAGGTAGTCCTCACCAATTCCCGCACCACGCACTGCGGTCCGTCTCCGCCCAGTTCCTTCCGCCCCAGCTCGCGCCACGCCGCCTCATCAAACGCCGGGAAGAAGGCGTCTGCGCCGTCGACCTCCAGATCGACCTCGGTGACCAGCAGGCGGTCGGCCTTTGGCAGCAGCCCCTCGTACACCGAGGTGCCGCCCATGCCGTAGACGCGGAAATAGCCCTCGGATTTCGCCAGATCCAGCGCCTCATCGAGCGAGCCGACAACGTACTCGGTCAGCGATGTGTCGCGTGAGACGACGATATTCAGGCGGTTCTTCAGCGGCTTGACCGGCAGGCTCTGCCATGTGCGGCGGCCCATGATGAGCGCGCCGCCGGAGGTCTCGCGCTGGAACATCTTGAGATCCTCGGCCTTGAACCACGGGATGTCATTGTCACGGCCAATGGCGCCATTGCGGGCGCGGGCGACGATCAGGGTCAGCATGGGCGGGCCTCAGACGGCCACCGGGGCCTTGATGGCCGGGGCGGGGTCGTAGTTTTCGAAGATGAAATCCTCGAATTTGAAGTCGAAGAGCGAGGGCACGTCGCGCGCGAGCTTAAGTGTCGGCAGCGGGCGCGGATCGCGCGACAGCTGCGTTTCCACCTGTTCAAGGTGGTTGAGGTAGATATGCGCGTCACCGATGGAGTGGACGAAATCGCCGGGCTCGTAGCCGGTGACATGCGCCAGCATCACCGTGAGCAGCGCATAAGAGGCGATGTTGAACGGCACCCCGAGGAACATATCCGCCGAGCGCTGATAGAGCTGCAGATGCAGCTTGCCGCCGATCACCCGCACCTGCCAGAGCGTGTGGCAGGGGGGCAGGGCCATCTCGCCGATCTCGCCGGGGTTCCACGCCGAGACGATGAGGCGGCGGCTGTCGGGGGTGGTCTTGATCATCTCGACCAGCTGCGCGATTTGATCGACCTCGCCGAGCAGCACGCGGGTGGCACCGTCGTCACCGACCTCTTCGCGGATGGTCGGAAAGTGGCGCCATTGATGGCCGTAGACCGGGCCGAGATCGCCGTTCTCATCGGCCCATTCGTCCCAGATCGAGACGCCATTGTCCTTGAGATACTTGATGTTGGTGTCCCCGGCGAGGAACCACAGCAGTTCGTGGATGATCGAACGCAGGTGCAGCTTCTTGGTGGTGACCAGCGGGAAGCCCTCGGACAGCGGATAGCGGCACTGCATCCCGAAATACGAGATCGTGCCGGTGCCCGTGCGGTCGGTCGAGCGGGTGCCGAGATCGCGCACGGTGCGCAGGGCGTCGAGATACTGGCGCATGGGGCCTCCGGGCTGGTCGTGGTGTCCCTTGGCAATAGCGGATCAGGGCGCCGAGGCAAAGCAGGTTCCGCGCGCTCTCGGGGATTTCCGCCCCAGATGTGGGGGTGAATGGCGGCCGCGCGCCGAGATGCTGTGGCGGCAGAATTGCCTCACTTCGTTGATAACAGGCCGCGCGGATGAATCCCGAAGTTGAATGGCGGGAATTCTCTCAGCAATGTGATGGCAATCGAGCAGGGTATTGGCGTGTGGGAGGGTTTCATGCAGAGACTTTGGGCACTTGCGGCGATGGCCGCGTTTCTCGCCGGGTGCGGGGCGACCAGCGACAGTGATGACGACGACTGTATCCGCGACAATCCGTTGCAGGAGTGCGAGACAACCGAAGACGACGACGGCACCGATACGCCCGATGATGTGGACGCGACGGTGGCGAGCTTCAGCTTCGCCGAAGACATGAGCAGCGTCACGGTGCGGATCAACGGGCTCGACACCACGCCGCTTGAGGCGGTCTATGCGCGCAACAACCGTCTGACGGACGCGCTCGATCTCGACGATTATGTGGCCTTCTCGGTGCAGGAGGATCCTCTGGATCGCTTCTTCCTCGCGCTTGGCGGCATGAGTGCCGACGGCAGTGTCTCGGCGGCGGCGGTCGGCGATGGTGGCCAGTTCAACAATGTTTTCCAAGATGGTTCCTATAGCCGCGACGGCGACTTCGACCCGCCCGATTTCAACGATGAAACGAACCCCGAGGTGGGGCAGGTGAGTTACGCCGGAGACTATGCCGCGGTGACCAATCTGGTCACCGGTGGCGGCGTCGATCTGCAGTCAGTGGGCTCCTTGCCCGAGGATTACGAGAACCTCGACCTGCCGGGCGAGCCGTTCCCGATGACCGGTGTGATCTTTCTCAACGTGAACTTCGCCGATGCGGCGGTGAATGGGCAGATCATGAACCGCTCGCTGATCGACATCCGAGGTTATGGCGGCGCCACCGAAGCGGGCAAATCTGGAATCACCGACGTCATTCTGACCGAGGGTACGATCAACGCGGACGGCATCTTCAATGGCTCGGCCGAGAATCCCGACGAAGAGGGGATCGGCAGCTTTTCCGGGATTTTCGGGGGGGAAGACGCGACCTACGCGGCGGGCACCACCGAGCTTTCGTGGACCCTCACGGCGCCGTTCGGCGTCGGCGAAGAGGAGTTCGACATCGAAGAAGTGGGTATGTTCGTCCTGACACAATGCGGCAAGAGCGGTGCGCGCGAGGACATCTGCTCGTTGGTGCGGCCGTAACGCCGCCGATGGTCCTGCCGCGCCTGTTGCTGGCGGCCGTCTTGTTGGCCGGTGCGGTCCTCGCGCCGGCCGTTCCCTTGGCAGCCGCGCCCGATACCCCCGCTTCCACTTCCACAGAGCGGGTGATGACCCTCTCGGCGGCGCAGTTGCGCATCGCTGCGCTGCGCGCCGTACAGCAGGGGCGCTTTGCTCTGGCATCGGAGCTAGGAGCGCTATTGCTGCGGGTCGATCCCGAAGATGCCTATGGGCATTTTGTGATCGCGCAGGCCCAGCTGCGCGGCGGGAATACCGAGCAGGCCCGCCGCGCCGCGCGTCAGGCGCTGCGCTATGCCGACACCGAGGTGCAAAAACATGAGGCGGCGCGGGTCATCGCGGCGGCTTACGCGCGGGACGAACGGTTCTTTCTGTCACAGGTGTGGATGCGCCGCGCGCTGATGGTGGCGCCGAGCGAGGCGCTGGAGGCGCGGGCTGGCCGCGAGTTCCAGCTTCTGCGGGGGATGTCGCGGCTGCGCTTGTCGGCCAATCTGGGTGTCGCGCCGTCGTCCAACGTGAACGGCGGTGCGTCCGAAGAGATCAGCACGGTGGACGGTCTGCCGCTGGTCGGGATCCTTTCGCCTTCGGCGCAGGCACTGGCCGGCACCGAGGCGCAGGGCGAACTGGCGCTGAGCTATGCGTTGTTGCGCGACGCGCGCTCGGAAACCAGATTGCGCGGTTTCAGCTCTGTGCGGCGGGTCTGGTTAAGCCCGGACGCGCAGGACAAGGCGCAGGACGTGGACAACGGAGATTTCGGATCCTCGGCGCTGGAGTTTGGTTTGCAGCACCGGCGCAGGTTAGGCGCCAAGGGGCCGCTCTTGGGGGCCAGCGCCACGCTGGGCCGTGCTTGGCAGGGCGGGGAGCGTGCCTATGACTACCGGCGGGGCGCGCTGAGCGCGATTCAGCGCGTCGGAAAGCGCAGCGCTCTGATCCTCGGCGCGTCATGGCAAGGTCAGCGCGACGCGGATTTCGCGCTTAACGACGTGGCCACGCGCGGGGCGCAGCTTGGGTTGAGCCATGATTTCGGCGCGCCGGGGAAGGTCACGCTGATGCTGCAGGGTGGACGGGCGGAGTCGGACAATGGCCAGATCACCCGCACCACGCGCGGCGCGCGATTGTCCTACGCGCCGGCCGAGCCGCTGGGACCGGTCGAGTTGGATTTGGCTTTGTCTGCCTTTGAGCACCACTACCCCGATTACGAGGTGCTGGTGCCTGTGCCAGGTGGGCGCGAGGACAGAACCTTTCGCGCCGATATCGACGTTGCGTTTACCCAGTTGGATTATGCCGGGTTCATGCCGGTGCTCAACATCAGCGGCGCGCGCTCGGACAGCAATGTCAGCCGGTTCGAGACGGAAACCCTTTCGTTCAGTCTCGGCTTTAAGTCGCGCTTCTGAATGCGCTTCTGAATGTGAAGTCTCGACAAGCGGGCCGGGCCTGCTAGCCTATTGGTCCGGACCTGTGTGCTGCGGCCCTACGGGGCGCGCCCGGACCGGCCCGCCTTGCGGGGCGCGTGGGGTGCGGTGCGAGGCTGCGCCGCAGGTCAGAAATCGAAGACCACAAGACCAAGAGGAAAGGGCAAGAAATGCCGATCCGCTACCTGCACACGATGGTTCGCGTGAAGGATCTCGATAAATCCATCGCCTTCTATGAACTGCTCGGCCTGAAAGAGCGCCGCCGGATCGAGAACGAGAAGGGCCGCTTTACGCTGGTCTTCCTCTGCCCGCCCGAACAGGACGATGGCACAGCCGATGTCGAGCTGACCTACAATTGGGACGGTGACGAGGGGCTGCCTTCGGATTCGCGCCACTTTGGCCATCTGGCCTATACGGTGCCCGACATCTACGAGGCCTGCCAGACGCTGATGGACGCTGGCGTGACGATCAACCGCCCGCCGCGCGACGGTCACATGGCCTTCGTGCGCTCGCCGGACAATGTTTCGATCGAACTGCTGCAGCAGGGCGACGCGAAAGAGCCGGCCGAGCCTTGGGCGAGCATGCCCAACACCGGCCACTGGTGAGCCGAGCCGGTGGGCGTGCGTCTCTCTGCGGTTCTGGGCCTCGGTTTGGGGCTTTTGGGCACTGACGCTCTGGCGCAGCAGACGCATTGCCGGCTGGCGCTACTGCTGGCGCTCGATGTCTCTTCTTCGGTGGATGACAGCGAGTACCGGCTGCAAAAAGAGGGGCTGGCCGGCGCGCTACGCGATCCTGACGTGCGGCGCGCGATCCTCGAGGGCGGCGGAAGCGTCGCCCTTTCGGCCTATGAGTGGAGCGGGCGCAATCAGTCACAGCTGGTGATGGACTGGACCATGTTGAGCGATGAGGCGGCGATCGACGCCGCCGTCGTGCGGCTGCTGAGCGCGCCGCGCAGCTACAACCGCTACCCCACGGCGATGGGCTATGCGCTGGGGTTTGGTGCAGGCATTCTGGAGACCGCGCCGGTCTGCGACCGGCGGGTGATCGATGTCTCCGGCGACGGCATCACCAATGACGGCTTTCGCCCGCAGCAGGCCTATTCGCATTTTCCCTTTGAGGGGGTCACGGTGAACGGGCTGGCGGTGATGGGCTCTGATCCGCGCGTGGTGGAGTATTTTCAGGGCGAGGTGCGGCACGGGCCCGGCGCCTTTGTCGAGATCGCCGCGGGCTACGAGGATTTTCTGCGCGCCATGACCCGCAAGCTGTTTCGCGAGGTCAATGACATGATGGTGGGCGAATTGGCGCCCATACCCGCGCCTGCGGCGCCCGAGGACACCGAACTGCGCTGAGCGGCGCTTGGTTCGCGCGGCGCGCGGCCCTATATCGGGCGCAAGAACATCTGCGCGGAGTGTGATCCATGGGATATGCAAAGACGGCCCTTCTGATGGCTGCGATGACCGCCCTGTTCATGGGGCTGGGCTATCTGATCGGGGGCAGCACCGGCATGGTGATCGCGCTGATCTTTGCGGGCGGGATGAACGCCTTTTCGTGGTGGAATTCGGACAAGATGGTGCTGCGCATGCATGGGGCTCAGCCGCTTTCGCCCGGCGACCGCTACGGTCTGCATGAGATGGTGACGCAGCTGTCGCGCAACGCCGGGCTGCCGGTGCCCAAGGTCTATCTGATGGACACGCCGCAGCCCAACGCCTTTGCCACCGGTCGCAACCCTCAGAATGCCGCCGTGGCGGTAACCTCGGGGCTGATGCGCAGCCTATCGCGCGAGGAACTGGCCGGGGTGGTGGCGCATGAACTGGCGCATATCCGCAACCGCGACACGGCGATCATGACGGTGACGGCGACGTTTGCCGGGGCGATCTCGATGCTGGCGAACTTTGCGTTCTTTTTTGGTGGCTCGCGCGATGAGAACCGCATGGGGCTGGTCGGCACGCTGGCGATGATGTTCCTTGCGCCGATGGCGGCTGCGCTGGTGCAGATGGCGATCAGCCGGACACGCGAGTATGCCGCCGACAAGGCGGGGGCCGAGATTTGCGGCAATCCGATGTGGCTGGCTTCGGCCCTTGGGCAGATCCAGCGCGGCGCGGCGCGGGTCGACAATCTGCGGGCCGAGGCGAACCCGGCCACCGCGCATATGTTCATTATCAACCCGCTGCATATGCACAAGCGCGACAATCTATTTGCCACGCACCCGGCCACCGAAAACCGCATCGCCGCGCTGAAGGAACTGGCCGCGCAGGGCGGCTTCGCACAGGCGGGGCAGGCTCGACCAGCGCAAAATCAGGGCCAAAGCAGCGCTGTGCGCGGGGCAGGGCCGGCGGACTGGTCCGGTGCGGGCGCGGAGTTTGATGGGGAGGAGTCGAACCGGCCCAGCGTTGCGGGACGTCCTAGGCCGGTGCCGCGCAAGCGCCGGGACCGCAGTGACGGACCGTGGAGCTGACCCGGTCGCGCGCCTAGTAGATGTAGCGGATCTGGTCAGTCCAGAACCGTTCGAGGCGGCGCAGGCCCATGTTCACATCCTCGAGCCCTTCGAGATCGACGATCTTTCGCGCCTCCAGCCCCTCTGAGTGGCGGCGGAACAACTCGTCCACCAGATCGCGGATATGGCGGCCCTGATCGGTCAGGCGCACCCGGACCGAGCGGCGGTCTATCTCGCACCTTTGGTGGTGCATATAGCCCATATCGACCAGTTTCTTGAGATTGTAGCTGACGTTCGAGCCCTGATAGTAGCCGCGCGATTTCAGCTCGCCCGCGGTCACCTCATTGTCACCGATGTTGAACAGCAGCAGCGCCTGCACGGCGTTGATCTCGAGGATGCCGACGCGTTCGAACTCGTCCTTGATCACGTCGAGCAGCAATCGGTGCAGCCGTTCAAGCAGTGAAAGGGTTTCCAGATAGCCCGCCACAAAGCCCGTGACCGGCCGGTTTCCGAGGGAAGCGTGGATGCTCATGACCGTCTCCGCCAGTGCCGAATGCCCTAAGGTTCTGGCGGGAAAAGACCAAGAATGGGTTAAATCTAGTCAGATGTGCCGAAAAGCGCAAAGGTCGCGCCTTTCGGCGGGGCGCGCTCAGCCTGCCGAGGCGACGCGCGCGATGTCGGAAATCAGCGGGCGCAGCTCTTCGGGCGCGGGGCGCTGGCCGGAAATCCACTGGTAGAGATCGGGGTCGTATTCCTCGAGCAGCGCCTCATAGGCGTCGAGCTCATCGGCGGTCATCGCGTCGAGCTTGGCGTCGCAGTAGCGCACCAGCAGGATGTCCATTTCCTTGGTGCCACGGCGCATGGACCGCATCCGCAGCCGCTTGAGCCGGTGCTCGCGGGTTTCGCCGCTGGTGTTTTCGGGCGTCGTCTGAGCCGTCATCTCAGGCCCCTTCCTTCAAGAGCTTGCGCAGTTTCTTCTCGAGGCGGCCGAGGCGCTCGCCCGCAGCGCGCATTTCACCGCGCAGCGTGCGAAGTTCAAGCAGCGTTTCATCGAGGTCGGGGGAAATCTGCGGCTCTTCCTCGCTTGGGGCCGACAGCCCGTCGCCTTCGCCGGTGATCAGCCAGACCATCGAGACATTGAGCAGCCCTGCGAGCATCTGCAGCCGATTGGCGCGCGGCTCGGACAGGTCGTTTTCCCAGCCTTGCAAGGTCTTGAGCCGCACCCCCAGCCGTTTGGCCAGAGTGTCCTGCTCCATGCCCGCGGCCTCGCGGGCAGCGGCGAGACGGTCGCCGAATGTGGCGGCGTCGGGGCCGTACCAGTCGTTTTCGTCTTCCATGACATCTCCTGTCGCGACGTTGGGGAAGTCGCTTGAACGGTGTCGGAGCGCAGCCTATGACATGAGGCGCAGCAATACAAACGGTGGTCTAATGTCCTTTCTTTCCGACACCCTCTCCCGCGTGAAACCTTCGCCGACCGTGGCGGTGACCCAGCTGGCCAACGATCTGAAGGCCGCGGGCAAGGACGTGATCGGCCTTGGCTCGGGTGAGCCGGACTTCGACACGCCCGATCACATCAAGGCCGCCGCCATTGCCGCGATGGACGCGGGCAAGACCAAATACACCGCGCCCGACGGCATCATCGAACTGAAGCAGGCGATCTGCGCCAAGTTCAAGCGCGACAACGACCTGACCTACACGCCCTCGCAGATCTCGGTCAGCACCGGCGGCAAGCAGGTTCTGTTCAACGCGCTTCTGGCAACCCTGAACCCGGGTGACGAGGTGATCATTCCGGCGCCTTACTGGGTGAGCTATCCGGACATGGTCAAGCTGGGGCAGGGCGAGCCGGTGTTCATCGATGGCGCACCCGAGCGCGGCTACAAGATCACCCCCGAGCAGCTTGATGCGGCGATCACGCCGAAGACCAAATGGTTCCTGTTCAACTCGCCGTCCAACCCCTCGGGCGCGGGCTATTCGCGCGCCGAGCTGAAGGCGCTGACCGACGTGCTGATGAAGCACCCGCATGTCTGGGTGCTGTCCGACGACATGTATGAGTACCTCGCCTACGACGATTTCGAGTTCTGCACCCCCGCAGAGGTCGAGCCGGCGCTCTACGAACGGACGCTGACCGTCAACGGTGTGTCTAAGGCCTATGCGATGACCGGCTGGCGCATCGGTTATGCCGGCGGCCCCGAGCATCTGATCGCCGCGATGCGCAAGATCCAGTCGCAGAGCACCACCAACCCCTGCTCGATCAGCCAGTGGGCCGCGGTCGAGGCGCTGAACGGGCCGCAGGAGTTCCTTGGCGAGTGGGTCGAGGTGTTCAAGCGCCGCCGCGATCTGGTGGTCAGCGCGCTCAACGCGGTGGACGGTATCGAGTGCCCGACCCCCGAAGGCGCGTTTTACGTCTACCCGACGATCGATGGCCTGCTGGGCAAGACCTCGGCGGGAGGCACCAAGATCGACAATGACGAGGCCTTTGCCAAGGCGCTGCTGGAAGAGACGGGCGTTGCCGTGGTGTTCGGCGCGGCCTTCGGCCTGTCGCCGGCGTTCCGCATTTCCTACGCCACCTCGGATGAGGCGCTGACCGAGGCCTGCAAGCGCATCGCCGCATTCTGCGCAGGGCTGAGCTGATGAACGGGGCGCTGCCGGACTTCTATTACCGGGTCCGCGACAACGGAGCGATGGTGTTCCGCGTGGACGGCGAGAACCGGCAGCGCCGCATCGAGATGGACCAGATCGCTGTGGTCAATCTCAACAAGGGTGAGATCAAGCCGCATGGCGATCACGTCCTGACCCCCGAAGAAACCGCCGAGATCACCGCGTGGATGGAGGCTCGGCGGGCACTGCTGGCGCGGCGCACGCTCGACGACGTGCATCGCACGGTCGATGCGTTGAACGGCACCGCGCAATGGGCGCAGGCGAAGGCCAGCGATGCCGAACTGGACGAAGTCACTGAAGCGCTTCTGCTGGCCATGCACGATCTGCGCAGCGTGCTGGTGCGTCGGCGCGCCGACCGTGTGCTGAAGGGCGGCGACGCAGGAGAGTGAGCCTCAGTCTCCGAACTGCGCGCAGATCCAGTCGAACACCGCGCGCACTTCGGTCGAGGGCTGGGGGGCGACCATGCGCACCACATAGCCCCGCGGGCTTTGCAGTTCGACGGGCAGGGCCGGAACCAAGGTGCCGGCCTCGATCCGGCTGTCGGTCAGTCCGCGCCATCCCAGAGCGACCCCAAGACCTCGTTCCGCCGATTGTATGACGTGATCATAGCTGTTGAAGCTGATCCGCTCGCCGCGGGTTTGCGCCGCGCCTTCACCGCTCTGGGCCAGCCAGCTGCCCCATGTGAACCACGGTGCGTTGCCCGCCGAAGTGAGCTCGATCAGCGGCAGCGCTGGCAGCTGCTCGGGGCGCTCCAACTCGGGATGGCTGTGGAGAAATGCGGGGCTGCATACCGCCTGAACGCGCTCGGGGAAGAGGCAGCGCAGCCTGTCGGTGTCATTCTGCCGGGTTTCCATGCGCACCATCAGGTCGATCTCTGGGCCGGGGGCGTTGTCGCGAAGCTGCCGGGTGAGCAGCGAGATTCCAAGGTCGGGGAACTCTGCGCAGAGCGAAGGAAACACCGGCAGGAAGCGCAGCCCGGCGAAGGCGAGGTCGGTTTCGATCACCACCGTGCGGCGGCGCGCGGGGCGCTGCAACCGGGCGAAGGCTGTGGCGGCTTCACCCAGATGCGGCGCGATGGCGTCGTGCAGTTCTTGCCCGGCGCGGGTCAGGCTGACGCCGCGCCGCTCGCGCAGCAGCAGCGGCTGGCCCAGCGAGTCTTCCAGCGCCTTCATCCGCTGGCTGAGCCGCGGCTGCGACAGCCCTGCGATCTCGGCAGCGCGCGACAGCTGACCACTTTGCGCAACCAACAGGAAGAGGCAGAGATCGGCGCTGTACCGGCTGAATGTGCTATAAGAATTGCCAATATCAGACATAAGCAGATTTCGCGGTTATTTCGGCCAAAAGTCAACTATCGTCCCCGAAACTTATATCACGACACCGAAGGCAATCGCTGCATGACCTCGGCTCCACGCGGGACCGGGGGAGATGCGTGGCGGATGCTGGACGGCAGCCGCGCGACGGCTGCTTGGTTTCACTACAAGACACCGAAAGGACTGCGCCCCGGATGAGCACTCAAGGCCGCCCGAATATCCTGATTTTCATGGTCGACCAGCTGAACGGCACGCTGTTTCCAGATGGCCCCGCCGACTGGCTGCACGCCCCGAACCTCAAGGCGCTGGCCGCGCGTTCGACCCGGTTCCGCAACGCCTATACCGCCTCGCCGCTCTGCGCGCCGGGGCGGGCGAGCTACATGTCGGGCCAGCTGCCCTCGCGCACCGGGGTCTACGACAACGCCGCCGAGTTCGCCTCGTCGATCCCCACCTACGCGCACCATCTGCGTCGCGCGGGTTACCAGACCTGCCTGTCGGGCAAGATGCACTTCGTCGGGCCGGATCAGCTGCACGGCTTCGAAGAGCGGCTGACCACCGACATCTACCCGCCCGATTTCGGCTGGACCCCGGACTACCGCAAGCCCGGCGAGCGCATCGACTGGTGGTATCACAACATGGGCTCGGTCACCGGCTCGGGCGTGGCCGAGATCTCCAACCAGATGGAGTATGACGACGAGGTCGCCTACAACGCCACGCGCAAGGTCTATGACCTCGGGCGCGGCAAGGATGACCGCCCGTGGTGCCTGACCGTCAGCTTTACCCACCCGCACGACCCCTACGTGGCGCGGCGCAAGTACTGGGACCTCTACGAGGACTGCGAGCACCTTCTGCCCGAGGTCGGCGCGATGGCCTACGAGGATCACGACCCGCATTCGAAGCGCATCTTCGACGCCAACGACTGGCGCAGCTTCAACATCACAGAGGACGATGTGCGCCGCTCGCGCCGGGCCTATTTCGCCAATATCTCCTATCTCGACGACAAGATCGGCGAGGTGATGGAGGCGCTGCGCGGCACTCGGCAGGAAGAGAACACCATCATCCTGCTGGTCTCGGATCACGGCGACATGCTCGGCAACCGCGGCCTGTGGTTCAAGATGTCGTTCTTCGAGGGTTCGGCCCGCGTGCCGATGATGATCGCCGCGCCGCAGATGGCGCCGGGCCGGGTCGACACGCCGGTGAGCAACATCGACGTCTGCCCGACGCTCTGCGATCTGGCGGGCGTGGCGATGGACGAGATCACCCCGTGGACCGACGGTCACAGCCTCGTGCCGCTGGGGCAGGGCGAGACGCGCGAGGCGCCGGTGGCGATGGAATACGCCGCCGAGGCCTCTTACGCGCCGCTGGTCTGCCTGCGGCAAGGGCGCTGGAAGTACACCCGCTGCGCGCTGGACCCGGACCAGCTGTTCGATCTTGAGGCCGATCCGAACGAGCTGACCAACCTCGCCGCGGACCCGGCGCACGCCGACACGCTGGCGCATTTCACCGCCATGGCCGATGCGCGCTGGGACCTGCAGGGTTTCGACGCCGACGTGCGCAAGAGTCAGGCGCAGCGCTGGATCGTCTACGAGGCGCTGCGCAACGGCTCTTATTTCCCGTGGGATTTCCAGCCACTGCAGAAGGCGTCGGAGCGGTACATGCGCAACCACATGGACCTCAACGTCGTGGAGGAGAACGCGCGCTTTCCGCGCGGCGAGTGAGCCGCGGTGAAATCCTCTGGCGCGCGGGGTTCCCGCGCGCCCAACCCGGCCGCTCAAAGGGCGCCGCGACCGGGAAACACCAAAGCCCGATCAACAGGGACATCCCGAATGGCAAAAATTGAACCTCCCCTTTCAGACTTGCCGATCAAGACAGCCGACAAGGGCTTCTACAACGGCTTCTCGCTCGACGTGACGGTGACCTCGAAACTCGCGGTGGGCGGGCTGGTGCTCTGGGCCGTCGCCTTCCCCGAGCAGGCCGGCAATGTGCTTGGCGGCCTCAACACCTTCATCCTCGCCAACTTCGCCACATGGTACATCTACGTCATGGCCTTCTTCGTGCTGGTCTGTCTGGCGCTGGCGCTCTGGCCGGCGGCGGGCAAGCTCAAGCTTGGCCATGACGGTGAGGAACCGGAGTTCGGCAACTTCTCGTGGTTTTCGATGATGTTTGGCGCGGGCATCGGGGTCGGCATGCTGACCTGGGCGGTGGCGGAGCCGATCTACCACTTCCGCAACAACCCCGAGGTGATCCAGGGGCTGGCCAATGGCGAGAGCATGAACAACTTCATGAACGCCTATAAGTACAGCTATCTGCACTGGGGCTTCTCGGCGTGGTCCTCCTATGCCATCGCCGGGCTGGCGCTGGGGTATTTCACCTATCGCCGCGGCTTGCCGCTGACCATCCGCTCGTCGCTGACCCCGCTTTTCGGCTCGGCGCTGTCGGGCGTGCTGGGGCATGTGGTCGACATCGTGGCGGTGATCGCCACCATCCTTGGCGTGGCGCAGACGCTGGGCTTCGGCGTTGAACAATTCGTCGCAGGCATGAGCAAGATCGGCATCGGCGACTGGCTCGTGACCGAAGAGGGCAACGCCTCGTCTGCCGGCATCATCGTCGCTCTGGTGGTGATCATGGGCGCCTCCACCCTCTCGGCGCTGTCGGGCGTCGGCAAGGGCATCAAGTGGCTGTCGAACCTCAACATGGGGCTGTCGATCTTCCTGCTCGCCTTCCTGATGATCTTCGGCTCCACCTGGTTCGGCATGCAGGCGCTGTTCATCGGCATGTTCGATTACGTCATCGCGCTGCCGAAGATGCTGTTCACCGTCTACCGCGCCGATGGGTCCGAGACCGGCGACGCGCTCTCGGGCTGGCAGGGTGCGTGGACGGTGTTCTACTGGGCGTGGTGGGTGGCCTTCGCGCCCTTCGTCGGCCTGTTCCTCGCACGCATCTCGCGTGGCCGGACGATCCGCGAGTTCGTGCTGGGCGCGATGATCGTGCCGTCGATCATGTGCTTCGTATGGTTCTCCTTTGCCGGCGGCACGGCGATCGACATGGAGCTTTCGGGGCTGGCGGACGGCGCGATCTTTGCGTCCACCGACGGCGCCAAGATCTTCACCATGACCGGCATCATGCTGGGCGACGTGCTGGGCTGGATCATGGCGGTGATCATCGTGATCTTGCTGATGACCTATCTCGTCACCTCCGCCGACTCGGCGGTGCTGATCGTCAACACGATCAACGCGGCGGGGGATGAGGGCCCGAAGGCGCGCCCGCGCATCATCTTCTGGGGCGTGACGCTGGGCCTTGTCGTCGGTGCGCTGCTGCTGGTCGGCGGTCTGACCGCGATCCAGACCGCCATGGTGATCGGCGCGCTGCCCTTCTCGGTGGTGATGCTGCTGATGTGCGCGGGGCTGTTCAAGGCAATCTACCGCGACGGGCTGCGTGCCCGCCAAGGCGTGCCCTCGGTGACCGTGGAACTGCCGCCCGCCGAGTGATCTTCATCGGGACGGGAAACGCTGGCCGGCGCAGTATTGCGCCGGCCATTTTTGTTTCGCGCGAATCTCGGCGCGCGCGCAGGTGTCGATCTGTCTTCAAAAGACGAAAATGCCTGCGATTGTTTCCGGCGAGATCGGATGTCCGCCAAATTGCGGCGAAATTTTGACTTAGACGCGAGCGCTGCTAACCTGATCGGAAGACAGCCGGATTTTCCGTGTGTGAGGAAGAAGATGCGAGTTCTGAAGTTTTGCGCCGCACTGGCGGCAACCACCTTTTCCGCGGGCGCGGCCCTCGCGGGCGGTCAGGGCTATCCGGGCGACATGTATCTGCCGGGGCAGGCAGGCTTTGCTGTGGGCGGCAGCGATGCGCCGTTGATTCAGGCCTATCCCGGCCCCAACATGTGCCACGAAGGCAAGCAGCCGGTGATCGCGGGCGGGCAGATCTGGTGCGGGATACCGACCGGCGGCAGCTACTATAATCCGGCAGATTACGTGGCGCCGCGCGCCGCTTCGGCGCCGTTGCCCCGGGCCTATGCGCCGGTGGGCGAAAAGGGCATCGCCTCACAGTGAAGGCTGGCAGGATCGCGGCCCAAATCGCATCGGCAGATAGGGGCCATAGAGCCTTGGCTTTTTCCGGCGAGCCGCGTATACGCGCGGCTTGAACCAATTCCGGGAACCATCGCCATGCAGGGCAGTGCCAACCTCAACATCATGATCAAGGCCGCGCGCAAGGCGGGCCGCTCGCTGGTCAAGGACTTCCGCGAGGTCGAAAATCTTCAGGTTTCGATGAAGGGGGCGGGAGACTTCGTCAGCCGCGCCGACATCGCCGCCGAGAAGATCCTCAAGGACGAGCTGCTGGGCGCGCGCCCGACCTACGGCTGGCTCGGCGAAGAGGGCGGCGGTCAGGACGGCGAGGATCCGACCCGTCGCTGGATCGTCGATCCGCTCGATGGCACCACCAACTTCCTGCACGGCCTGCCGCATTGGGCGATCTCGATCGCGCTTGAGCACAAGGGCAAGATCGTCGCCGGCGTGGTCTTCGACCCGGCCAAGGACGAGATGTTCTACGCCGAGAAGGGCGCTGGCGCCTGGCTGAACGACTCGCGCCGCCTGCGCGTCTCGGGCCGTCACCGGATGATCGAGGCGATCTTCGCAACCGGCGTGCCCTTTGCTGCCAAAAAGACCCTGCCGGCGACGCTGAAGGACTTCGCCCGCCTGATGCCCGAATGCGCCGGTGTGCGGCGCTGGGGCTCGGCGGCGCTCGATCTGGCGTATGTGGCCGCCGGTCGTTACGACGGCTACTGGGAGCGCGAACTGAACATCTGGGACATCGCCGCGGGCTCGCTCATCGCGCAGGAAGCTGGCGCGATGCTCGAGGGCGTGCGTGAGGATCAGGACCCGCTGCAAACCGGCTCGATCCTCTGCGCCAGCAACAACATCTTCGATCCCTTTGCCAAGGTGATCCGCGAGCTCTGACGCCGCGCCGCGTATTTTTCGGACCGATGAAAGGGGAGCCGTAGGGCTTCCCTTTTTCTTTGCGCTTCTTCTCTTTGAAAATACGCCCGCCGGAGGCGGTCCGGATCGCGTCACCCGGCTCAGCGGTCGGAAGGATGATTGACCCCGTCGGTCCATGGGATGTCGTAATCGGAAGGGTTCACCCCTTCGATCGCCCCCATGTTCACCCCGTACTCGTTGGGGTTCGAACGGCGGCGGTGGTACATGTAGATGCCGCAGACCGAGCAGAAATGGTGCTGCGCGGTGTTGGTGCCGAACTGGTAGAGCGTCAGCCTGTCGGCGCCCTTCACCACTTCGATCCCGTCCAGCGGTGCCGAGACCGCGGGGGCACCGCGGCGGCGGCAGAACGAGCAGTCGCAGCGGCGGGCGGTGTTCAGCCCGTCGCTCAGGGTCACCCGCAACTCGCAGGCGCCGCAGTGGCAGGTGACCTTCACCGGCGCGGCTCCGACCGGTGCGTCTTTCAGTGGCGTGACCATGGGCCCTTCCTTCCGTTGGTCCGGCGTCCGGCGCGCGGGACATGCGTCCGGCCCATAACATAGCGCGCCTCGGGGTGGGGAGGGGTGCCGTGGGTGCGACTCCAGAACGCCGGGCCGCCGCGCGCCAGCCAGACCGGCGCGATCATCAGCGTTCCAGCGACAAAACCGCCCACATGCGCCCAGTAGGCGACACCGCCCTCGGCTCCGGTACTGCCGATGCCGCTGAACACCTGCATGCCGAACCAGACCGCCAGCAGCAGCCATGCCGGCACCGGCAGGACTTTGAAGATAATGATCAGGATGATCAGAATATCGACCCGCGCCTTGGGGAACATCAGCAGGTAGGCGCCCATCACCCCGGCAATGGCCCCTGAGGCGCCGACCGTGGGGACGCCTGAGGTGGGGTCGGCCAGATATTGCAGCAGGGCTGCGGCGATACCCGCGGCGAGGTAGAACAGCAGGTAGCGCGCGTGTCCCAGCGCGTCCTCGATATTGTCGCCGAAGATGAACAGGAAGAGCATGTTGCCCAGAAGGTGCATCACCCCGCCGTGCAGGAACATCGAGGTCAGGATGCCGGTGTAGCCATAGCCCTCGGAGATATGTGCCGGGAACAGGGCCCAGCGGTCGAAAAAGGCGTTGAGCGCGCGCGGATCGCTGAAGAGCCCCCAGTAGCTGAGGAAAATCGCCACATTGGCGAGGATCAGCGCGTAGGTGACATAGGGCGTGCGGCCCGAGGGGTTGTGATCGCGGATCGGAAACATCGCGCAAAGAGTGACGCGGCGGAGCGCGGCGTCAAGGGGCGAGCGGCGTCGCGGCCGTTGGCCGGGACGGGATCGGGCCGTCCCGGAGGGCGGCCCGCTTGGCTTACATGTTGCCGCCGAGCAGAGCGGCGTTGCCGCCCGAGGCGGTGGTGTCGATGCAGACGTGGCGTTCGGCGCGGGCGTGGCCCTTGTCGGGCGCGCCGGTGATCAGCGTCAGGATCGGCCCCTCGCGCCCGGCGAGGGCCTGCCGGTACGCGCCGGCCTCTGCCGCATCCCCCCACCACAGCGCCGCCGAGATGCCGTTCAGCGCTGCCAGCGTGTCAGGCGTGATCTTGCCGTGGGCGGTGATCGCCACACCGCCAAGGGCGCGGATCGCCTCGGCCTGCGCGTCGGCGGCCTCCTGTCCCGGGCCCATGCACAGCACCGGCTCGCGCGCCAGCGTCATGTACTGGTTGGCCTCGCCGGTCGGGCCGGGCAGGTCGTGACGCTCGGGCTGCGGGGCGCGGCCCGCGGTCTTAAGCGCCTCGCTCAGCCGCGCCGGGACCTCGTCGGTGCTCCAGCTGCCGCCCGCCATCGGCGCGGGATGCGCGCGGAAGCGATCGACGTAGAGCGGCCCGCCTGCTTTGGGGCCGGTGCCCGACAGGCCTTCGCCGCCGAAGGGCTGGCTGCCGACGATGGCGCCGATCTGGTTGCGGTTGACGTAGATATTGCCCGCGTGCACCCGCTCGGTGACGTGCTGAACCCGGTCGTCGATGCGGGTTTGCAGCCCGAAGGTAAGGCCGTAGCCGCGCGCATTGATCCGGTCGATCACCTTGTCGAGATTGTCCGATTTGAACGTGGCGACATGCAGGATCGGGCCGAAGATCTCGCGCTCCAGATCATCGATGCCCGAGACTTTGATCAGCGTCGGCGCCACGAAGTGGCCGGTGCCGGGGACGTTGATCTGCTTGATCATGCGGCCATGGGCGCGCGCGGCCTCGACATGGGCGACGATGCCGTCCTTCGCCTCGGCGTCGATCACCGGGCCGAGGTCGGTCGACAGGTGCCACGGGTCGGCCGGTTTCAGCACGTCCATCGCGCCCTTCAGCATCTCGATGAAATGCGGCGCGATGTCTTCCTGCACGTAGAGGCAGCGCAGCGCCGAGCAGCGCTGGCCCGCCGACTGGAAGGCCGACTCGACGATCGCCTGCACGGCCTGCTCGGGCAGGGCGGTGCTGTCGACGATCATCGCGTTGAGCCCGCCGGTCTCGGCGATGAAGGGGGTGCCCGGCGCGAGATGTTTGGCGATGGATTTGTGGATGATCTGCGCTGTCTCGGTGGAGCCGGTGAAGGCAACACCTTTCACCGCCGGGTTGGAGGTGAGGGCGGCGCCCACGTCACCGGCGCCGGGCAGCAGTTGCAGCGCGCTCTTCGGCACACCGGCCTCGTGCAGCAGCTGCACCGCGCGGTGGGCGATGAGCGGCGTCTGCTCGGCGGGCTTGGCCAGCACGGCGTTGCCTGCCGCAAGCGCGGCGCTGAGCTGGCCGGTGAAGATCGCCAGCGGAAAGTTCCACGGGCTGATGCAGGCGAAGACGCCCTGCGGCCCGGCGCCTTCGGAGCGGGCGGCGTAGTAGCGCAGGAAGTCCACCGCCTCGCGCAGTTCGGCGACGGCATCGAGCTGGGTCTTGCCAGCCTCTCGGGCGAGCACGGCGAAGATCTCGCCGAAATGCGCCTCGTAGAGATCGGCGGCCTTGTTCAGCACCGCCGCGCGCTCGGTGGGCATGGCGGTCCACGGCTGCGCAGCGGCGGCAGCGGCGGCCACCGTCTCAGGCGTGGCCCATGTGATCTCGCCGGTTTGTTGCAGCGTGGCCGGGTTCACCACGTCCTCGGTCGCGCCCATCGGCGCCTCGCAGGCGAGCAGCGGGCCGGCCTGCCAGATCGACGCGGCAAAGGGCGCGCGCGCCGCCTCGATCCGGTCGATGGTCGGACGGTCGGTGAGGTCGAACCCTTCGGAGTTGGCGCGCTCGGGCTGGAACAGCTCGGGGCCGCGGGCGAGGCCGCGCGTGTCCGTGGCGGCGAAGGGATCGGCAGCCACGGTCTCGGGCGCGACGCTTTCGTCGACGATCTGGTTCACGAAAGAGCTGTTGGCGCCGTTCTCCAGCAGGCGGCGTACGAGATAGGCCAACAGGTCACGGTGCGCGCCGACGGGCGCGTAGATGCGGCAGCGGGTCTTTTGCGTGTCGTGGACGATCTCGTGCAGCCGCTCGCCCATGCCATGCAGGCGCTGGAACTCAAAGCTGTCGCGGTCATTGCCGGCCATGTGCAGGATCGCCGCGACGGTATGCGCGTTGTGACCGGCGAACTGCGGGTAGATGCGGTCGGTCATGCCCAGCAGCTTGCGGGCATTGGCGATGTAGGAAATGTCGGTGTTGTGCTTGGCGGTGAACACGGGGAAGTCGGTCAGGCCCATGACCTGCGCGCGCTTGATCTCCATGTCCCAGTAGGCGCCTTTCACGAGACGGACCATGATCTTGCGGTCGAGCCGCTCGGCGGTGGCGTAGAGCCAGTCAAGCGTCTGGCTGGCGCGCTTGCCGTAGGCCTGCACCACCACGCCGAACCCATCCCAGCCGTCGAGCGCGCGCGAGGCCAGCGCGGCCTCGATCACGTCGAGCGAAATGGCGAGGCGGTCGGCCTCCTCGGCGTCGATGTTGAGGCCGATCTTCACCCGTGCGGCCATCTCGCAGAGTTCCACCAGACGCGGCACCAGCACGCGCATGACATCGGCGTGCTTGGCCTCTTCATAGCGCGGATAAAGCGCCGAGAGCTTCACCGAGATGCCGGGGTTGTCGCGCAGATCGTCCGTTTTGGCGGCCTTGCCGATGGCGCGGATGGCGTCGGCGTAGGCGGTGAAATAGCGTTGGGCGTCGGGCTCGGTGCGGGCGGCCTCGCCGAGCATGTCGTAGGAATAGCTGTAGCCTTTGGCCTCCATCTGCGCGCCGCGTTTCATGGCGCTCTGGATGGTCTCGCCCAGCACGAACTGCGCGCCCATCTCTTTCATGGCACGGCCCACGGCCTTGCGGATCACCGGCTCGCCGAGCCGGCGCATGGCCGAGCGCAGGTGGCCAACGGGGCCGGGGCGCTGGTCGGGGTCGAGCACCTTGCCGGTGAGCAGCAGCGCCCATGTCGAGGCGTTGACCAGCGGCGAGGTCGAGCGGCCCATGTGCTTGCCCCAGTCCGAGGGGGCGATCTTGTCTTCGATCAGCGCGTCGATGGTCTCGGCGTCGGGGACGCGCAGCAGCGCCTCGGCAAGGCACATCAGCGCGATGCCCTCGTCGGTCGACAGGCCGTATTCGGCGAGGAAGACCTCCATCAGCCCCGGCTTGGCGCTGGAGCGGATGCCGCGCACAAGGTCCGCGCCGCGGGTCACGATCTGGGCGCGGTCGGCCTCGCTCAGCGCTGCAAGGTCGCGCATGCGGGCGACGGTCTCGGCCTCGTCGGCATAGGTGGCGGCATCCATTTCGGCGCGCAGGTCGTGCAGGGTGTCGTAGGGCATGGTTCTCTCCGGGCGTTTGCTCTAAGATACAGCAGGTCTGGCAGTCGATTTTCCTTAAAAGGGTATTTCTAGGGGGCGGGTGATCCGAAAATGATGGAAGTCACGATGCAAAACGTCACGGACGAATTCGATAGGTTCGACCGTGCGATTCTCACCACGCTGGCCGAGGAAGGGCGGCTGTCGATCACCGAACTGGCGCGGCGCATCGGTCTGTCTAAGAGCCCGACGCAGGCGCGGCTGCGGCGGCTGGAGGATCTGGGCGTGATCCGTGGCTATCGGGCCATTCTGGACCCGATTCAGCTGGGGCTCGATCATGTGGCCTTTGTCGAGGTGCGCATGTCCGACACGCGCGAGACCTCTCTGGATGCCTTCAACAAGGCGGTGGCGGCGATTCCCGAAATCGAGCAGGTCCATCTGATTGCAGGGAATTTTGATTATCTTCTCAAGGTGCGGACCTCGGATATGCGCAGTTACCGGCGGGTTCTGGCCGAAAAACTCTCGACCCTGCCACATGTCTCGACCACCTCGACCTATGTCGCCATGCAGGCGGTGAAGGAGGACGGGCTGGCAGAGATCTCTGTCTGAGGCCGCGTCCCCGGCGCCAAAGGAGTACCCAGATGAGACATTCTGCGATTTTTGCTCTTTGCCTCGTGTCCGGGCCGCTGGCAGCGCAGGAGCTTCCGATGCATGTGGCGCTGACCTGCGACGAGGGCGCGGCCACGCTCACCCTGCAAGGTGAGGTCGGCACGCTGCATTTCAGCGGGGCCGAGATGCCGGTGGCGCAGGTGCCTGCGGCCTCGGGTCTGCGGTTCGAGGCGATCGACGATCCGGAAACCTTTGTCTGGACCAAGGGCGAGGAGGCGATGCTGCGCGTGACGGCTCAGGACCTGCGCAATTGCACGGTCAGCGCCACGTCCAAGATCACCGGCGGAAGTTGGCGCGTTGCTACGCTCGATGCTGCGCCGATCACCGGCAAGCCCCCCGAGATCAGCTTTGGCGAGGACGGAAGTCTGACCGGCAACACGGGGTGTAACAGCTTCACCGGCGCCTGGGCGACGGAGGAAGGCATGTTCGAGCTTGGTCCGCTGGCGACCACCCGCAGGGCGTGCGCGCCAGAGATCATGGCGCAGGAAGATGCGTTTCTTGCCCTGATGTCCGCGCTGTCCGACGTGCGTTTCGGTCCGGACGGAGACCTTTGGCTGATCGCCGATGATGTGACGCGGGCGACAGCGATGCGCGAATGATCCTCTCTGCAGCCTCTGGTCAAGCAGGGCAAAATCCGGCACAGAGGGCACGGGCCCGCGTGGTGGAATGGTAGACACAGGGGACTTAAAATCCCTAGCCAGGAATGGCGTGCCGGTTCGAGTCCGGCCGCGGGTACCATGTTTGAGGCGCATCAAGCCTCGGTCCGTCCTGTGACGCGGCCCGCCATGTGCGGCACGCCGCGCGGGCGGCGTGCCAAGGCGTGCAAGGGGATCGCCGGAGCGCCTCAGTTGCTGCCGATCAGCGCTTTGATGCGCGCGGTCTTTTGGTCGTCGTTCTCGTCGCCAGCAATGATCGCAAGCGCGTCGCCCATTTGCTGACCGGTCATCATTGCGACCTCTTCAGGCGAGACATATTCCTCGATGCGGCCAATCTGCTCGTCGGAAAAGGTCATCGGTTCGGCGGAGCCGCCGCTTGCGATGAACTCGATCCGCGAGCGCTTTTCGGCATCCGTGTCAGAGCCGTTGGCCGCCGCGAAGGCCTCGGCTACCTGCTCGTCGGTCATCATCGAGACGTCGACATCCGGCGCGTATTGCGTGATCGCCGCGGCCTGTTCGGGGGTTGCCTCTGCGAAAGCGGTGGTGGCGGTCAGGCCAGAGAGGGCGAGGATTGCAAAAAAGCGTGTCATTAAGGTCTCCCGTCGTGGGCACAAAGTGGTCAGGTCAATCTCGGTCGGCTGTCAGGCCGGTCCGGCGCTGCCGGGGCGGCACCGGGGTCTTGTTACCTGCCGGGTCATAAGTTTCCCGGCGATACCGGAGGCCACGCAATACGTCGCGGTGCCCCGGGCTTGGATGATGGTAGGGCCCGACGTTGCGTAAACCAGTGCCGCCGCAATTGCTGCGGCTCGCGCGGCGTCGAAAAAGCTAACCCTGCTTGCGCGAATCTGCCTATCGTGACGCAATTAATTGAAATTCATGGAGTTGGCGGTGGAGTCTCAAAAGATCCACCCATTGGCTCCCGACCACATTCCTGGATACGTGGCCGGAGCGGATGGCAGTGATGTATTGTTCACGGCGATGACGATATTCGGGATCGTGCTGATCATCGGGCTTGGCGTTCTTTATCTGACGCTGCATTCGATCCCCGAGCGCATGGCGCACAAGTCGAGCCACCCGCAACTGCAGATCGTCGGCATCCTCGCGCTGTTGGCGCTGTTCACCCACAACAACCTCTTCTGGGTCGCGGCGGTGCTGGTCGCGGGCTTCCAGTTTCCCGACATGCTCTCACCGCTGCAGTCTATCGCGCGGTCTCTGGCGCGGCTGTCGGGGCGACCGGTCGACGAGGATGTTGCCGAAGGCGATGCGCCCCAGCCAGCCTTTCGCCACCGCGACGAGGAGGTCTGAGCATGCTCGAAGCCATTCTTTGCTCGCTGGTCTCGCTGCTGCCGGACTACCTCTATCGCCGCTATGCGCAGGGGAAGCGGTTCGGGCATGAGCTGACGCTGTTCTCGGTCTGGTACGAACTGCGCTGGGGGCTGACGCTCTGGATATTCCTGACCGTGTCGCTGATCACCGTGCTGTTCTACTACCACCCGGCCAGCATCTCTGTGTCTTCCTATTTCCGCACGGTGACGATCCTGCCGCAGGTGAGCGGGCGGGTGTCGGAGATCTACGTGGAAAACAACCAAAGGGTCGCGGCGGGTGATCCACTGGTGCGGCTCGACGGGCTGTCTCAGCAGGCGCAGGTGGATGCCGCGCTGGCGGTGGTGGCCGAGACCGAGGCCTCTGCCAAGCTGGCGCAGACCGATTTGGCGACGGCGGATGCGGGGATCGCGCAGGCCCGAGCCGGATTGGCGCAGGCGCAGGAGGAGTTGCAGCGCAATGAGCAATTGCGGGACGAGGGCTCGAGCGCGGTGCGGCTGGTCGACATCGAGCGCTTCGAGAACATCGTCGACCAGCGCGAGGCGCAGCTGCGCGCCGCCGAACTGCAGAAAGAGAGCGCCCAGCAGCAGATCGACGAGGTGCTGCCCGCCAAGCTCGAAAGCGCCCGCGCGCAGTTGGCGCTGGCCCGCGCCGAAATGGACAAGACGCTGATCTCTGCCGGGGTCGATGGGCGCATCGAGCAGCTGGCCCTGCAGGTGGGGGATTTCATCACCCCGTTGGCGCGTCCTGCGGGCATCTTCGTGCCCACCGGGGCAGGGGCCGAGCGCTTTCAGGCCGGGTTCAACCAGATCGCCGCGCAGGTGATCCATCCGGGTATGGTTGGCGAGATGGGCTGCATGAGCAAGCCGCTCGACATTATCCCGATGGTGGTGACCGAGGTGCAGGACGTCATCCCCTCGGGCCAGCTGCGCCCCTCGGACCGGCTGGTTGACCCGCAGGACGACGTGCGCCCTGGCAGCGTGCTTGTCTACCTTGAGCCGCTCTACAGCGAGCAGCCGACCAACGTGCCGCCGGGCAGCAGTTGCACCGTCATGCTCTATACCGACAACCACCACAGGCTCGAGCATGAGGAGATGAGCACCGGCAAGCGCATCTTCCTGCATGTGGTCGACACGATTGGCGTGGTGCATGCGGCGGGGCTGCGGCTGCGCATGCTGTTCCTGCCGGTGCAGACGCTGGTGTTCTCCGGCGGTCACTGATCGGGCAGGGGCGTTCGGGCGGCCTGCGGCAGAGCTTCGAGATGGTCCAGAACGTCGGCCAGTGGCAGCACATCGGCATAGCGCCGCCCCATGTCGCCGAGGTTGGCGGCATGGGTCTGCGGGTCATGATCGCCGCTGCATTCTTCCGGGATGATGACCCGGAACCCATGCGAGAAGGCATCGATGACCGAAGCGCGGATGCAGCCGGAGGTGGCGCAGCCGGTGACGATCACCGTGTCCACGGCCTCTTGCGTGAAGAAGCTCGATACGCCGGTCTGGAAGAAGATCGAGGGGGCACGCTTGATCACCTGCGTGTCGTAGGTGGGGTCGATGATGCGCGGGTCGAACTCGCAGCCCGGGGTGCCGAGGATCCAGTTCTCGACATCGGCGATCTTCCAGCGCAGGGCATCGCGGGTGGAGGTATAGCCGGTCACGCAGTTGGCGACCGGCAGCCCGGCGGCGCGGGCCGGGCCGAGCAGGCGGGCGGTGGCCTCCACCGCTGCATCGATCCGGGCGCCGCCGCCGATCGGGAAGGCTGGGTCGGTGAGGCTGCGCTGGAAGTCCACCACAACGATGCCGCAGCGGCGGCCAAAGCCGATCCTGCTGCTGTCGAAACCGAGTGCGGCGTACCGGCTGTGCATGTCCATGAAAGATATCCTTGAATAAGTCCGGACAAGATGAGCCGCGTCGCAGCCTGTCTGTCAACGCGGATAGCGTGTCTGCGGGGCGGCCATCCCGCGATGTTCCGCGGATGCCCAAGCGCTCAGCATGAGTGTATAAGCTAGTCGCTGGCGTATTGGCTCTGATGGATGGGTATGCGCTTATTGCATACCCGGCCTGCGGGGCAGATCTCCGTCTGGCCGCGCCGGGGAAGAGTTGCATAGATGTTGCCCAAGGCGCTCTGGCGCCGCGGCACTGGCGCGCGCCGGTGCGGCGCGGCTGGACCCGGGCGCGCACCGGAGGAGCAGATATGAACACGCACGCCCGCATCGCCTTTCCCGATCTCCGCGCCAAGACGATGAGCGCCGAGGATGCTGCCGCCTTTATCCACGATGGCATGACCGTCGGCATGAGCGGTTTCACGGGGTCGGGCTATCCCAAGTCCGTACCCACGGCGCTGGCCGCAAGGATCGATGCCGCCCATGCCGCCGGTGATCCCTTCCGTGTGAAGGTCTGGACGGGCGCTTCCACGGGCCCCGAGCTTGACGGTGCTTTGGCGGGTGCGCATGGCATCGAATTCCGCATGCCGTATAACTCCGACCCCATCGCCCGCGAGCAGATCAATTCGGGCGAGATGAACTACGTCGACATGCATCTCAGTCAGGTGGCGCCGGTGGTCTGGGAAGGGTTCCTCGGCAAGCTTGATGTGGCGGTGGTCGAGATCTCGGGGATCACCGCAGAGGGCGATCTCATCCCGTCGAGTTCGATCGGCAACAACAAGACGTGGCTCGATCAGGCCGAGAAGGTGATCCTCGAGGTCAATCGCTGGCAGAGCGATGCGCTGAACGGCATGCATGACATTTACTACGGCACCGCGCTGCCGCCGAACCGGGTGCCGATCCCACTGGTGCGCCCCGACGACCGTATCGGCCAAAAGCATTTCCGCATCGACCCCGAAAAGGTGGTTGCCGTGGTCGAGACCGACGCGCCGGACCGCAATCTTCCGTTCGCCGAGCCCGACGCGGTGGCGCAGGCGATTGCCGGTCATCTGCTGGATTTTCTCGCCCATGAGGTGGCGCGCGGCCGCCTTCCGCCCAACCTGCTGCCGCTGCAGTCGGGCGTGGGGAACGTGACCAACGCGGTGCTGTCGGGGCTGATGGAGGCACCGTATCACGATCTGACCGCGTATACCGAAGTGGTGCAGGACGGCATGCTGGATCTGCTGGATGCGGGCAAGCTGCGTATGGCCTCGGCCACGGCGTTTTCGCTGAGCCCGGATGCGGCAGAACGCTTCAACAACGACGCCATGCGCTATCGCGACAAGCTGATCCTGCGCCCGCAGGAGATCTCCAACCACCCCGAACTGGTGCGCCGCCTTGGCTGCATCGCGATGAACGGGCTGATCGAGGCGGATATCTACGGCAACGTCAATTCGACGCATGTCATGGGCTCGCGCATCCAGAACGGCATCGGTGGTTCGGGGGATTTCGCGCGTAATGCTTACCTGTCGATCTTCATGACGCCCTCGACCGCGAAGGGCGGCAAGATCTCGGCCATCGTGCCGCAGGTGGCGCATGTGGATCATATCTCGCAGGACGTGCAGGTGATCGTCACCGAGCACGGTCTCGCGGACCTGCGCGGGCTGGCGCCGCGGCAACGCGCCGGGGTGATCATCGACCGCTGCGCCCACCCCGACTACAAGCCGATGCTGCGCGACTACTACGCGCGCGCCCTGCAGGGCTCCTTTGGCAAGCACGCGCCGACGCTGCTGAACGAGTCGCTGAGTTGGCATCAGCGCTTCGTCGAGACGGGGTCGATGAAGTAGGGCGGGGATCCCATCCGTGCGGCGGTTTTGCCTCGACTCCGGGCCATAGACGCTCGATGGCAAGAAAAAAGCCCGGCCAATGGCCGGGCTTTTGCATCTCGAGAGAGGGCAGGGCCTCAGATGTTCTCGGCCTGCGGCATGCCCAGGATGTGGAAGCCGCCGTCCACGTGCAGGATCTCGCCGGTCGTATAGGCGCCCGCGTCCGACACCAGATACACCGCGGTACCGCCCACCGCTTCGAGCGTCGCGTTGGAGCGCAGCGGGGTGTTCTGCTCGGTGAACTTGTAGGTCTTGCGGGCACCGCCGATCGCCGCGCCAGCGAGCGTCTTCATCGGGCCGGGCGAGATCGCGTTGACGCGGATGCCGTCGGGGCCGAGGTCGTTCGCAAGATAACGCGTCGCCGATTCCAGCGCCGCCTTGGCCACGCCCATGACGTTGTAGTTCGGCACCACCTTGATCGATCCGTCGTAAGTGAGCGTCAGCATCGTGCCGCCGTTCTCGACCATCAGCGGGTGCGCGCGCCGCGCCACTTCGATGAACGAGTAGCACGAGATGTCCATCGAGTTCTTGAAGTTCGAGCGGCTGGTGTTGAGGAACCGGCCGGTCAGCTCGGACTTGTCGGAAAACGCGATGGCGTGCACCACGAAGTCGATGGTCGGCCAGCGCGCGCCCAGCTGTTCGAAGGCGGCGTCGAGCGAGGCGTCGTCGGTGACGTCCACATCGACCATGAAGTCCGACCCGACGCTCTGTGCCAGCGGCTCGAGCCGCTTGCCGAAAGCCTCGCCCTGATAGGTGAAGGCAAGCTCCGCCCCCGCCTCGTGCAGGGCCTTCGCGATCCCCCATGCGATGGAGCGGTCATTCGCCACCCCCATGATCAGCCCGCGCTTGCCCTTGAGAAGCTCGCCCATGTCCGTCTCTCGCCTGTTATTCTTGATATTTGCTCAGCAGCATCGAACCGTTCGTGCCGCCGAAGCCGAAGGAGTTGGTCATCACCGTGTCGAGCCCTGCGGTCTCGACGAGGCTGGTGGCAATTTCTTCGGGTTTCAGCGCCGGGTCCAGCGTCTCGACGTTGATCGACGGCGCGATGAAGTCGTTCTGCAGCATCAGCAGGCAGTAGATCGCCTCCTGCGCGCCGGTGGCGCCTTGGCTGTGGCCGGTCATCGACTTGGTCGAGGACACCGGCGGCGTGCTGCCGTCGCCAAAGACGCGGCGTACCGCTTCGATCTCGCCGACGTCGCCGACCGGGGTCGAGGTGCCGTGGGCGTTGATGTAGCCGACCTGACGGCCTTCGGGCAGGGTCTGCAGCGCAAGACGCATGGCGCGCTCACCGCCCTCGCCCGAGGGGGCGACCATGTCGTGGCCGTCGGAGGTGGCGGCATAGCCGGTCACTTCCGCGTAGATCTTCGCGCCGCGCGCCTTGGCGTGCTCGAGTTCTTCCAGCACGACGATGCCGCCGCCCGCCGAGATCACGAAGCCGTCACGGCCCTCGTCGAAGGCGCGCGAGGCCTTCTCGGGGCTGTCGTTGTACTTCGAGCTCATCGCGCCCATGGCGTCGAAAAGGCACGACAGGGTCCAGTCAAGCTCTTCGCCGCCGCCGGCGAACATCACGTCCTGCTTGCCCATCATGATCTGCTCTGCGGCGTTGCCGATGCAGTGCAGCGAGGTCGAGCAGGCCGAGGTGATCGAGTAGTTGATGCCCTTGATCTTGAACGCGGTCGACAGGTTTGCCGAGATGGTAGAGCACATCGCCTTCGGCACAGCGAAGGGGCCGACGCGCTTGGTGCCGCCGGTTTTCAGCACGGTCTGATGCGCGGTCAGCAGCGCCGAGGTCGACGGCCCGCCCGAGCCGGCGACGAGGCCGGTGCGCGGGTTGACCACATCCGACTCTTCAAGACCGGCATCGGCGATGGCTTGGCTCATCGCGATATGGGCGTAGGCCGCCCCCGGCCCCATGAAGCGCAGGGTGCGCTTGTCCACGTGCTCGGCCACGTCCAGATCAATCGCGCCGGCGATCTGGCTGCGGAAGCCGTGTTCCTTCATCTGCTCGTTGGCTGTGATGCCCGAGCGGCCCGCCTTCAGCGAGGCGAGCACTTCTTCGGCGTTGTTGCCGATGGACGATACGATGCCCAGTCCGGTGACGACGACTCGACGCATGGGAAACCTCCCTCTCAGCTCTCGGACAGAGCGACTTTCATGTCTTTGACTTGATAGATGACCTCACCATCCGCCTCGACGATGCCGTCGGCAACGCCCATGGTCAGACGGCGGGTCTGCACGGCCTTGGTGAAATCGATCTTGTAGGTCAGCATTTTCCGCTCGGGGCGAACCATCCCGGTCAGCTTCACCTCGCCCACGCCAAGCGCGTAGCCGCGGCCTTGCCAGCCGCGCCAGCCGAGGTTGAAGCCGGTCAGTTGCCACAGGCCGTCAAGGCCGAGGCAGCCGGGCATGATCGGGTTGCCTGGGAAGTGGCATTCGAAGAACCACAGGTCCGGCGTGATGTCGAATTCCGCCACCACGTGGCCCTTGCCGTGCTGCCCGCCGTCACCGGAGATATCGGTAATGCGGTCCATCATCAGCATGGGCGGCGCCGGAAGCTGTGCGTTGCCCGGTCCGAAGAGCTCGCCACGCGCGCATTTCAGAAGATCTTCCTTGCCGAAGCTGGTGGGATAATCGGCCATGCAGGCGCGCCCCTTTGTCCTTTGTTTCAGGTTGCGCCCCCTCTATCACCGCGAAACCGCGCCATGCAAGCCTGCGCATCGATGCGTCACGTCGCGGTGCGGGGACTTGGCGCGAAGGATTTCCGTTTGAAATAGGGGGGGCTGGTCCCCTATATATGGCAGGCACAGACAGCCAAGCGGACCAAGCAATGACTTCCGAAGCCATCCAGAGAGGCAGCGACTGGTTGAACCAGGCAGGGCTCCGGCCCACACGGCAGCGCGTGGCGCTGGCGGCGCTGCTTGTTGGTGACGGCAAGGATCGGCACGTCACGGCGGAAAGCCTTTTTGCCGCGGCGCAGTCGCAGGGCGAAAGCGTGTCGCTGGCCACGGTCTACAACACGCTGCGCGCATTTTGCGAGGCGGGGCTGATTCAGGAAGTGACCGTCGACGGCAACCGCAGCTATTTCGACACCAACACCCATGACCACCCGCATTTCTTCTGGGAAGGCGAGGGGCATCTGACCGACGCACCGTCGGAAGATCTGGTGATTTCGAAGTTGCCGCAGGCGCCCGACGGCGCAGAGATCGCCTCGGTGGACGTGGTGATCCGGCTGCGCAAGAAGTAAGAGCGGCGCGATCGCGTCTTCAGGGGCGCTGCCCCTCTTGGCCGTTGGCCAATTCACCCCGGCGTATTTGGAAAGAGAAGAAGCGGGCAGAGCTTTGCGCTGCGCGGGAACCCTGCGCGCGACACGGGCGTTTTTCGGGCAACCTAGAAAGGAGGCCCATCATGAGCCGCAAGCTGACCCTGCAATCCATCGAGCCTGTTACGCATGACGTGAACCATCTGGTGTTCGACAAGCCCGAAGGCCTGGAGTTCACCCCTGGGCAGGCCGTTGACATGGCGCTCGACCGCGACGAGTGGCGTGACGAGCAGCGCCCCTTCACCTTCACCTCGCTGCCCGGCGAAGACCGTCTCGAGTTCGTCATCAAGTCCTATCCCGAAAGCGCCGACGGCCACGACGGTGTGACAGAGCGTATCGGCAAGCTGCAGCCCGGAGACACGGTGCTGGTTGAAGAGCCGTGGGGCGCGATCGAGGATAAAGGGGATGGTGTGTTCATCGCCGGCGGTGCCGGGGTGACGCCCTTCATCGCGATCCTGCGCAAGAAGTTGGCCGAGAAAGGAACGCTGGAGGGCAACACGCTGGTGTTCTCCAACAAGACCGAGGCTGACATCATCCTGCGCGAGAGCTTTGAGCAGATGTCCGGGCTGAAGACCCGCTTCATCGTCACCGACGAAGAGAGCAGCCCTCTGCACCGCGCGAAGATTGATGCTGATCTGCTGGCCGAGGTGGTCTCTGCCGAGCGCGACGTCTGCTACGTCTGTGGCCCGGACCCGATGCTCGACGATATGGCCGCGGCGCTGAAGTCCATCGGCGTGGACGAGGAGCGGATCGTTATGGAAGAGTTCGACTGAGCAGGTATTGCCCGAGGACGAAAGGCGGCGGGGAGCCGGGCTCAGAACCACTGTCCCGGCTCGATGAGCCCCAGATCCAGCAGTTGCCGCGAATGCCACTCGAAGCGCGCTGAGTTGTGCCAGCGAAAGCTGTCGATATCGTCGCTGGAACCGGGGTTGCGCTTCAGCGCCTTGGCGGTGCGGAACGAGGCCAGTGCCGCGGTGATGTTGTTGTGCCACGGGCAGGCGTAGGTGTTGTATTCCTCGTCCGAGAACGTGTGGTCCTCACGCAGCAGCAAGCCGGGTTTGGCGCGGAACAGGGCAATACGGTCGATCTTGCGCCGCTGCGCCGGGACGTGTTCCTCGTAGCGCCAGCGCAGCCCGCCGAAGAAATCCAGCTGCCGCTCTTTGGGGTGGCCGCTGCGCAGCCCATCGCTGCGGGCGAGAGCATAATAGCCGGAGCGGTCGAGCCACGCATCATCCAGCGACACCGCGTCCGGCGCCTCGTCGAGATCGCCTGCGTAAAGGTCCACCACATGCGTGAGCATGGCATCGCGGCGCTCTTCGCTGTGAAACGCCAGCAACTCGCCGATGCTGCGGGTCTCGCAGAACGGGTAGAACAGGAACTCGGCATTGTAGCAGTAGTGCATCCAGCGGCCCGGCGCGGCCGCGATGACCCGGCTGATAGCGCGCTGCACCGCGCCGGGAGAGTGGGTGTCAAAGCTGATGCGCGCGCAGCGCTCGGCGACATCCGGGGCGAGCACCAGATGCGGCGGCATGAACAGCAGCACCGGCGCGAAGCCTAGCTGCACCAGATGCCGGGCGGTGGTGTCGATCTCTGCCTGATCCTCGCAGAACACCATGCCGAGCGGACGCTTGCCCGACCCAGTCACGCCGCGTTTCAGCGCCTCGTTCAACCCGCTATAGTGCATCCGCTCTTCGCCCGGCGTTTTTCGCGACAGTCAGGGAAAAGCCGATGCATTGCAAGTCGGGGCCTGTTTGCGGTATGCGCACGCCTTGAACCGCGGAACCGGAGTCGCCCCATGTCCCAGTCCAAGACGTCCCACACGAAGACCTCGGAGCCCAAGAAGCTCTTTATCAAGACTTACGGCTGTCAGATGAACGTCTATGACAGCGAGCGCATGGTCGAGGCGCTTGGCGGTCAGGGCTATGTGGAAACGCAGAGCCCCGACGACGCGGATATGATCCTGCTCAACACCTGCCACATCCGTGAAAAGGCGGCCGAGAAGGTCTATTCCGAGCTGGGCCGCTACAAGGGGCTGAAGGCCGAGAAGCCAGACCTGAAGATCGGCGTGGCGGGCTGCGTGGCGCAGGCCGAGGGTGAAGAGATCATTCGCCGCCAGCCGATGGTCGATCTGGTGGTCGGCCCGCAGAGCTATCACCGGCTGCCCGAACTGGAAGCCAAGGCCGGGGCGGGGGTTAAGGCGCTGGACACAGACTTCCCCGAGGAGGACAAGTTCGAGAAGCTCAAGCAGCGCCCGAAGGCAAAGCGCGGGCCTTCGGCGTTCCTCACCGTGCAGGAAGGCTGCGACAAATTCTGCGCCTTTTGCGTGGTGCCCTACACCCGCGGTGCCGAGGTCTCGCGCCCGGCAGAGCGGGTGATGGCCGAGGCGCGGGATCTGGTCGAGCGCGGCGTGCGCGAGATCACCCTGCTGGGGCAGAACGTCAACGCCTACCACGGGCACGACAAGGGGCTGGCCGGGATCATCCGCGATCTGGCGAAGATCGATGGGCTCGAGCGCATCCGCTTCACCACCTCGCACCCCAACGACATGGACGACGCGCTGATCGCCGCCCATGGTGAGGTCGAAAAGCTCATGCCCTACCTGCACCTGCCGGTGCAGGCCGGGTCGGACAAGATCCTCAAGCGGATGAACCGCCAGCACACCGCCGAGAGCTACCTCAAGCTCATCGAGCGCCTGCGCGCTGCGCGCCCCGACCTGCACATGTCGGGCGATTTCATCGTCGGCTTCCCCGAGGAAACCGAGGCGGACTTTCAGGCCACGCTCGATTTGGTCGAGGCGGTGCAATACGGCTCGGCCTTCTCGTTCAAATACTCCGAACGTCCCGGCACGCCGGCGGCAGAGCGCTCGCAGGTGCCCGAGGACGAAAAGGACGATCGTCTGCAGCGGCTGCAGGCGCTGCTCACCCGCCAGCAGCGGGCGCTTCAGGATGCGATGGTGGGCCGCGAGGTTGGCGTGCTGTTTGAAAAGCCCGGCCGCCAGCCGGGGCAGATGGGCGGCAAGTCCGATTATCTGCACGCGGTGCACGTGATGGCAGAGGGTCTGCAGCCGGGCGATCTGCGCCGGGTCCGCATCGTCGACTCCGGGCCGAATTCGCTGAAGGGCGAGCTGGTCTGAGCCTGACGCCGAGCTTCCGAAGATGCGCCGCGAAATGCGGCGCATTTTTGTCACAGCCCTGCGGGAACTTCCTCGACTGACCTCGGTTGCGCGACAATCCGGCCACGCCACGCCCGGTGGTCCCTGTGCGGACACAATATCTGGTGGTTTACCCTTCACAGGCGAGAATTTGCTGATACTCTCACGAACCGTAATAGGTTTGTGTGGGGGAGGCATGCGTGCTGGCTCCCGCTGGAATTGGTATCATATTGAAGGGGACAGAGGCTGTGGTGAAACGCTTTTCCAAGGCCCTCCGCGGCGTTCTGGGGGTGGCGGCCGTATCGGCGCTCGCCCTGACCGGGATCGCCGCCCCGGCGGCATCGGCCGCGGACGGCTACAACACTCCGGTGATCTCGACGCAGAACACCCGCACCATCCGCGGGCAGCAGTACATCCCGGGTATCTCGATCTCGCCCGACGGCTGCGAGATCTGGGTCATGGACGATGGCGCCGAAGGCTACGCGGTGTCGCGGGTGACGCGTGACGGTCGTCCGGTCTGTCACGACATCAACGTCTGCGGCACGCTCAAGGCGGATCAGTATTTTGCCACCGACAGCTACAAAATCTACCCGCAGAGCCGCTATCGCCTCGATGAGTTCTTCAGCGAATCCAACGCTTTCGGCTACATCATCGTGGGCCACACCGACGCCCGCGCCAGCCATGCCTACAATGACCGGCTGAGCCTCAACCGGGCCAACTCGGTGGCCGCTGTGGCCAGCGCAAACGGCGCGCGGGTGATCGACGTGCGTGGCTATGGCGAGAACTACCCGGTGGCGAGCAACCGCACCGTCGAAGGCATGGCGAAGAACCGCCGCGTCGAAATCCTGTGCGTGCGCTGAGGGGGGCTGGCAGATGACATTCGCGAAACTCGCCTGCGGGCTGCTTGCCGCCTCGATGCTCTCGGCCTGTGATGTGCCGATCGGCCCGGACAAGAGCCAAGACGTCAACCTCATCGACCGCAACGACCTGTCGCAGATCCGCTGGGGTGTCTGGGTGGACCCGGACGGCTGTGACAACTGGATCGCCGATGATGGTGTCGAGGGGTACCTCGCGCGGCGCCTCGACAAGTACGGCAAGCCGATCTGCTCGGGCGTTGCACCGCCGACGGTGGCCACGGGCGACTTCAAGCAAGGCGCAACATCGGTGATCGGAGACCCGCTCTGAGCGGCGCTTTGCCATCCCAATGCCAACGGCCGCGCGGTGCTTACCGCGCGGCCGTTTTTCTTCTGACCGCCGCTTTCCCTCTGCCACCCGCGCGAAGCTGCTTGACCTTCTCCCCCCGGGCTTGGCACCATGAAGACGCACTCAAGCGCAGGAGACATGCGTGAACACAGGCATTCTGACCGAAGCCATCCTGGAATTCCCGGACAATCGCCTCCTCATCGATCTGTGCGGCGAATATGACCGAAACCTCACCGACATCGAGACCCGCACCGGCGTGCAGATTCTGCGCCGTGGCAACCAGCTGGCGCTGCATGGCCCTGCCGAAGCGCAGGAGGCCGCGCGCGAGGTGCTCAATGCCCTTTACCAGCGCCTCGAACAGGGCCGCAGCGTTGGCCGTGGTGACATCGACCGCGAATTCCGCCTCGCGCCCGAAGAGGCCGAACCGGAAAGCCAGCTCGAGATGTTCTCGGGCGGCAAGGTCGAGATCAAGACCCGCAAGAAGCTGATCGAGCCGCGCACCGACGCGCAGAAGGCATACGTGCGCGCGCTGTTCGAGCATGAGCTGGCTTTCGGTATCGGCCCGGCGGGCACCGGCAAGACCTATCTTGCGGTCGCCGTCGGCGTGAACCTCTTCATCACCGGACAGGTCGACAAGATCATCCTCAGCCGTCCGGCGGTCGAGGCGGGCGAGAAGCTCGGCTATCTGCCCGGCGACATGAAGGACAAGGTCGATCCCTACATGCAGCCGCTCTACGACGCGCTGAACGATTTTCTGCCCGGCAAACAGCTGGCGAAGATGATGGAAGAAAAGACCATCGAGATCGCGCCGCTGGCCTTCATGCGTGGCCGCACGCTGGCCAACGCCTTCGTGGTGCTCGACGAAGCGCAGAACGCCACCTCGATGCAGATGAAGATGTTCCTCACCCGTCTCGGCGAGGGCAGCCGCATGGTGATCACCGGCGACCGCAGTCAGGTCGACCTGCCGCGCGGGGTGCAATCGGGTCTGCGCGATGCCGAGCGTCTGCTCAATCATATCCCCGACATCAGCTTCAACTATTTCACCGCCGCCGACGTGGTGCGCCACCCCCTTGTGGCGAAGATCATCGACGCCTACGACAAGGACGCGGAAAGCGGCGCCTGAACAGGTCCCACTCTTCGTCTAGAGCAAAATATCCCGGGGGTCCGGGGGCAGCGCCCCCGGCCTTCGAAAGGCGTTCGCATGACACAGCTGACCGACACCCTGATCGAAGACGACCGCTGGCAGACGGCCGGGCTGGAAAGCCTTGCCGAAACGGCGGCACGCGCAGCGCTCGAACATCTCGGGCTCTCCCCGGAGGGGTTCGAGATCGCGGTGTTGGCTTGCGACGACGCGCGCATTGCCGAACTGAACGCCGAATTTCGCGAGAAACCGACGCCGACCAATGTGCTGTCATGGCCGTCCGAAGAGCGCGGCGCAGCGGTTGAGGGACAAAGCCCCGAGCTGCCGGACGCTGAAGAGGGGCCCTTCGCCACCGAGCTTGGCGATCTGGCCATCGCCTTTGAGACCTGCACCCGCGAGGCCGAGGCGGCGGGCAAGCCGTTCGCCGACCATGTGACGCATCTGGTCGTTCACGGAACCTTGCATCTTCTGGGCTATGACCATCAGCGTGACGGCGATGCGACGCTGATGGAAAATATTGAGACGGAAATACTTGGCAAAATGGGTATCGCGGACCCATATTCCTCTGACCTCTAAGCGAAACAGGATCACAAGGACCGATGGGAGATACCGACGACTCGTCTAACGCAGCGCACTGCGCGCAGCAAAACGAGCAGATAGAGCGGCCTCAAGGCTTTTTTAAACGCATTTTCTCGAACCGCCCCAATGGGCTAGAGGAAGGCGAGGAGCCGGGGCAGGACCTCTTGGCCGCGCATGAGCGGCCGACACATGGCATGATGAACCTGCGGCGCATGCGCGTCGAGGACGTGGTGATTCCCAAGGCGGAAATCGTTGCCGTGCCCGACACCCTCACCCAAGACGAGCTTGTTGCGGTGTTCCGCGACAGTGGCATGACCCGCCTGCCGGTCTATTCCGGCACGCTCGACACGCCTGTGGGCATGGTGCACCTCAAGGATTTTGCGCTGCTGCACGGCTTCAACGGCAACGACGAAGACTTCGACATGAAGAAGATGCTGCGCCCGCTGCTATTCGTGCCGCCTTCGATGCCGCTGGGTGTGCTGCTGACCAAGATGCAGACCGAGCGCCGCCATATGGCCCTTGTGATCGACGAATATGGCGGGGTCGACGGGCTGGTGACCATCGAGGACCTGATCGAACAGGTGATCGGCGAGATCGAGGACGAGCACGACACCGAAGAAGGACGCAACTTCTTCCGCGAAAAGGCCGGAAGCTGGCTGGCGCTGGCCAAGACCCCGCTGCAGGAGTTCGAGGCGGAAACCGGGCTGGCGCTCACCGATCGCGAAGAGATCGACGAGGAAGAGATCGACACGCTGGGCGGGCTTGTCTTCATGCTCGCGGGCCATGTGCCGGCGCGCGGCGAGGTGATCCCGCACCCCGACGGGATCGATTTCGAAGTGGTCGACGCCGACCCGCGCCGCATCAAGCGGCTGCGGGTGCGCCCGCCGCTGCCGGAGGGAACTGTCGCGACGCCAACCCCGGCGCTGCTGCCGCCGGCCAAGCCCGAGACGGCGATCCAAGTGAACGGTAGCGAGGCAGGGGCGGGGCGTGGCTGACACAAGGTCGCGTGCCCCCGCACACACCGACCCTCAGGGCCGCCGCGATCCGGCGGCCCTTGTACTGCGCGTATTGACCGGGCGGGCGCGGCTGATCCCGGCGCTGCTCTGCGGGGTCATGATGGCTCTTGGGCAGGCCCCGTGGGACTTGTGGTATCTGGCGCTGGCTGGGCTGGTTCTGTCGATGGCGCTTTTTGCCCTGCAGCGCACGCCGCGCGCCGCCTTACTGGTCGGCTGGGCCACCGGGACCGGCTACTTCGGTCTGGGGCTGAACTGGCTGACCGAACCGTTTCAGGTCGATGCCGCCGTCACGGCTTGGATGGCGCCCTTCGCGCTGGTGCTGATGGCTGCCGGGCTGGCACTGTTCTGGGCGGTGGCGTTCTGGGCGGCGGCGCAGGCCCCGCGCCGGGCTTTGTTCGCGCTGGTGGTCACTTGGTCGCTGGCGGAACTGGCCCGCGGCTTTCTCTTCACCGGCTTTCCATGGGCGCTGGTGGGATACCTCTGGGAGCCGACCTCGGCCATACAGTGGGTCGCGCTGACCGGCTCGTATGGGCTGACCCTTGTGACGCTGGCGCTTGCGGCGCTTGCAGCGCGCGGGTCTTGGCCCTCCGCCGGTGCCTCTGCGGGTCTGCTGGCGCTGCTGCTTGTCGGCGGCGCGCAACTGATGCCGCCTTTGCAGGACCTTTCGGGGCGACCGGTGGTGCGGCTGGTGCAGCCCAACGCGGCGCAGAGCCAGAAGTGGAACCGCGACTACATCCCGCTCTTCTTCGAGCGTCAGGTGGATTACACGGCGGCCCCGGCGCAGGACGGCTTGCCGCGACCGGACCTCATCGTCTGGCCCGAAACCGCCGTGCCGACGCTGCTGGGCAACGCCGACGACGCGCTGCGGATCATCACCGATGCGGCGCTGCCGGCGCAGGTGGTGCTAGGCATCCAGCGCAGCGAAGGGCTCGACTATTACAACTCGCTCGCGCTGGTCTCTCAGGGCCCGCAGGTCGAGGCGGTCTACGACAAGCATCATCTCGTGCCGTTCGGGGAATACATGCCCTTCAAATGGCTGTTCCGGCGGATCAATATCAGCGGCCTCGCCGCCCGCGCCGAAGGCGGCTATGCCGCGGGTCCGGGGCCGGAGCTGCTCGATCTGGGCGGCGGTATCGGCCACGCGCTGCCGCTGATCTGCTACGAGGCGGTGTTCCCGCAGGATCTGCGCGCCGCGGCGCGCCCCGAGCTATTGTTGCAGATCACCAATGACGCGTGGTTCGGCAACTTCTCGGGGCCCTATCAGCATCTCGCGCAGGCCCGTATCCGCACGATTGAACAGGGGCTGCCGATGCTGCGCGCGGCCAACACCGGGGTCTCGGCGGTGATCGACGGGGCAGGGCGTGTGCTTGATGCGCTGCCGCTGAACGAGGCGGGGTTTCTGGACACCCGCCTGCCACCGCCGCTGCGCGTCACACCCTATAGTCGCACGGGCGATCTGCCGCTTCTTGCGCTGCTCGCCGCGCTTGTGCTTCTCGCCTTCTGGCCACGGGCTCGCAATTTGGATTGACGCCGCTATCTCAGGCGCGTAGCGAGAGGCATTCATATCCCTGTCACAACGGCTTCCTGGCGTGACAGCTGGTACCTAATGGAGCGCTTATGTCCCGACAGAACTATATCTTCACTTCGGAATCCGTCTCCGAAGGGCACCCCGACAAGGTGTGCGACCGGATTTCCGATGCGGTGCTTGACGCGCTGCTGGCAGAGGACCCGCTGGCGCGCGTCGCCTGCGAAACCTTCGCCACCACCAACCGCGTGGTGATCGGCGGCGAGATCGGTCTGACCGATCAGGAAAAGCTGCACAATTACATGGCGCATATTCCTGACATCGTGCGCGCCTGCATCAAGGATATCGGCTACGAGCAGGACAAGTTCCACCACGAGACCGTCAAGATCACCAACCTGCTGCACGAGCAGTCGGCGCATATCGCGCAGGGCGTGACCGGCGGCGGCGACCGTGACGAGGGGGCGGGCGATCAGGGCATCATGTTCGGCTATGCCACGAACGAGACGCCGGAACTGATGCCGGCGCCGATCCTCTACTCGCACGCCATCCTCAAGCGGCTGGCCGAGGCACGCAAATCCGGCGCCGAACCGCTGCTTGGCCCGGATGCGAAGAGCCAGGTCACCGTGCGCTACAAGGATGGCAAGCCGGTGGGGGTGACGCAGATCGTTCTGTCGACCCAGCACACCGATGCCGGACAAAGCTCGGACGACATCCGCGCCATCGTCGAGCCCTACATCCGCCAGACCCTGCCCGAGGGGTGGATCACCCCCGAGACCGAATGGTGGGTCAACCCGACCGGCACCTTCGTGATCGGCGGGCCGGACGGCGACGCGGGCCTGACGGGCCGCAAGATCATCGTCGACACCTATGGCGGGGCGGCGCCTCACGGCGGCGGCGCCTTCTCGGGCAAGGACCCGAGCAAGGTCGACCGGTCTGCGGCTTACGCGGCGCGCTATCTGGCGAAGAACGTGGTCGCTGCGGGCCTTGCAGCGCGCTGCACGGTGCAGTTGTCCTACGCCATTGGCGTGGCCAAGCCGCTGTCGATCTATGTCGACACCCATGGCACCGGCGATCTTGCGGCCGAGGCGATCGAGCGCGCGATCCCCAAGGTCATGGACCTGACCCCGCGCGGCATCCGCACCCACCTCGAGCTCAACAAGCCGATCTACGAGCGCACGGCGGCCTATGGCCATTTCGGCCGCGCGCCGGACAGCGACGGCGGCTTCTCGTGGGAGCGTACCGATCTGGCTGAGGCGCTGAAAAGCGAGGTCTGAGGCCGGCACGATCGATCGAATTTGACGCGGGTCCGGGGCATGCCTCGGGCCCGCGTTGCGTCTGGGGGGGGGCGCGCTATGGCCAATGCCGCAGCGTCGGGCTACTGCGGGCCATGGATTTGTGGATCATCGTCACGCTCAGCGCCGCGTTTTTCCAGACCTTGCGCTTCATGCTGCACAAGGTGCTAAGCAATGGCGCGCTGACCGCCACAAGTTCGACCTTCGCCCGCTTTGCCTATGCCGCGCCGGGGGCGGTGCTGGTGGTTGGCAGCTATCTGGCCGCCAGCGGACAGGGCTGGCCGACGCTGAGCGGGCTGTTCTGGGCCTATGCGCTCTTCGGCGCGCTGGGGCAGATCCTCGCCACCGTCTGCGTGGTGGCCCTGTTCCGGCAGCGCAACTTCGCCGTGGGCATCACCTTCAAGAAGACCGAAGTGATCCAGACCGCGCTGCTGGGGCTTCTGGTTCTGGGCGAGCGTATCTCGGCGGCAGGCTGGGGCGCGATCCTGATCGGCCTTGTCGGCGTGCTGTTGCTGTCGGATACCCCCGGTCCGGGCGGGCTGCTGCGCCGCATGGGCAGCCGCGCGGTGGCGCTGGGGCTGGCGTCGGGACTGTTCTTCGCGGTCTCGGGAGTGGGCTACCGGGGCGCCTCGCTGGAGATCGCCTCGGACGACCCCTTGCTGCGGGCTGGGGTGACGCTGGTCTGCGTGGTGGTCTCGCAGACTCTTGGCATGGCCCTGTGGCTGCGGCTTTTCGAGCCGGGGCAGATCACCGCGGTCTGGGCGGCACGGGGCACCGCGCTCTGGCTTGGCCTCACCTCCATGGCGGGCAGCCTGTCGTGGTTCACCGCCTTCACCCTGCAGACCGCCGCCTATGTGCAGGCGCTGGGGCAGGTGGAACTGGTGTTCTCGCTGATGGCGTCGTCGCTGGTCTTCCGCGAGCGCATCACGCGGCGCGAACTGACCGGCATCGGGTTTCTGTGCCTGTCGGTGCTGATCCTCGCGCTGGTGCTCTAGCGGCAGTGTAACGCCCGGAACCGGGTTGCGCCCACCCCGGCAGGCTGACATTTTCCGCCCCAGAAAAGGAGCCCGCCCCATGTCCTTCACCCTTGCCACCTGGAACATCAATTCGGTCCGTCTGCGCGAGCCCATTGTCCTCAAGCTGCTGGCCGAGGAAGGGCCGGACGTTCTGTGCCTGCAGGAAACCAAAAGCCCGGTGGAGAAGATCCCGCTCGAGCAATTCGCGGCGCTCGGCTACAGCCACATCGTGGCACGCGGGCAGAAGGGCTACAACGGGGTGGCGATCCTCTCGAAGCTGCCAATCGTCGACGCCGGTAACCGCGATTTCGCCGCGCTCGGTCATGCCCGCCACGTGTCGGCGACGCTGGAGAACGGCGTGACCATCCAGAACTTCTACGTGCCCGCAGGCGGCGACGAGCCCGACCGCGAGAAGAACGAGAAATTCGGCCAGAAGCTCGACTACCTGACCGAGATGCGCGACTGGTTCCATGCCGAGGCGCCGAAGAAATCCATCCTCGTCGGGGACCTCAATATTGCCCCGCGCGAAGACGATGTCTGGAGCCACAAGAAACTGCTCAAGGTGGTGTCGCACACGCCCGTCGAGGTCGATCATCTGGCGCAGGTGCAGGACGCGGGCAAATGGGTCGACATCACCCGGCAAGACATCCCCGACGGGCAGCTTTATTCGTGGTGGTCCTACCGTGCCCGCGACTGGGACGCGGCGGACAAGGGCCGGCGGCTCGACCATGTCTGGGCGACGCCCGACATTGCCAGCGCCGGGCATGGCTCGCGCGTGCTGCGCGCCGCCCGCGGCTGGGAGAAACCGTCCGACCACGCGCCGGTCTTCGCCACCTTCGATCTGTGAGCGCCGGGCGCTGAGCCCTCCGGTCTGGCGGGCGCAAGGTCGGACACTTGCGGAACAATTCGTGATGCGCTCTGGTTGAGGGCGGGCCGGTTCGCGAACGCCGGCGCGCAACAGCGGAGAGCGGTGTATGGGCTCGAACAGCACGATCTTTGCCGTCGCCTTGGCGGTGGTAGTGCCGCTGGCGGTGGCCTTTGCCGTCTGGCGGGCGGTGTCGACCGCGCGCACGGCGCAGGGTGCGGCTGCTTGGGCGGTGTTCCTGCTGGCGGCGCCGTGGTTCGCCCTGCCGGCATATTTGTTTTTCGGTCAGCACAAGCTTCGTGGCTATCGCATCACCCGGCGCAGCAGCCGCCGGGTGCGCCGCGAACTGGATGCTTTCTGCGCCCATTACCCGCCCGACGGCAGCGATCCTTCACGCTATCACGCGTTCGAAAAGCTTGCGGCGATGCCGGTGGTGGGCGGCAATTCAGCCGATCTCTTGGTGAATGGCGCAGCCACCTTCGAGGCGGTCTTCGCCGCCATTGACCGCGCCGAACATTACCTGCTGGTGCAGTTCTACACGATTGCCGACGATGATCTTGGGGATGACCTTGCCGATCACATGATCGCCGCCGCGCATCGTGGCGTGGCGGTGCGGCTGATTTTCGACGGTGTCGGCAGCTACGGGCTGCCCGGAGGCTATCTTGCGCGGCTGCGCGAGGCCGGGGTGCAGGTGGTCGATCCCAAGAACGCGCCGGGGCCGACCTCGCGCTTTCAGATCAATTTCCGCAACCACCGCAAAACGGTGATCATCGACGGGCACGAGGGCTTCATCGGGGGGCACAACGTCAAGGACGACTACCTTGGCAAGAACCCGTCGTTCGGCCCGTGGCGGGACACTCATCTGCACCTGCGCGGACCGATGGTGGCGCAACTGCAATTGGTCTTTGCCGAGGACTGGCACTGGGCGACGCTGGACAGCATCGGAGAAACCCTCAACTGGCGCCCCGATCGGTCGCCCGAGGACATGTCGGGCCTCGTACTGCCCACCGGACCGGCCGACGATATGGATACCGGCGCGCTGTTTTTCATTTCTGCGCTGGCCGAGGCGCGCGAGCGGGTGTGGATCGCCTCGCCCTATTTCGTGCCCGATCAGGAGGTGCTCTCGGCGCTGATCAGCGCCGCGCTGCGTGGCTGCGACGTCAAGGTTCTGGTGCCCGACAGCATTGATCATTACCTGCCGTGGCTGGCCGCGCATGCGTATTTCGACGAAGTGCGCGCCGCCGGGGTCGAGGTGCTGCGCTACGAGGGCGGATTCGTGCACCAGAAGGTGGTGCTGGTGGATGATGATTTTGCCGCCGTGGGCTCGGCCAATCTCGATAACCGCTCGTTTCGGCTCAATTTTGAGACGATGGCCCTGCTTTTCGACCGTGGTTTCGCGCAGCGGGTGGCAAAGATGCTGGAGGCCGATTTCTCCAGCGCCTACATCATGGAAAAGCCATTGAGCGAACACCCGCGCTGGATTCGTCTGGCGGCGCCTTTCGCCCGGCTGCTGGCGCCCATCCTCTGAGGACTTTTCGCATGTCTGCCCCGTTGAAGATCGCCAGCTACAACATCCGCAAGGCCATGGGGATCGACCGCCGCCGTGATCCGGCGCGCATCTTGCAAGTGCTGGGGCAGATCGACGCCGACGTGGTGGTGCTGCAGGAAGCCGACCTGCGGCTTGGGCCGCGCCCTGCGGCGATCCCCCGGTTCCTGATCGCTCAGGAGACCGACTACGAGGTGGTGCCGCTGGCGCGCAACGAGGTCAGTCTTGGATGGCACGGCAATGCGATTTTCGTGCGGCGCGGGCTGCAGGTGACCGAGACCCGGCGCTTCGAACTTTCGGGGCTGGAGCCGCGCGGCGCGGTCATGGCGCGCGTCGAAGGGGTCAACGTGGTGGGGGCGCATCTGGGGCTGCTGCGCCGTTACCGGCTGCGCCAGATGACCGAGATCCGCGAGCATCTGGGGGTGAGGTGCGCCGAAGCCGCGATCCTTGGGGATTTCAACGAATGGTCGGACGTGCGCGGTTACGAGCCGTGGGAACGTGCCTTCACCCTCACGCTGCCGGGGCGCAGCTATCACGCCTCGCGACCCTTCGTCGCGCTTGATGGGGTGGCATATGGCAGCGCGCTGACGCTGCAGGCCGCGGGGGTCGAGCAGACGGGCGCGGCGCGGCGCGCTTCGGATCACTTGCCGATCTGGGCGGAACTCACCCGCCGCGCCTGAGTGGCGCGCGCGGGGCCGCCCTTGCATCATGCCCCCGCCTACGCCATGTAACACGCCAAGCAAACCGCCGCAGCGGAGGATTAAAGCATGCTGGAACTGGGCAAGACCGAGGCCCCCAAGGCCGACCTCATCAAAGACGTCAGCGAAGCCGACTTCATGGCCGAGGTGATCGACGCCTCGCAGGAAGTGCCGGTCATCGTTGATTTCTGGGCGCCTTGGTGCGGCCCGTGCAAGCAGCTTGGCCCGGCGCTCGAGGCGGCTGTCACCGAGGCCAAGGGCGCGGTGAAGATGGCCAAGGTCAACGTTGACGAGGCGCAGATGATCGCCGGTCAGCTGCGCATCCAGTCGATCCCCACCGTCTATGCCTTTTACAAGGGCCAGCCCGTCGACGGCTTTCAGGGCGCGCTGCCGCCGTCAGAACTGAAAAGCTTCATCGATCGCGTTGTGCAGGCTGCGGGCGGGGACACCTCGGGTGGGCTCGACGAGGCCATCGCCACCGCCGAGGAAATGCTCGAGCAAGGCGCTGCCACTGACGCGGCGCAGGTGTTTGCCGCAATCCTCGAAGAAGACCCGCAGAACGCCAAGGCCTTTGCCGGGATGGTATCGTGCCATCTGGCGCTTGATGACATCGATCAGGCCGAGGCCGTGCTCAACGGCGCGCCGGTCGAGATCTCCAAGGCGCCCGAACTGGAAGCCGCCCATGCCAAGATCGAGCTGGCCAAGCAGGCGAGCAACGCCGGCCCTGTTGCGGAGCTGACCGCCAAGGTCGAGGCCGACCCGGCGGACCTGCAGGCGCGCTTCGATCTGGCGCAGGCGCTCTACGCGCACGGCCAGACCGAAGAGGCGGTGACCCAGCTGCTCGAACTGTTCCGCCGCGACCGCGAGTGGAACGACGGGGCCGCCAAGGCGCAGCTCTTCACCATCTTCGAGGCGCTGAAGCCGAACGATCCGGTTGTTCTCAATGGCCGTCGTAAACTCAGCTCGATGATATTTGCCTGAGCGCCGCGGCGCTCTAGCTGGCAGGTCATGGTGAGACGAACCGATCTTCCGGGTGTCATCCCGGTTTTCCCGCTTCCCGGTGCCCTGCTGCTGCCGCGCTCGCGCCTGCCGCTGCACATCTTCGAGCCGCGTTATCTGGCGATGCTGGATGACGCGCTGAAGACTGACACGCGCCTCATAGGCATGGTACAGCCGCTGGGCCACGATCAAAGCGAAACGCCCGCCTTGCAGCGCATTGGCTGCGCCGGGCGGATCACGCAGTTCTCGGAAACCGAGGACGGGCGCTACATGATCACGCTCTCGGGCCTGTCGCGCTTCCGCATTCAGAAGGAGGTCGAGGGGTTCACCCCTTACCGCCGCTGCGAGGTCGACTGGAAAGGCTTCGAGCATGACCTTGACCCGCACGCGGACAGCGATGACACCTTTGACCGCCCGGCCTTCCTGCGCCTTCTGGACCGCTATTTCGACGCCCGCGGGCTGTCTGCGGACTGGGATACGCTGAAAGAGGCAGAAGACGAGTTGCTGATCAATTCGCTGTCGATGCTGCTCGATTTCGTTCCGGAGGAAAAGCAGGCGCTGCTCGAGGCGCCGCGGCTGGCGTCGCGGCGCGAGACGCTGGTGACGCTGATCGAATTTGCCCTGCGGGGCGGAGAAGAGGACCTGATGCAATGACCGAAGATCGCGCCGAAGAGATCATCGTCTTCGACCGCCGCATGCTCGAGGCGCTGGTGTGCCCGGTGACCCACGGCGTGCTGGAATATGATGCCGAGCGGCAGGAGCTGATCAGCAAGAACGCGGGGCTGGCCTTCCCGATCCGCGAGGGCATCCCGGTGATGCTGCTCGACGAGGCGCGGCGCATCGACGACTGAGCAGCCGCCCGGATGCGAGGGGCCAGCCCCTCGCGCTCCCCGGCGTATTTGCCAAGAGAAGAAGAGGCGCGGTCCGGGCGGGGCCGCGCCCTTTTCGTCAGATATCGAGCGCGAGGGACCGGGCAAGGATCGCCGGATCGACGTTGCCGCCAGAGACGGTGCAGATCACCGCATCGCCCTCGATATCGGCAGGGCGGAACAGCGCCGAGGCCAGCGCCACCGCGCCGCCCGGCTCGGCGACGATCTTGAGGTGGCGCACTGCGAGTTGCATCGCCTTCAACGCCTCGTCCTCGGTCACCGCGAGACCGGGGCCGCAGAGCCGCTGCATGATCGGAAAGGTGATGTTGCCGGGCTGCGGCGTGACAATCGCGTCGCAGATATTGCCGCCCATGGTCTCGTTGCGCTGGATCGCGCCTGCCGCCAGAGAGCGCTTCACATCGTCGAACCCCTCTGGTTCGGCGGGGCGTACGCGCAGGCCGGGGGCCTTGGCCTCCAGCGCCAGCGCGATGCCCGAGGTCAGACCACCGCCGCCGCAGCAAACGAGCACATCGGCCTTGGTCACACCTGCCTCGGCGGCCTGTTCGGCGATCTCCAGCCCGCAGGTGCCTTGCCCGGCGATCACTTCCGGCTCGTCGAAGGGTTTCACCAGCGTCAGGCCGCGCTCTGCGGCCAGCGTCGCGCCGAGCGCGTCGCGGTCTTCGGTCTCGCGATCGTAGGGCACCACCTCGGCGCCCAGCCCCTTGGTGCCCGCCACCTTCGCGGCGGGCGCGTCGGCGGGCATGATGATCACCGCAGGCACGCCGAAGCCGCGTGCCGCGGCTGCGATGCCCTGCGCGTGATTGCCCGAGGAAAAGGCGATGACGCCCTTGGCCCGGACCTCGGGATCGAGCGCCGAGAGCGCTGACCATGCGCCGCGGAACTTGAAGCTGCCGGTGTGCTGCAGGCACTCCGCCTTGACCAACACCCGGCGGCCGGCGATCTCGTCGAGAAACGGCGAAGAAAGCAGCGGTGTGCGGCGGGCGTGGCCCATAAGCCGCCCGGCGGCGGCCTCGATCCGGGTGATGTCCATCTGGCAGGGGTCCTTGCTGTGGTGATCCGTGGCGGACCCTGAGCCGGGCCGAGTGGCAAGTCAACGGGCAGGGCTTGCGCCGGGGCGGCGGCGCGGCCAGAAGGGCGCCATGATCGAACGGCGGCATGAACAGGGCGGCATACGCTCGCGGGCGCTCTACTCGCCCTGCGAGGCGTATCGCTATGGCCTCGAACGTATCTGGCAGGCGGGTCACCCGGAGGACCTGCTGCTGTGGATCATGCTCAACCCCTCGACCGCCGACGAGTTGCGCAACGATCCCACCATCGAACGGTGCCAGCGCCGCGCGCAGGCGCTTGGTTTCGGCGGCATGCGGATTGCCAATCTGTTTGGCTACCGCGCCACCAAGCCCGCCGACCTGCGCCGCGCCGCCGCGCCGGTCGGTCCTGAAAACGACGGCTTGTTGCTGCGCTGGCACGCCGAGGCCGGGCTGACGCTGGCGGGCTGGGGCGTGCATGGCGCGCATATGGGCCGCGGCGCCGAGATCGCCGCACGCCTGCCGGGCGACCTGCATGTGCTGGGGCTGACCAAGGACGGCCATCCGCGCCATCCGCTGTATGTGTCCTATAGCCAGCAGCCGCAGGTCTGGGCGCGCCAGCGTTAACCTTCGCCCCTGAATGGGTTTGGTTACCGCGCAGGGCGCGGCGCAGACTCCCGCCCTCGCGGCTAGTGGGAGTCTGGGATGCTGTTTCTGAGCGGTTTGATGGGTATGGCGCTGCTGGGATCTCTGGTGATCTTCGCGGCGCCGGACGGGGAGGGAGAGGAGGCCGATCTCGAAGAGGGCGATGCGCGCGAAGACGCATTGGACAGCCCTCTGCTCGATGACGTCGCCGCAAGTTTCGACACCGAGGCAAGCGCGCAGGAGGCGCCCGCCGGGGCACGGCAGGCTGGCCGGATCGATCCGGGGACAGACGCGGCGGAGAGGCTTGTCGGCACGCCGTTGACCGACCTTCTGAGCGGCGGGGGTGGGCAAGACCTCATCGACGGTCGGGCCGGTGACGACGAATTGCTTGGCGGCGAGCGGAACGACACGGTGCTGGGCGGCGCGGGCAATGACACGCTGCACGGCGATGCCGGGACGGACCTTCTGCGCGGCGGCACTGGCGAAGACCACCTGTTTGCCCACGGCGGCGGCGGCGCGCTGCTCGGCGGTGCAGGCAACGACGCCTTGCATGGCGGTCTCGGCGACGATCTTCTGATCGGCGGCGCGGGTCAGGATGCGCTGCACGGACGCGAGGGGGATGAATCGCTGTGGGGCGGGCCCGGTGTCGACACGCTGTTCGGCGGTGCAGGGGCGGATTTTCTGTCGGGTGCCGAGCCCGGCAGCACCGGCGCGGATCGTGACGAGACCGATTATCTCAACGGTGGCGGGGGCGATGATACGCTGTGCATCGGGCACGGAGACGTGGCAAGCGGCGGCACTGGCGCGGATCATCTCATTCTTGGCGAGTGGATTGCCGGGGGCGCGCCCGCGCACCTGATGGATTTCGATCCGGCCGCGGACCGGATGATCGTGGTCTATGACGAGGCCGCGGGGGCGGAGACGCCCGAGCTTGATCTGCGCGAGAGCGCCCAGATGGAGGGGATGAGCGATCTGTTCATGGATGGGGCTCTGCTGGCGCGCATGCCGACCGCGGACGCCCCGGCGCTCGATCAGATCGTGCTGCTCGGGGCCGACGAGGCGCTGGCGATCATAGCGGCCTGAGATCGGGGGGCGGGGCTGCGAGCGCCGCGGAGGCGGCCGGGATGTGGGTGGCGTGCGGCGCACTGGGAACTTGGGGCTTTCCTTTCGCGCTGAATCGCCCTATACGCGCGCATCCGGCCACGCGGGCCGGACCTCTCCACGGGCCCTGCTGGACGACATCCCGGCTTGCGCCATCCCTCTAACCCTAAAGGAGACCCCGATGTCGATCACCGTTGAAGAAAAGAACCGCCTGATGAAGGAATTCGCAACCAAAGAAGGCGACACCGGTTCGCCCGAAGTTCAGGTTGCCATCCTCACCAGCCGCATCTCGACCCTGACCGAGCACTTCAAGACCCACAAGAAGGACAACCACTCGCGTCGTGGCCTTCTGAAGCTCGTGGCTCAGCGCCGCAAGCTGCTGGACTACCTGAAGGGCAAGGAAGAAGCGCGTTACACCGCGCTGATCCAGCGCCTCGGCATCCGCCGCTGATCCGCTAAGGATACGGAATTTCAGACGCCCGCTCCGAAAGGAGCGGGCGTCTTTTTTATGGATTTCTTTACTCCAATTTGCATAGCTTCGATTGTTCGCGCGAAATATATTTCAGATGATTTGCGTGGCATCGAGCGAAGCGCATGGAGGGGGATGACATGCCGGATGATTATGCTTCCGATTTTACCAGCTCGGGGATCATTTCTGTCGGAGCAATCGCGACCGGAGTGATCGAGCAGGCCGGTGATGAGGATTGGTTCGCCGCAGACCTGGAGGCCGGGCGGCTTTACCGCATCACGTTGGACAGCCTCTACGCCGAGGGTATCACTGCATTGTCCGATCCTTTGTTTTCTGGGATCTACGATGCGACGAGCATGGACTTTCTGGGGTATTCGAATGATGACTCCGGAGGGGACCTCAATTCGAGAGTCACGTTCTCTCCCAGTCAGACCGGTACCTATTTCCTTTCTGCGCGTGGGTACGGTTCTCACATCGGCTCTTACGAGCTTGGCTTGGCCGAAGTTGACCTCAGTGACGATGTTCTGGCGACGCCCGAGACGCTTAGTGCGGTTGCGCCGAATGAACCGGTCTTTGGAACACTGGACTACGTCGGCGACAGGGATTGGTTCGCGGCAGAACTCGTGACTGACGAAACCTATCTGATTGAACTGGTCGGCACCGAGGGCGACAATGGGGTCATCCTGCAAGAGCCTTATTTTGAAGGTGTCTACGACGCAGATGGCACACTTGTTGTCGGCAGTCAGGGGGAGGTAGGCTACTATGGCCCATCGCGCAGTCTATTCGTTCCTGACGAAAGCGGGACTTTCTATCTGTCGGCGGCCTCCTATGCCGACTCTTACTCTTATTACGATGTCATCGGTGACTATGAGTTGAGGCTTACGCCTTACGACTTGTCGGGCGAGGTGGCGGGAGACCTGAGTACGACGGCAACGCTCGCAGTCGGTGAGACCCAGATCGGCAGTGTCGATTTTCTTGGAAGTGGCCTCTACAGGGACAGCGATTGGTTTGCGGTCGAGCTGGAAGCCGGGCATGCCTACCTGTTCGGCACCAGAGAATCCGAAGGAAGCGACCTTTACGGGGCAATGTCATATATTGCGGACATATTTGATGCCGAGGGTTTGCGGGTTCCCTATGAACGCATGGCCTCGAACTACGTCTACGCCGAAAATGGACATCGCACGGTTTTCTTGCCCGAGGCGAGTGGGACTTACTACATCGACGTCACGACAGATTATTATGATCAGTTCGGGAGCTATGAAATCTCTGCGGCTGAGTTGGCCGACCTTGGCCGTGAGATACCCGATCAGGTGTTGCTGTCTGGTGACGATTTCGGTTTTCATTTGACCGGAATGAACGGTCCCGATCTGCTCGTCGGAAGCGATGCGGACAATCGCTTGATCGGTGGCGCCGGGGCCGACGCGCTGCTGGGTCTTGGCGGCGATGACCTGTTGGCCACGGACACGCGCCTGAATGCCGACTGGAATCCGCGTGTCGAGGAATTGGTCTACCGCCTCTTCGAGTTTGCTCTGGATCGCGCGCCAAGCTTGCGTGAACTGCAGATGGGGGTGGAGCTTTCCTATAATTCGGTTTGGGATTTTGGATGGGCCGCGGATTTCGTTCTGAACAGCCCCGAATTCCTGGCCCGTTGGGGCGAGATGAGCGATGCGGCTCTGATCGATTTCTTCTATGAGCGACTGCGCGGTGAAGGACAGGATGACGATCCCGGACGTCAAATGTGGTTGGATCGCCTGACCGGCGGGAGCGATGGCTATTACTATTACGGCGAAAGCCGTGGAGAGATCGCGTCCCGCTTCATCCGAAGCGAGGAATACAGCCGGACGTCGACAGAATACGCAATTGCGGCACGGCTCGATCAGAGCGCGGCCTATTGGACGGATGAAGTCTTTTCCAGCTATCAGGCCGTGTTGGGCCGCGTGCCTGACATGACCGGCTTCGAGTCCTGGATGGCGAGAATGAACGCCGGGCTGGACCTGTCGGGGTTGGCGCAGCGCTTCTTGCGTTCAACCGAGTTTGAGGCTGCGAATGACGGCCTGTCCGACAGCGCGTTTGCAGAACTCGTCCTCGGCAATCTCGGGATGGCAACCGATGCGGCGACGCTGGAAGATGCCAGCGCACGACTGGAAGCAGGGCTGTCGCGTGCGGACTTCGTGGCCGTGCAGCTTCTGCTGTCTGATGACAACGGTCTGGTGGAATGGATGCGCGGGACGGGGCGCGACGACCTGCTTGATGGCGGTGCCGGAAACGACACCCTGTTCGGTGGCGAGGGGTCGGACAGCTTCGTATTTGGCCCCGACGGTGGCACCGACATGGTCGTCGATCTGGAGCCATGGGATGTCATCGACCTGTCCGGGTTCGGCTTTTCCGACGCCGCGGCGGCGCTGGATGCCTTCAGACAGGTGGACAGCACCGTGGTCTTCGAAGCGGAGGGCGCGCTGGTGCGGTTCCGCGAGACCGATCTTTCGATTGTTGACGAGGACATGCTCATCCTCTGACCGGCTCTGGCGTGTCGGCGGGCGCAGTGCCGCTCAGCGCGGCTCTGCGCTTATTGCTTCCCAAAAGGCGGATTCTCATGTATGCGCGCCCCATCTGAGACGTGACGCCTTTGGCTCCCGGGCACATGCAAGAGGATAGGGAGCGGTGGCAATGGGGCCACCATGCAAACGGGAGACCCGGAGGGCCGGGAGTGCTCCCTTACAGGATACGCTACATGTTCAACGTAACGACGAAATCCATGCAGTGGGGCGAGGAAACCCTCACCCTCGAGACCGGCAAGGTCGCCCGTCAGGCCGATGGCACCGTCATCGCCACGCTCGGCGAGACCTCGGTCATGGCCAACGTGACCTTCGCGAAGGAACCGAAGCCGGGTCAGGATTTCTTCCCGCTGACCGTTCACTACCAGGAAAAATACTACGCCGCGGGCAAGGTGCCCGGTGGCTTCTTCAAGCGCGAGGCGCGTCCGACCGAGAAAGAGACGCTGACCGCACGCCTGATCGACCGTCCGATCCGTCCGCTCTTCGTCCCCGGCTTCAAACATGAAGTGCTGGTGATGTGCACCGTGCTGTCGCACGATCTGGTCAACGACCCCGACGTTGTTGCGATGATCGCCGCCTCGGCTGCGCTGACCATCTCGGGCGTGCCCTTCATGGGTCCGATCGCCGGCTGCCGCGTCGGCTACACCGATGGCGAATACGTGCTGAACCCGACCGTCGACGACATGCAGGGGCTGCGCAACAACCCCGAGCAGCGTCTCGACCTCGTCGTCGCCGGCACCAAAGACGCCGTGATGATGGTGGAATCGGAAGCCTACGAGCTGACCGAAGACGAGATGCTGGGCGCCGTGACCTTCGCGCACGAGCAGATCCAGCCGGTCGTCGACCTGATCATCGATCTGGCTGAATCGTCGGCGAAAGAGCCCTTCGACTTCCAGCCGCCGGAATACACCGAGCTGTTCGAGGCGGTGAAAGGTCTCGGCGAAGCCAAGATGAAAGAGGCCTACGCGATCACCGACAAGCAGGAGCGCGTCGCTGCCGTCGCCGCTGCGAAAGAGGCGATCAAGGCTGAACTGAGCGAAGAGCAACTCGAAGACGCCAACCTCGGCTCGGCGATCAAGAAGCTCGAGTCGGTCGTGCTGCGCTCGGACGTGGTGAAGAACAAGCGCCGCATCGACGGCCGCGCGCTGGATCAGGTGCGCCCGATCGTGTCGGAAACCGGCATCCTGCCGCGCACCCACGGCTCGTCGCTGTTCACCCGTGGTGAAACGCAGGCGATGGTCGTGACCACGCTGGGTACCGGCGACGATGAGCAGATCATCGACGCGCTGCACGGCAACTTCCGCAGCAACTTCCTGCTGCACTACAACTTCCCGCCGTACTCGGTTGGTGAAGTGGGCCGCGTTGGCTCGCCGGGTCGTCGTGAGATCGGCCACGGCAAGCTGGCATGGCGCGCCCTGCAGGCGGTGCTGCCCGCCCCGACCGACTTCCCCTACACCATCCGCGTGGTGTCCGAGATCACCGAATCCAACGGCTCGTCCTCGATGGCTTCGGTCTGCGGCGGCTCGCTGTCGATGATGGATGCAGGCGTTCCGCTGAAGGCGCCGGTGGCCGGTGTGGCCATGGGCCTCGTGCTGGAAGACGACGGTGAGTATGCGGTTCTGACCGACATTCTCGGCGACGAAGACCACCTCGGCGACATGGACTTCAAGGTCGCAGGCACCGAAAACGGCATCACCTCGCTGCAGATGGACATCAAGGTCGCGGGCATTACCCCCGAGATCATGAAGCAGGCTCTGTCGCAGGCGAAAGACGGCCGGATGCACATCCTCGGCGAGATGGGTAAGGCGCTGACCGAAGCGAGCGAGTTCTCGGTCCACGCACCGCGCATCGAGACCATGCAGATCCCGACCGACAAGATCCGTGAAGTGATCGGCTCGGGCGGCAAGGTGATCCGCGAGATCGTCGAAGTGTCGGGCGCCAAGGTCGACATCAACGACGATGGCATCATCAAGATCGCTTCGGCCAACGGCGAAGCCATCCAGAAGGCCTACGACATGATCTATTCGATCGTGGCGGAGCCGGAAGAGGGCGCGATCTACAAGGGCAAGGTCGTGAAGATCGTCGACTTCGGCGCCTTCGTGAACTTCTTCGGCAAGCGCGACGGCCTCGTGCACGTCAGCCAGATCGAGAACCGTCGCCTGAACCACCCGTCGGACGTGCTGAAGGAAGGCCAGGAAGTCTTCGTGAAGCTTCTCGGCTTCGACGATCGCGGCAAGGTGCGTCTCGCCATGAAGATGGTCGATCAGGACACCGGCGAGGAAATCTCGGCGGAGAAAAAGGAAGAGACCGCGGAGTGATCCGCGGCCTCGGCCATCCCTAGAAACGCGAACGCCCCGGCCTTTCGGTCGGGGCGTTTTGCATTGTGGTATATTGGTTTTGGCGGTTGCGCGGGTCGGACGCGGCTCAGTGCAGCAGGGCAGGGACCCGGGCGTGGGTTGGGTCGAGCACCAGCGACGAGGTGCGGGTGCCGGCCCAGAACCCCTCGAGGAAACGCGCGGGGTCGGCCTTTTGCCGCATCTCCTCGGTCATCGCCAGCAGGCCGGTCACCTGATCTTGGGACCAGCTCAGCAACATGCCCGGCGCCGAGACCGCCGAGATCGGCGCATCCATCAGCGCCACCGGCGGCTCATCCCGGTGGAAGGCCTCGACCGGGCACTCCAGCGAAGAGGTCCGGGTCTCGTCCCAGAGCGTCACCTCGTCGAGGCGCAGCGCTTCGAAATAGGGCACGAGCATGGGCTCGACGACCAGCGGAAGCCAGTCCTCTTCGGGCTTGTAGAGCCCTTCGGTGCGGCAGTGCCGGGCGATGCGCGAGATCAGCGTGACATCGGCCTCGGGCGGTTCGGCGCCGATCACCCACAGCCAGACCATATGCGCGAAGTGCTCGAAGTCGCTGACGCCGAGCGCCTGCGCCACCATGTCCCAACGCACCGGCTGGCCGGTGGTCTTGATGATCTCGTCGAACGCGTCGGGCGCCTGATTGGGCTGACCGTCGCCAAGGCTCTCGATCAGGGCCTCAAGCTCTTGCGGCGTGGTCGCCTCGCTGCGCAGCGGCCCCCATGCGGCGGTGTCGGGGGCGAAGCCGGGAACGCTGAAGAACGGGTTGAGCGTTACGAAGACATGGTCGTAGTCGCGCATCCACCAGTCCAGCAGCGGCGCGTTCACGTTCGGGTGTTCAAGGCGTCGGGGCGTGTCGGTCAAGCTCAGTCCTTTCCGGCAGGGGCGCCGGGCTTCTACCATCTGTTGCGGCTACGGCAAGCAGTGCGAAAGACACCGATGCAGAAAGTCGGGAATCTGCTGCCACGTTTCCGATTTGTTAACGATTTTCCGCGCAGACCGGAAGGGCAAGCCATACGGCAGTCGCTCGGGGTAGGAGCGGCATGGGTTTGTGGGCGCTTCGGCTCGCGGAGGGGATGCCGCAGCCGGAGCGCCGGTCGCGGACTCCGCTGCCCGTTGTGGCTGCGGGCAGCCTTAAGGCATATGGCTCGCAGCTTTGGCTGCGCGCCTCCAACAGCCGTTAACTGGGCATACTGTCTGTTTGGTATACTGAAGGTTACAGGTGGCGCGGTGCATCGCAGGGGCGCGCTGCGGAAAAAAAGGCCGGGCACAAAGCCCGGCCAGGTCCAACAGGGAGGTGCATGTGATAACCCGCACATGCAACGGGAACTCTGTGTTTTCGCGGGAGGCCTTTCAGCCTCCTATCCGAAAGGTTAGGTCAGCGTAGCACCAAGTCCACTGTCAACCAATGGGCGAGTGCGCTGGCGACGGCGGAAAACCGCGTGGTCGTGACATTTCCGCCGATTTGTCAAGCAACCAGTCGGTATCCCCCGGATTCTGTGACCAAAATGCGGGCGTTCGAGGGGTCGGGCTCGATCTTCTGGCGCAGGCGGTAAATGTGGGTCTCCAGCGTGTGGGTGGTCACACCCGCGTTGTAGCCCCAGACCTCGTGCAGCAACACCTCGCGCGGCACCACGCCTTCGGTCGAGCGGTAGAGGAACTTGAGAATGTTCGTCTCTTTCTCGGTGAGGCGGATCTTGCGGTCGTCCTCGGTCACCAGCAGCTTCATCGAGGGTTTGAACGTGTAAGGTCCAACGGTGAAGACCGCGTCCTCGGATTGCTCGTGCTGGCGCAACTGCGCCCGGATGCGGGCCAGCAGCACCGGGAACTTGAAGGGCTTGGTCACGTAGTCGTTCGCGCCCGCGTCGAGGCCGAGGATGGTGTCGGCATCGGTGTCGTGGCCGGTGAGCATGAGGATCGGCGATTTGACCCCCTGCTTGCGCATCAGCTTGCACAGCTCGCGCCCGTCGGTGTCGGGCAGGCCGACGTCGAGGATCAGCAGATCGTAGACCTGCTCTTTCGCGCGGGCCATGGCGGCGGCGCCGGTCTCGGCCTCGAATACCTCGAAATCCTCGGTCATGACCAGTTGCTCGGCCAGCGCCTCGCGCAGGTCGTCATCGTCGTCTACCAGAAGGATATTCTTGATCTGGGCCATCTGCCTCTCCGTCATCGTGTTGCTGGATCACATGTAACCGCACGGCGGTACAGACAAGTTTTGCTGCAGGAATTTCACGCTCTCGTGTTGCGCGCAGGGTTTTGTTACAGGATTGAAGCTGCTTTGTTTCAGCGCCTTCCCGGACGGGTCTGTCCGGGTGTACGCTCTGCCCGGCCCGCCGGGCCAAGACAGGAAAATGCCTATGTCCCTCGCGCCCGATCTCGGAGAACTTCTTGCCCGTGCCCGGGCCGACCTGCGCATGGGAGTGCCCGTGGTGCTCCGTGACGAGAGGCCAACAATGGGTCCGGCTGCGGGCGCCGTGGTGGTGCCGGCCGAAACCGTCTCGGCGGCGCGTCTGGCGGTGTTGCGGGCGCAGCCGGGTGAGCTTGATCTGGTGGTGACGGCGCGCCGGGCCGCGACCCTGAAGGCGCGCGCCTACGACGGCGATCTGGCGCGTCTGAGTCTGCCGGACGATGCCGGCCTCGACTGGGTACAGGCGGTGGCCGACCCAGCGGACGATCTTGCCAAGCCGATGAAGGGGCCATTGGTCAGCCGCCGGGGCGGCAATGCCGGGCTGCATCGCTTGGGCATCACGCTGGTGAAATCCGCCCGGCTCCTGCCGGCGGCGCTGGTGCTGCAGGTGGCAGATGCAACGGGCTTTGCGCAACAGGAGGGGCTGACCATCGTCGATGCCGATCCGGCGGGACCCTACATGCTGACGTTGGCGCGGCTCGATCACGTGGTTTCTGCCAAAGTGCCGCTGCGCGCGGCGCAGAACGCCCGGCTGCACATCTTCCGCCCCGAAGATGGGTCCGACGAGCACTACGCCATCGAGATCGGGCGCCCGGACCGCTCCAAGCCGGTGCTGTCGCGCCTCCACTCGGCCTGCTTCACCGGCGATCTTCTGGGCTCGCTGAAATGCGACTGCGGCCCGCAGCTCAACGCGGCGCTGGCGCAGATGGGGGCCGAAGGGGCCGGGGTGCTGCTCTATCTCAACCAAGAGGGGCGCGGCATCGGGCTGGCCAACAAGATGCGCGCCTATGCGCTGCAGGATCAGGGCTTTGATACGGTCGAGGCGAACCACCGTCTTGGATTTGAGGATGACGAGCGTGATTTCCGTCTCGGGGCCGAGATCCTGCGCAAGATGGGGTTTGGCGCGGTGCGACTGCTGACCAACAACCCGGCCAAGATGGCGATGATGGAACGCAGCGGCATCACCGTGGCAGAGCGCGTGCCGCTCAAGGTCGGCGAGAATGCGTTCAACGAACGCTACCTTGCGACCAAGGCGTCGAAATCGGGGCATCTGCTGTGAGCGCGTCTGATCTGATCCTGACCCGCGGCGGACTGCGCTTTGAGGGGCGGCTCTGGCCCTGCGTGATCGGACGTGGGGGCGTGCGTGCCGACAAGCGCGAGGGCGATGGCGCGACCCCGGTGGGCACGCACCGTATCGTCGCGATGCTCTACCGGCCCGATCGTATGGCGCGGCCTGCGTCTTGGGCAACGCCGATCGGCCTGCGCGATCTGTGGTGCGACGACGTCTCCTCTGCGGCCTACAACCAGTTGGTCGAGGCACCCTTTGCGCCAAGCCACGAGACCATGCGCCGGGCCGATCCGCTGTATGATCTGGTGCTGATTACCGATTGGAACTGGCCCGAGGCCGAAGCCGGGTGCGGCTCGGCAATCTTCCTGCATCAGTGGCGGCGGCCGGGCTATCCGACGGCGGGCTGCATCGGGTTCGATCCCGCCGACCTGCGGCGGATCGCGGCGCGGTTGAAGCCCGGGGCGCGGCTTGTGGTGCCTGCGCCGCTCGACGGCTGGCGCACGGGCTGAGGCGGGGCAGGCGGCGGGCAGCGCGTTTCCGCGCTGCAGCACAGTGTTTTCGCGCAGACGAAGCGGTCAGGCCTGTAGGCTCTGGGCAACGCCTTCGAGCAGGCCGAGGCACTGCGCCAACTGGCCACGGGTGACGAACTCGTCAGGCTTGTGCGCCTGCGCGATCTCGCCCGGCCCGCAGACCACCACCGACATGCCCATCTGCTGGAATAGCCCGGCTTCGGTGCCAAAGGGCACGACATCGGCGGAATTGCTGCCGGTGAGCCGCGAGATCAGATCACGCGCCTCGTTGTCGGGCAGGGGCAAGAGGCCGACTACCTCGCCGATCACCTCGGTGGTGATCTCGGCGTCCGGGTGGACCGCGCGCATTGCCGGCAGCAACTCGTCGTCAACGAAATGAGCGAGCGCTTCTTTGACAAACTCGGCATCGCCGGGCTGAACCGGGCGCATCTCCCATTCCAGCTCGGCCTTGCCCGGAATGACGTTATGCGCCACGCCGCCCGCGAGGCGGCCGACGTTGACCGTGGTCCAAGGCGGATCGAAGCGGCCGCCATGTGGCGCACGGGCCTTCAGCACCTCGGCCAGTTCCATCAAGCGGTGGGTGTAGCGCAGCGCATAGAGCACCGCGTTGACGCCGCGGTCCGGGGCAGAGCCGTGCCCCTCGAGGCCATGAAAGCGGGTGGTGTACTCGCAGCAGCCCTTGTGCCCCTCGATCAGTCGCATGCCCGTCGGCTCGCCGATGATCGCCATGCGCGGCGCGTAGCCGAGCCGCTGCAGTTCCGGCACCAAGGCCCGCGCGCCGAGGCAGCCGACCTCTTCGTCATGGGTGAAGCACAGGTGCAGCGGGCGCTTGAGCTGCATCTTCGAGGCCGGTTCGGCCAGCGCCAGCGCCGCCGCGATAAAGCCTTTCATGTCACAGGTGCCGCGCCCGTAGAGGTGATCCTGACGCTCGACAAGGGTGAAGGGATCGCTGGCCCAATCCTGATCGGTCACCGGAACCACGTCGGAATGGCCCGACAGAACCACGCCGCCCGGCGCGTCGGGGCCAATGGTGGCGAACATGTTGGCTTTTGTGCCGGAGGCATCGCGGAAGATCTCCACCTTCGCGCCGAGATGGTCGAGAAAGTCGGCCATCATGGTGATCATCGCCAGATTGCTCTCGCTCGACACGGTCGGGCAGGCGATGAGATGCGACAGATGCTCTTCGGTGGCGGCCAGCAGGCCGGCGGCGTCGCGGACGTCGGGTTCGGACGGGCGCAGGTACATGCGGCGGGGTCCTTCTTGCTTGCGGAGGGCGGCGCCGGGGCGCGCATCTGCTCTTGATGCCGCTCTCGGGGGGGAGATGAAAGGGCGATCTGTGGTGCCGGCGCCGATCTAGGTGGAGAAGTTTTGCCCTTGTCTGCGCCTGAGGCGGATCGCTGCGGGCAATCCCTTGGTCTTCGTGGAGGAATTCAGCGGCGCTGCCTCTGAATTGAGCGTTCGCGAAAGGCTTGGGCTGATTGCAGGGCGATTCTGCGCGCATTTTCGGCAATTTCGTCTGTTTGCCGCGCAGAGTGACCCGGCGACAGCCATGGGCAATCGGCCTGCAGTGCGTTTCGACGTGGCGAATTTGTACTGTGAAGCGCCGTATTTCTGCCCGCTCGTCCTGCAGGCATGCGAATCTCTTCGCGATTTCCGCAACACGGTTGCAACGCAGGTCCCGACGCGGTTTTATCTTGCGCAAGACAGCGGAGAAAAATCCGCGGAACATATAACGGGGAGCCGGATTTGCCAGATACCGGGACTAGCGACGCATTCGTCGCCTTCGAACGCGTGCAGAAAAGCTATGATGGCGAGACACTTGTCGTCAAAGACCTGAACCTGAGCCTGCCGAAAGGCGAGTTCCTGACAATGCTGGGGCCGTCCGGCTCGGGCAAGACGACCTGCCTTATGATGCTGGCGGGTTTCGAGACCGCCACCCACGGCGAGATCAAGCTCGACGGCGTATCGATCAACAACATCCCGCCCCACAAGCGCGGCATCGGGATGGTCTTCCAGAACTACGCGCTTTTCCCGCATATGACCGTCGCCGAAAACCTCAGCTTTCCGCTCGAGGTGCGCAAGATCGGCAAGTCGGATCGCGAGGCGAAGGTCAAGCGGGCGCTCGATATGGTCGAGATGGGGGCCTTTGGCGGCCGCCGCCCGGCGCAGCTTTCGGGCGGTCAGCAGCAGCGGATCGCGCTGGCGCGCGCGCTGGTGTTCGAGCCCGAGCTGGTGCTGATGGACGAGCCGCTCGGCGCGCTCGACAAGCAGCTGCGCGAGAAGATGCAGTTCGAGATCACCGAGCTGGCGCACCGTCTTGGGATCACCGTGGTTTATGTGACCCACGACCAGACCGAGGCGCTGACCATGTCGGACCGCGTGGCGGTGTTCGACGACGGCCGCATTCAGCAGCTGGCGCCGCCGGACGTGCTTTATGAAGAGCCCGAGAACAGCTTCGTGGCGCAGTTCATCGGCGAGAACAACACGCTGGAAGGCACGATCGCCGAGATCAAAGGCGACATCTGCACCGTCAAGCTCGACGGTGGCGAGGTGATCAGCGCCAAGCCGGTGAACGTGACCAAGGTCGGCGAGCGCACCCGCGTGTCGATCCGCCCCGAGCGCGTCGAATACAACAAGGACCGCCTGCAGGAAGGCGCCCATACGCTCAAGGCCAAAGTGCTTGAGTTCATCTACATGGGCGACATCTTCCGCACCCGGCTGGAAGTGGCCGGCAACCGCGAATTCGTCATCAAGACCCGCAACGCGCCGGACCAGGTGCGGCTGACACCGGGTACCGAGATCGAGATCGGCTGGCTGCCCGAAGACTGCCGCGCCCTCGACGCCAACTGATGTGATCTGCCTGCGCTGCTCTTCCCGGCAGGGGCGGGCGGCGCGGACCGGAAAGGCTCTGTCGGGGTGCCCGTGCCGCAGAGCTGCAAGACAGAACGGGCAATTTAGGGAGTACCAGATGAAACTGACCAAGACCCTCCTGGCCACGACCGCGCTTACGGTTGCCGCTGGCGCCGTTTCCGCGCAGGACATGGCCGATGACATGACCCTCGTGTCGTGGGGCGGTGCCTATCAGACGAGCCAGATCAAGGCGTATGCCGACCCCTATCAGGAAATGCACCCCGAGGTGAACATCTCCTGGGATGAAAGCTCGGCCGAGGCGGTTGCGAAGCTGCGTGCGATGAACGAAGCGGGCAACATCACCTGGGACCTCGTCGACGTCGTGGCCGCGGACGCCATCCGTCTGTGCGACGAAGGCCTCGCGATGGAATACGATCCCGACGACCTGCTGGCCGAAGCCGATGACGGCACCTCGGCCGAGGACGACTTCGGTGACATGATCGTCTCCGATTGCTTCATCCCGCAGATCGTCTATTCGACCACATTCGGCTACCGCACCGACATGGTGCCCGAAGGTGCGGACGCCCCCTCCGAGATCTGCTCGATCTTCGATCTCGAAACCTACCCGGGCAAGCGCTCGCTCGAGAAGCGCCCGATCAACAACATGGAATGGGCGCTGTACTGCGACGGCGTGGCCAAGGACGAGATCTACGACGTTCTGGCGACCCCGGAAGGGCAGGACCAGGCTCTGGCCAAGCTCGACACCATCAAGGACGACGTGATCTGGTGGTCCGCCGGTGCCGACACCCCGCAGCTTCTGGCTGACGGCGAAGTGTTCATGGGCTCGACCTACAACGGCCGTCTGTTCTCGGTGATCGAAGAGCAGGACCAGCCGGTTGCCATGATGTGGGACATGCAGGTGTTCGACCTCGACGGCTGGATCATTCCCGAAGGTCTCGACGACGACGCTCTGGCGCGCGTGGAAGACTTCGTGAAGTTCGCCACCGACACCCAGCGTCTGGCCGATCAGGCCGCGTATATCTCCTATGGCCCGGCACGTCAGTCCTCGGCTCCGCTGGTTGGCCAGCACGCCGAACTGGGCATCGACATGGCGCCGCACATGCCGACCGATCCGGAGAACGCGTCGAACACGCTGCTCTACAACTATGAGTTCTGGGCCGACTATCGCGACGACATCGACGCGAAGTTCCAGTCCTGGCTTGCGCAATAAGCGCCAAAGCATGAAGGAGAGGGGCCGGGTGGCCCCTCTCTGCCAATAAATACATAAAATCAAAGAATAACAGACCCGCAGGGGGTAGGATGACAGCTTCGACCGACGTCCCGGAGAAAGAAGCCAACGGGCCCATGCTGGCCGCCGACGGCACGCCGCTTAAAAAGAGCCTGTCGCGGGCTTTGCGCGTGCAGAAGATGCGGGCGCTGGCGCTGATCGCGCCGCTGCTGATCTTCGTTCTGGTCACCTTCATCGCGCCGATCGGGGACATGCTGTTCCGCTCGGTCGAGAACCAGATCGTCTCGGACACAATGCCCAAGACGACGCAGGCGCTGGCCGACTGGGACGGGACGGATCTGCCGCCCGATCAGGTGTTCGAGGATGCCTATTACGACCTTTTCGTCGCCGCGGAGCGTAAGGAGCACACCCGGCTCGGCACGCGTCTGAACTACGAGCAGACCGGGGCCTCCTCGCTGTTCCGCAAGTCGGGCCGCGGGCTGGACGACATCGGCGAGGTCTATCAGGACCAGTTTGAAGATCTCGACGAGAACTGGGACGAGGCACAGCCTTGGGCCGAGATGATGGGTTCGGACGACTGGCTGGCCGAGGAAGCGGCATGGGAAGAAGACACCCGCCTGCCGCGTTTCGAACTGCGAGACGGCATCGCGGACGTTCTGCCGCGCACCGCCGAGCAATACGAGATTTTTGCCAATTTCACCCACCGCGAAGAAGAAGACTCGCTGCTCGAGGAGGAGCCGTGGTCGGCAGTGCATACAGCGCTCTACCAAGACCTCTCGACACAGGACGTCTCGGGCTACAGCGGCCCGCATGCGGACATGCTGCAGGCCGCCGCCGCGCTGGTCGCCAGCGCCGATTTCGAAACTGTCTCCTTCAAGGAGGGCTTCGGCGAGATCGACGAGGACTGGCTGCAACCGCGTATCTGGCGCACGCTGAAGCTCTATGCGCCGAATTACACCAGCGGCTACTTCCTCAACTCGGTGGACATGCAACTGACCCCGGACGGTGCCGAGGCGCGCCCGGAGAACCAGCAAATCTACATCATGCTCTTCAAGCGTACGCTGTTCATGAGCCTGGTGATCACCTGCAGTTGCATCCTGCTGGGCTACCCGGTCGCCTACATCCTGTCCAACCTGCCGGCGCGCAAGGCGAACCTGCTGATGATCCTCGTGCTGCTGCCGTTCTGGACGTCGCTGCTCGTGCGAACCTCGGCGTGGAAGATCATGCTGCAACAACAGGGCGTCATCAACGACGTGCTGGTGTGGATCGGGCTGGTCTCGGACGACGGGCGTCTGACGATGATCAACAACCAGTTCGGCACGATCGTGGCGATGACCCACATCCTGCTGCCGTTCATGATCTTGCCGATGTACTCGGTGATGTCGACCATCCCGCACTCTTACGTGCGCGCTTCGAAATCGCTGGGCGCAACCGACTGGACGACCTTCTGGCGTGTCTATTTCCCGCAATCGGTGCCGGGAATCGGCGCGGGTTCGATCCTCGTGTTCATCCTGTCCATCGGGTACTACATCACGCCCGAGATCGTCGGTGGTACCACCGGTACCTTCATCTCGAACCGGATCGCCTACCACATCTCGACCTCGCTGAACTGGGGCCTCGCGGCCGCGCTCGGCTCGATCCTGCTGGCGGTGGTTCTGATCCTCTACTGGGCCTACGACCGGATCGTCGGCATCGACAACGTGAAGCTGGGGTAACGACATGAGTGCTGTCATTCTCACACCCGCCGTCAAGAAACCCCTCAACTTTACCATCCCGGTGGTTGCCGCCGCCGGGGCCTTCGCCGGCGTCTTCATCGGCGCGGCCAACGGCTCGGTGCTGCTGGGCATCGTGATCGTCGCGCTGGTGATGGCGGCCCTCGCCTTTCTGGCGATGCAGGTGCTGCCGAAAGAGCAGGAAAAGCTGCTCCGCTGGGGGCTGATCATTGTGCTCGGCCTGCTCGGGTTCCTCGGTGGCGGTGTCTCCGGCGCGCTGGTCGGGCTGCTGTTCGGCTGGTTCTTCGGCTGGTTCATCTATTGGATCGGCTTTGGGCGCTATCGGGTGCCGCTGGTGCCCTATCTCACCGGCAATCAGGTGCTCTGGCACTACAGCTTCCGGGTGCTCTGCGGCGCGATCTTCGTGTTCCTGATCACTCCGATCCTTGTGATCATGCCGCTGTCGTTCAACGCGCAGGACTTCTTCACCTTCACCCCCGAGATGCTGCGTTTCGATCCCGAGGGCTACTCGCTGAAGCACTACCGTGACTTCTTCACCAACCCCGAGTGGACCAGCGCGGTGAAGAACTCGCTGATCATCGCGCCGCTGGCGACGATCATCTCGGTCAGCCTCGGCACGCTGGCGGCCATCGGCCTGTCGCAGAGCCACGTGCCCGGCAAACGCGCGATCATGGCGATTCTGATCTCGCCGATGATCGTGCCGCTGATCATCTCGGCCACCGGCATGTATTTCTTCTATTCGAAGATCAACATCGTCGGCACGCTGACCGGCGTGGTGCTGGCGCATGCCGTGCTGGGCATTCCCTTCGTGATCATCACCGTGACGGCGACGCTGGTGGGTTTCGACCGCAGCCTTGTGCGGGCGGCGGCGAACATGGGGGCGAACCCGGTGACCACCTTCTTCAAGGTGCAGATGCCGCTGATCCTGCCCGGCGTGATCTCGGGCGGTCTGTTCGCCTTCATCACCTCCTTCGACGAGGTGGTGGTGGTGCTGTTCATTGGCTCGGCGGAATTGCAGACGCTGCCGTGGCAGATGTTCACCGGCCTGCGCGAACAGCTTTCGCCGACCATCCTCGCGGCGGCGACGGTGCTGGTGTCGATCTCGATCCTGCTGCTGGCGACGGTCGAGATGCTGCGGCGCCGCTCGGAACGGCTGCGCGGCATGTCGCCGGGCTGAGGCGCGAGACAGTGATGAAACGTCAAAGAGCCGCGGAATCCCGCGGCTCTTCATCATTCGGAAACCCCGCGTCGGCCATGCTGCGCTGAGCAGTCGTAGTTCATCCCGCGTGGTCCCCATGTCCCAACACGATTCCCAACTCATCGCGCAGACCCGCAACAGCACCGTCGGCGAGGTGCCGTTCGAATTGAAGGACTTGTTCTTTTCGCGCACCGACGAGCGCGGCGTGATCATCCACGGCAACAGCGTGTTCCGAAAAATCTCGGGCTACATGTGGGAAGAGCTGAAGGGCGCCCCGCACAAGCTGGTGCGTCATCCCGATATGCCGAAGGGGGTGTTCCACCTCTACTGGGATCGGTTGAAGGCGGGAAAGCACGTGGCCGCCTACATCAAGAACAAGGCCAAGGACGGGCGCTATTATTGGGTGCTCGCCGTCGCCTGGCCGATCGAGGGCGGCTATATCTCGGTGCGGGTGAAGCCGTGCTGCGGCCTGCTGGACAAGGTGAAGGAGATCTACGCCAAGCTGCGCGAGGCGGAAACCGAACAAGGCGTCAGCCCGGCGCGCAGTATGGAGCAATTGATCCAGCTTCTCGCGGAGGAAGGGTATACGTCTTACGAAGGCTTCATGACCGACGCGCTGGCGCAAGAGCTTGAAGAGCGGGCCCGGCGCATGAACGCCAAACTGGGCCAGCGCCAGCAGCGCTTCATGAGCATAGCCAAGACGATCCTGCAGATCCGCGAAGAAACCGACCGGATGACCGAGATCATCAAGGCGATCCGCACGGTGCCGATGAACATGCGCATCCTTGCCTCGCGGCTGGAAAACGCCGGCGGCCCGATCAGCGCGATTTCGGTGAACTACGGCTCGATGCTGGATGAGATGGCGGCCTGGGTGCGGGCCTTCGTCGAAGGTGAGGACAGCACCTACATGCGGATGCTGACCACCATCGAGCAAGGGCAATTTTTGGTCTACGCGGGCAGTATGCAAGCCGAGATGTCGGCGCTCTTCCAAGAGGATGTGCGCCATGCCGCAGCCAAGGTGGATGTGATCCGCGACAAGGAAACCCTGATCGCCGAAGAGATTGCCTTTCAGAAGTCAGCCATCGACGCGCTCAAGGTTGTCGAGATCGAGGCGACACGGCTGGGGCGTTCGGTGCTCGACATGAAACGCTATGTCACTGGGCTCAGTTCGACCCGTATGATGTGCAAGATCGAAAGCGCGGCGCTTTCAGGCACCGGCGACTCTCTGGCCGGGATCGTCGACCAGCTTGATGCCGGGCAGGACGAGATCGAGGCGCGACTGGCGCGCATCGTCGAGCTGAACACGGTGATCCAGTCCAACACAGCCATGTTGCGGGCGATGAGTTGATCCAGACGCAGACGGCCCGCGCAAAGCGCGGGCCGTGCCGGGATGCGAAACCCGTGGGGCAGGGCCCCGGCTGGCCGCTTAGGAGCGGACCAGCTTTTCGTAAGTCTCTGCGATGTCGCGGGTCAGCGCGCCAACCTCAAAGGTGTAGTCGCCAATCTGCCCCACCGGGGTGACCTCGGCGGCGGTGCCGGTCAGCCAGCACTGCTCGAAGCCTTCCATCTCCTCGGGCATGATGTGCCGCTCGTGCACGGTGATGCCCTTCTCCTTCAGCAGCTTGATCACCGTCTGACGGGTCAGGCCGTTGAGGAAGCAGTCGGGCAGCGGCGTGTGCACTTCGCCATCCTTGACGAAGAAGATATTCGCGCCGGTCGCCTCGGCCACATAGCCGCGGTAATCCATGAACAGCGCGTCCGAGCAGCCCTTGGCCTCGGCCGCGTGCTTCGATGTGGTGCAGATCATGTAAAGACCCGCCGCCTTGGCATGCACCGGGATCGTCTCCGGGCTCGGGCGCTTCCACTTCGCGATGTCGAGCTTGGCACCCTTCATCTTCGCATCGCCGTAGTAATTGCCCCAAGACCAGGCCGCGATCGCCAGATGCACCGGGTTGCGCGCCGAGGCGACACCCATGTCCTCACCGGCACCGCGCCATGCGACGGCGCGCACGTAAGCGTCTGTAAAGCCGTTGGCCTTCAGCACGGCGTCCTTGGCGGCGTCGATCTCTTCGGCGGTGTAGGGGATCTGCATGTCCAGTTCACCGGCGGAGAAATGCAGGCGCTTCGAGTGCTCGTGACCAAGGAAGATCTTGCCGTTGTAGGCGCGCTCCCCTTCGAACACCGAGCTTGCATAGTGCAGCGCGTGGGTCAGGACATGTACCTGAGCATCCCGCCAGTCCAGCATCTGGCCATCCATCCAGATCTTGCCGTCGCGATCGTCGAAAGCTCCTTCCATGGGTCATCTCCTTCACATAGGCGCTTTGCATTAGTTGCGCCGTTTACGTCCGGATCGGGCATAATGTTGCGCAAAAACTGCGACTCGCTAACAGTTCGCTATTGGAATGTCAACAACGCTGACTTAAAGTGCAAAAAACGAACTTTTTGGGGGAGCAATGGCAGACGCGACGGCAAGTCAGGTTCAGGGCGGAGAATCCCTGCTCTATCTGACGGATGAGCAGCTCAGGCAGGGGATTGAGGCGATGTTCTTCGCCTATCGCGGGTTCACCGCGGACCCTGACCGCATCTTGCAGACCCTCAGCTACGGCCGTGCACATCACCGCGCCATCCATTTCATTCATTGCGCGCCCGGCACCACGGTGAACAATCTTCTTGCCATTCTTGGGGTCACCAAACAGTCACTGAACCGTGTCCTGCGCACACTGGTCGAGGATGGGCTGGTGGAAAGCCGCGTCGGCCGCGCCGACAAGCGTGAGCGGCATCTCTACCTGACCGAAGCCGGGGATGCGCTGGAAAAGCAATTGTCGGACGCGCAGCGCGCCCGCATGCGCGCCGCCTACCGGCAGGTTGGCCCCGAGGCGGTGGCGGGCTTCAAGCAGGTGCTTGAAGCGATGATGGATCCCGAGATGCAGCGCCAGTATCAGAGGCTGCGGGAGAACCGCGGATGACTGACCCCGACGCACATCTGCTGATCGTCGACGACGATGAGCGGATCCGCAGCCTTTTGCAGAAGTTCCTGATCCGCAATGGCTTTCTGGTCAGCGCGGCGCGCGACGCGGCGCATGCGCGGCGCATCATGGCAGGGCTCGACTTCGACCTCATCGTGCTCGATGTGATGATGCCGGGCGAGGATGGCATCAGCTTCACCCGTGCGATCCGGGCCGAGCGGCAGACCCCGGTGCTGTTGCTCACGGCGCGCGGCGAGACCGAGGATCGCATCGCCGGGCTCGAGGCGGGGGCGGATGATTACCTTGCCAAACCTTTCGAGCCCAAGGAGCTGCTTCTGCGAATCAACGCGATCCTGCGGCGCATGCCCGAAGCCGCCGTGTCGGACGCCGCCCAGCCCAAGCTGCTCACGCTCGGCCCGATCCGCTACGACATCGAGCGCGGCGAGATGTGGCGCGGCGACGATCTGGTGCGGCTCACCGCCACCGAAAGCCAGTTGATGCGTATCTTTTCGGCCAAGCCGGGCGAGGCGCTGAGCCGCACGAAGCTGGTCGAGGAACTCGGTCGCGACAAGGGGCAGGCGCAGGAACGCGCGGTCGACGTGCAGATCACCCGCCTGCGCCGCAAGATCGAAAGCGATCCCAAGCAGCCGCGCTATCTGCAGACCGTGCGCGGCGCCGGCTATATGCTGGCACCGGACTGAGCCGCGCCCCGCAGGCGGCGGTCGCCCCTTGTTCTGGCTTGGGAATCACGATCTGCTGCGGGGAAACCGTGACCGGAGGAGGGCTGCGATGGGCACCGCATTGATCACCCATGCCGATTGTCTCGATCACCTGACGCCCGAGGGCCATCCCGAGCAGGTGGCCCGGCTTGATCATGTTCTGCACGCGCTGCAGGGCTTGGACCTGCTGCGCCTTGCCGCACCGCGCGGCGAGGATCGCGACATCCTAAGGGTGCATCCGCAGCGCTATCTCGATCGGCTGAGCGCGGAATTGCCCGCGACCGGGCGGCACCGTCTCGACGAGGACACGTGGATGTCGTCGGGGTCGCTGGAAGCGGCGCGGCGCGGTGTCGGCGGTGCGGTGCGGGCGGTGGATGCGGTAATGGCAGGCGAGGCGCGTACCGCTTTCTGCGCCACCCGCCCGCCGGGGCATCACGCCGAGGTCGAAACGCCGATGGGCTTTTGTCTTTTCGGCAACGCCGCCATCGCCGCGAAGCATGCGCTCGACCGGCACGGGCTCGACCGGGTCGCGGTGGTGGATTTCGACGTGCATCATGGCAATGGCACGCAGGCGCTGCTGTGGGACGAGCCGCGCGCGTTGCTGATCACCTCGCAGCAATATCCCCTGTGGCCCGGCACCGGCGCCGCGGCAGAGCGCGGCGGTCACGACAATGTGCTCAACCTGCCGCTGCCGCCGGGCAGCGGAGGTGCCGAGATGCGCGCTGCCTACACCGAGCACGCCTTCCCCCGGCTTGCGGGGTTCCAGCCGGAGTTGATCATCATTTCCGCAGGGTTCGACGCCCATGCGGACGATCCTTTGGCCGAACTCAACTGGCGCGAAGAAGACTTCCGCTGGCTCACGCAGGAACTGTGCCGTGCCGCGCGGAGCAGCGCGCAGGGGCGGGTGGTCTCGGTTCTCGAAGGTGGTTATGATCTGCGCGCGCTCGCGGACTCGGCCCGGGTGCACGTACAAGAATTGATCGAGGCAGGCAGATGAGTGAGACCCCCGTCGCGGAGATGAGCTTTGAACAGGCGATGGCAGAGCTTGAGCAGGTGGTGACCCAGCTCGAGCGCGGCGAGGTGCCGCTGGAGGAGTCGATCACGCTCTACCAGCGCGGCAGCGAGCTGCGGAAGCATTGCGAGGAAAAGCTCAAGGCCGCCGAGGAGAAGGTCGCCGCGATCACCCTCGACGCCAATGGCGAGCCTGCGGGCACCAAGCCGGTCGAAGGGCTCTGACCGCGGATGTTTGCCGAATCCCTTGTTGGCGCTGCGGCTGCGGTCGCCGCGCATCTCGAGGCCGTTCTGGACGAGCATGACGCGCTGCCGGTGGTCGACGCCATGGGCTATGCCACGCGTGGCGGCAAGGCGCTGCGCGGCTATCTGGTGCTGGAGTCGGCACGGCTGCACGGTGTCCCCGAGGGCCACGCGATCTGGCCCGCCTGCGCCATCGAGGCGGTGCACGCCTACTCGCTGGTGCACGACGATCTGCCCTGCATGGATGACGACGACATGCGCCGCGGCCTGCCCACGGTGCACCGCAAGTGGGATGACGCGACCGCCGTGCTGGCGGGGGATGCGCTGCAGACGCTCGGCTTTGAGCTGGTGAGCGATCCGCGCTGCCATCCCTCGGGCGAGGTGCGCGCCGATCTTGCGTTCTCGCTGGCCCGCGCCGCCGGCGCGCGCGGTATGGTCAAGGGGCAGGCGCTCGACATGGCCGCCGAGCGCACCGACGTGCCGCTCGATCTGGCGCAGATCACCGCGTTGCAGGCGGGCAAGACCGGGGCGCTGATCCGGTGGTCCGCCGAGGCTGGCGCGCGGCTGGCAGAGGTCGATCCGGCCCCGCTGTCGCTCTATGCCGATCGGCTGGGTCTCGCCTTCCAGATCGCCGATGACATTCTCGACGTCGAGGGTGACGCCGAGATGATGGGCAAGGCCGTGGGCAAGGATGCCGGGCGCGGCAAGGCCACCTTCGTGTCGCTGCTGGGGCTCGATGCGGCCAAGTTGCGGGCGCAGGAACTGGTGGACGAGGCCTGCGACGCACTATCTCCTTATGCAGACCGGGCGGAAAACTTGCGGGCCGCAGCCCGCTTCGTTATCTCCCGCAGCAACTGACGCCAGAGGTGCACCCTATGTCCTCCCGCCCCGAGACACCTGTTCTCGACCGTGTGACCACCCCCGCCGACCTCAAGCGGCTGTCCGATGACGAGTTGCACCGGCTGGCCGACGACCTGCGCGCCGAAACCATTTCGGCGGTATCCGAAACCGGCGGGCATCTGGGCGCAGGGCTTGGTGTTGTGGAACTGACCGTGGCGCTGCACGCGGTGTTCGACACGCCGCGCGACAAGCTGGTCTGGGACGTCTCGCACCAGTGCTATCCGCATAAGATCCTCACGGGCCGCCGCGACCGGATTCGCACGCTGCGCATGAAGGATGGCCTCTCGGGCTTCGCGAAACGCTCCGAGAGCCCCTATGACGCCTTTGGCGCGGGCCATAGTTCCACCTCGATCAGCGCCGCGCTCGGCTTTGCCATGGCGCGCGAACTGGGCGGAGCCTGCGACACCGGCCTCGGCGATGCGATCGCGGTGATCGGCGACGGGTCGATGTCGGCTGGCATGGCCTATGAGGCGATGAACAACGCCGGGCATCTGGGCAAGCGGCTGATCGTCATCCTCAACGACAACGAGATGTCGATCGCGCCGCCCACTGGCGCCATGTCCTCTTACCTCAGCCGGCTCTATGCCGAGGCGCCGTTCCATGATCTCAAGGCCGCCGCCAAGGGCGCCGTCAGCCTGTTGCCGCCGCCGTTCCGCGAGGGTGCGAAGCGCGCCAAGGAGATGCTCAAGAGCATGACCGTGGGCGGCACGCTGTTCGAGGAACTTGGCTTTTCCTACCTCGGTCCGATCGATGGGCACGACATGGACCAGTTGCTGCCGGTGCTGCGCGCGGTGAAGGCGCGGGCGGACGGGCCGATCCTGATCCACGTGCTGACCAAGAAGGGCAAGGGCTATGCCCCGGCGGAGGATTCCGCCGACCGTGGCCACGCGCGCGCCAAGTTCGACGTGGTCACTGGCGAGCAGAAAAAGGCACCCTCCAACGCGCCCGCCTACACCAAGGTCTTTGCCAAGGCGCTGACCGAGCATGCGGCGAAGGATCCGCGCGTCTGCGCGGTGACCGCCGCCATGCCCGATGGCACCGGGCTTGATCTGATGGCCGAGCGCTTTCCTGAGCGGGTGTTCGACGTGGGCATCGCCGAGCAGCATGGCGTGACCTTTGCCGCCGGGCTCGCCGCGGGCGGGATGAAGCCGTTCTGCGCCATGTATTCGACCTTCCTGCAGCGCGGCTACGATCAGGTCGTGCACGATGTGGCGATCCAGCGCCTGCCGGTGCGCTTTGCCATTGATCGCGCCGGGCTGGTCGGTGCCGATGGCGCCACCCACGCGGGCGCCTACGACATCGCGTTCATGGCCAATCTGCCGGGCATGGTGGTGATGGCCGCCGCCGATGAGGCGGAACTGGTGCATATGACCGCCACCGCCGCGGCGCATGACGACGGCCCCATCGCCTTCCGCTACCCGCGCGGCGAAGGCGTTGGTGTCGAGATGCCGGAAGCGCCTGAAATCCTGCCCATCGGCAAGGGCCGGATGATCCGCACCGGCAAGACCGTGGCGATCCTCAGCTTTGGCACCCGTCTCGCCGAGGTTCTTGGCGCCTGTGAAAAGCTCGAGGCGCGGGGCATCAGCCCGACCGTCGCCGACGCGCGCTTTGCCAAGCCGCTGGACCGTGATCTGATCCTGCAACTGGCGCAGGATCACGAGGCGCTGATCACCATCGAAGAAGGCGCGGTCGGCGGCTTCGGCAGCCACGTGGCGCAATTGTTGTCGGACGAGGGCGTCTTTGATCACGGGCTCAAGTTCCGCTCGATGGTGCTGCCCGACACATTCATCGATCACTCGAGCCCCGCCGATATGTATGCAACCGCCGGTCTCAACGCCGAGCAGATCGAAGAAAAGGTGCTCACCACGCTGGGCATCGACCTTCTGGGCAAACGCGCCTGAGCCCGCGCCGCCGCAGTCAAGCCTGCGGCGGACGAGGGGTATAGCGCATCTCTTTGCGGTTGCTTGACCTCTGACGGGCGTCTCCGATAGGGACGCCCGCGATTGATTCATGCGCAGCAAGAAGGCCAAGGCGCACGCAGATCAGACGTCACGAGACCCCGTGCCAGCCCCCGTGCCCTGCGCAAAGGCCGCGCTACATCCGCATGACATCTCGCTCGGCGTGATGCCCGAAACCGGGACCACCCGCGCATCTCTCCTCCCTCAAATCCTCCCGAAAGCAAGATATGACAGACACACCCGTTTCGGACGGTCCCATAGGCCGTTTCCGTCGCATCGATTTGCCCCTGCTGCTGGTGACAGGCGGTTTCATTCTGGCGTTCTGCGTCTTTGCGCTGATCGACATCGACGCGCTCTCGGCGCTTGTGGATAGGTCATTTGCCGCCGCCGCGCAGTACTTTGGGTTCTACTGGCAGCTTCTGCTGCTGGCGACCTTCCTCATCGGCCTCGCGATCTGCGTGTTGCCCGGCGCCCGCAAGCGCATGGGCGGGCTCGAGCAGGCGCAGTTCTCGACCTTCCAGTGGGGCTCCATGATCATGTGCACGCTGCTCGCGGGCGGCGGTGTCTTCTGGGCTGCCGGTGAGCCCTTGGCGCATTTTCTCTCCACACCGCCGCTTTTCGGCGATCTGTCGGGCCAGCCCGAGGCGCGGGCCGAGGCGGCGCTGGCGCAGGGCTTCCTGCACTGGGGCTTTCTGGCGTGGGCCATTCTTGGCGCGCTGGCGACCATCATGCTGATGCACTATCACTACGAGCGCGGCCTGCCGCTGGCGCCGCGCACCCTGCTGTATCCGGTGTTCGGCGAGCGCGCGCTCAAGGGCCCGCTCGCGCTGATCACCGATGCCTGCTGCATCATCTCTGTGGTGGCCGGAACGGTGGGGCCGATCGGCTTTCTGGGCCTGCAGATGTCCTACGGGCTTGAGACGCTGTTTGGCATTCCCGATGTCTTTGCCACGCAGGCGATGGTGATCCTCGCGCTGGTCGGTATCTACTCGATCTCGGCGATCACCGGACTGTCGAAGGGCATCCGGCTGCTCTCGCAGTTCAACGTTCTGCTGGTTTTCGTGTTGCTCGTCTTCATGCTGCTGGCCGGCCCGACGCTGGCGATCTTCGGCAGCTTCTTCGGCGGCTTCGGCACCTATATGGAGAACTTCTTTTCCATGGCGCTCTACCGCGGGGACGCGGGCCTCTTCGGCGAAAGCGGCTGGCTTGGCTGGTGGACCGTGTTCTTCTGGGGCTGGTTCATCGGATACGGCCCGCTGATGGCGATCTTCATCGCGCGAATCAGCCGGGGCCGGTCGGTGCGGTCGATGATCATCATTCTGTCGATCATCGCGCCCATCGTCACCAACTTCTGGTTCAGCATCATCGGCGGCTCGGGCATCAGCTTCGAACTGGCGACCCCCGGCGTGATTTCCCAGCCCTTCGAGGGCCTCGATCTGCCCGCCGGCCTGCTGGCAATCACGCAGGCGTTCCCGTTTGGCTTTGCGCTGTCGGTCGCCTTTCTGGTGCTGACCATGGCCTTTGTCGCCACGACCAGCGACTCGATGAGCTATGTGATCGCCTCGGCCATGTCCGACAGCGAGCCGTCGACCGTGCTGCGGGCCTTCTGGGGCATCGCCATGGGCATCATGGCGCTGATCCTGATCTCGCTCGGCGCGGGCGGCATCGGCAAATTGCAAAGCTTCATCGTGGTCACCGCCGTGCCGGTCTCGCTGGTGCTGCTGCCAACGCTGTGGGACGCGCCGCGCATTGTCTGGCGGCAGGGCAGGGACGCCCGCTGAGGCGTTTGCCCCGGCAGAGGCACCATTGGACGTGGCCCCTTGCGAGCGGGGCCGCGTTTCTTTATGCACCCGCCCACACCGGTCGCAGCCTACCCGGTCATCAAAACAAGGGTTCAAACATGAAGACTATCGTCATCTGCTCCGGCGGGCTGGATTCCGTCTCGCTCGCCCACATGGTCGCAGCAAGGCACGACCTCACCCGCCTCGTCTCGTTCGACTATGGCCAACGCCACGCCAAGGAACTGGACTACGCCAAGGCCGCTGCCGAACGCCTCGGGGTGCCGTTCCAGCGCATCGACATGCGCACCATCGGCGCCGCGCTGACCGGCTCGGCACTGACCGATGATCTCGACGTGCCCGACGGGCATTACGCCGAAGAAACCATGCGCATCACCGTGGTGCCCAACCGCAACGCCATCATGCTGGCCATCGCCTTTGGCGTGGCGGCGGCCAATGGCGACGAGGCGGTGGCCACGGCGGTGCATGGCGGCGATCATTTCATCTATCCCGACTGCCGCCCCGGCTTCACCCGCGCCTTCGAGGCGATGCAGCGCCACGCGCTCGACGGGTATGCGGACGTGGCGCTCTACACGCCCTTTGTCGAGCGGACCAAGGCCGACATTGTCACCGAGGGCGCCAAGCACGGCACGCCCTTTGCCGAGACGTGGTCGTGCTACAAGGGCGGCGAGACCCATTGCGGCCGCTGCGGCACCTGCGTCGAACGGCGCGAGGCGTTCCACCTTGCTGGGGTCGAGGACCCGACCGTCTACGCCGACCCGGACTACTGGATCGAGGCGATCAACAGCCGGGAGGAAGCGTGATGTACCGCATCAGCAAGGAATTCCATTTCTCCGCCTCGCACCAGTTGACGCATCTGCCGGACGATCACCAATGCGCCAGGATGCATGGGCACAACTACATCGTGGTCGTCGAACTGGCGGCGCGCGACCTGAACTCTGACGGGTTTGTGCGCGACTACCACGAACTGGCGCCGCTCAAGGCCTATATCGATGAGAGCTTTGACCACCGGCACCTCAACGACGTGCTGAACGTCGCCTCCACCGCGGAAAACCTCGCCCGGCACTTCTACGAGTGGTGCGCCGCGCGCTGGCCCGAGACCGCCTCGGTCAAGGTCAGCGAGACGCCGAAAACATGGGCCGAGTACCGGCCCGCGCCGCTGGCGGCCTGAGATGGTGCTGCGCATTGCCGAGATTTTCGGCCCGACGATCCAGGGCGAAGGCGCGCTGATCGGCGAGCCCACGGTTTTTGTCCGCGCGGGAGGATGTGACTACCGCTGCAGCTGGTGCGACAGCCTGCACGCGGTGGACAGCGCCTACCGCCACACGTGGACCCCGATGAGCGACGGCGACGTCTGGGCCGAGGTCACGCGCCTGTCGGGCGGGCGGCCAATTACCGTCTCGCTGAGCGGCGGCAACCCGGCGATCCAGGACTTTGGCCCAGTGATCGAGATGGGCCGGGCGCAGGGCTATCGCTTTGCCTGCGAAACGCAGGGCTCGGTGGCGCGGGGCTGGTTCGGCAAGCTCGACACGCTGGTGCTCAGCCCCAAACCGCCATCCAGCGGCGAGCGGGTCGATTGGGAGACCTTCGCCGCCTGTGTCGCCGCGGGGCAGGGCGCGCGGCAGGTGGTGATGAAGATCGTGATCTTCGACAACGCCGACTACGCGTGGGCCAAGGACGCCCATGCCCGCCACCCCGACCTGCCGCTCTACCTGCAGCCGGGCAACCCCGAGGTCGATCCCGATGTGCCGGTCGATCCGCAGAGCCTCGCCGACCGGCTGCTGTGGCTGACCGAAACCGCAACCGCCGACGGCTGGTTCGCCGCCCGTATCCTGCCGCAGTTGCATGTGCTCCTCTGGGGCAACAAGCGCGGCGTGTGACTTCCCATTTCCGGAGACCCCGAAATGACCGACAGCATCTACAGCAACCTCAAGCAACTCGGCGGCGCCACGGTGCTGCCCAGTTCCCCCGAAGAGGCCGAGCTGGAGCGCGTGCCCAATCCGCAGGCCGACGTGGCCTACAACGTGCGCTTTACCGCGCCCGAGTTCACCTCGCTCTGCCCGATGACCGGCCAGCCCGATTTCGCCCATCTGGTGATCGACTACGTGCCGGGGCAGTGGTTGGTCGAGAGCAAGGCGCTGAAACTCTATCTTGGCGCGTTCCGCAACCACGGCGCGTTCCACGAGGATTGCACCATTTCCATCGCCCGCCGGCTGGTGGATTTCCTCGAGCCGCAGTGGCTGCGCATCGGCGGCTACTGGTACCCACGCGGCGGCATTCCGATCGACGTGTTCTACCAGACCGGGGCGATGCCCGAGGGGGTCTGGATCCCTGATCAGGGCGTGCCACCGTACCGCGGACGCGGCTGAGGCACCGGCCGGGGATCGGGGGCGCTGCCCCCGCCCGCTGACGCGGACTCCCCCGGGATATTTCGGTCTAGACGAAGCTGCGGGCGCGGTGCGGTGCGCAGAGCGCCGCGGCGGCTCAGGGGTCCGCGGCCAGCAGGGCCGCGAGGCCCGCGCGATAGTCGGGGTAGAGCAGCGTCACGCCCAGTTCGGTCTTGATCCGGTCGTTGCGCACGCGCTTGTTCTCGGCATAGAAGCTGCGCGCCATCGGGCTCATGTCGGCGTCATCGAAGGCGATCTCGGGCGGCGGCGGCGCGCCGAGCAGTTCGGCGGCATGCAGCAGCACGTCCTCGGGCGGCGCCGGATCATCATCGCACAGATTGTAGACCGCGCCGGGGCGGGGCTGCCGGATCGAGGCTTCGAGCACCTGCGCGATGTCTGCGACGTGGATGCGACTGAACACCTGTCCCGGTTTGACGATGCGCCGGGCCTTGCCCTGCCGCACCTTTTCGAACGGGCCGCGGCCGGGGCCGTAAATCCCGGCCAGACGAAAGATGTGCAGCGGCAGCCCGTCGATGGCCTGCCACGCCGCCTCGGCCTGCATGCGGGCCTTGCCGCGGGCGGTGCTGGGGGTCAGGGGTGTCTGCTCGTCCACCCAAGCGCCGCCGTGATCGCCGTAAACGCCCGTGGTCGACAGATAGCCCAGCCAGTCCAGCGCCTGCGCCCGCGCGGCGATGGCGGGGCCGATTTCGGCCAGCGACGGATCGCCGCCATCGCGCGGGCCCGCCGAGACGAGCACATGGCTGGCCTCGGCCAGCGCCGCTTCGAGCGCCGCCTTCTGCCATTGGACCGGCTCGACGCCCTGCGCCTGCAGGTCGGCGGCTTTCGCGGCATCGCGGTGGGTTCCGAGGATGCGCCAGCCCTGCGGCAGCAGGCGGCGGGCGAGGGCGGTAGCGCAATAGCCGTGCCCGAGGGTGAGAAGCGTTCCTGTCATGACCGGCAAACTGGCGGCGATAGGGTGGTTTGACAAGGGCAGGCGGGCTTTCGCCGAAACGGCCGGCGCAGCAGGGTGGACGTTGCGCAATGCCCATAGGCACGAGGTTAATATCGCGTTAATTAGGCACCGTCGTGAAACAGCCGGTAAGGCCGCATGTCCCGAAAGACCGAACTGACCCGCCGCGCAACGGTTCTCGCGCTGCTTCTGTCACCGATCGCCGCGTGCTCTGCGCAGCAGGAAGAGCGCCAGCCCGTTCAGCGCTTCAACCCGCCGCTCTATCCTAACGAGACGCCGGAACTGCGCGCGTCGATCAACCGCTGGGCCGACCACTACGAGGTGCCGCGCCGGCTGGTGCACCGGCTGGCGATCCGCGAGAGCACGCATAACCCGGCGGCTCGCAACGGACCCTACTACGGGCTGCTGCAGATCCTGCCTGCCACCGCGCGCAGCATGGGCTTTCGCGGCGCGCCGAGCGATCTTTATGACGCTGACACTAATCTGCGCTACGGGGTGAAATACCTGCGCGGCGCGTGGCTGCTGTCGGATGGCAGTCAGGATCGGGCCATCGGCTGGTACGCGCGCGGCTATTATTACGAGGCCAAGCGCCGCGGCATGCTGGTCGAGACCGGGTTGCGGCCCGGCTGAGCATCAGCCGCCGAGCAGGGTGAGAAGCTGCGCCTCGGTGCGGCGCAAACCCGCGCGCTCGGGCGCCGTGTCGAGCCGCTTGGGAAAGCCGGCCTCGGCAAGGGCGATCACCTGCGGATGAATGTAGGAGTTGCGCGCCACGGTCGGCGTGTTGGCGAGGCGTTCGGCGGCCGCTTCGGCCATGAGTTTGATGCTTATGCGCTCGGCCCGCTGCGCCGCCTGCAGTGCGGCAACGCTGCCGTTCCACGTGCGGAAGGTCTTGGCGGTGATCTTCGCGTCGCCGGTGCGTTCGGCCAGCCAGAGGTTGATCTCTTCAGAGCGTAGGGCATGCGGTGTGCCAGCCTCGTCAAGCCACGCGATCACCTCGCGTCCGGGCAGATCGTCGAGGCGTGTGAGCGCCCGTTCTAGCGTCCGGTCCTTGACCACCTTGCGCACGCGTTTGCCGCCCTTTCCGGGAAAGTTCAGCCGCAGCGAGCCGCCGTCGAGCCGTAGATGTGTGCCGCGCAGGGTGGTGGCACCATAGCTTCCGTTCTCCTGCGCGTAGTCGGCATTGCCGACGCGCAGCCCGGCGCGGTCGAGCAGTGCCAGCGTCGCGGCGAGGGCGAAGGCCTTGTCGCCCGGATCACGCTCGCGCAGCTGGGTGAGGATCGCCCGCCGCAGGCTCGGCAGCGCCGCGCCGAAGGCGGCGAGATGGCTGTATTTCCGCTGCGCCCGAAACGCCGTCCAGTCAGGGTGGTAGCGGTATTGCTTGCGCGCCCGTGCGTCGCGCCCCGTGGCCTGCAGGTGGCCATTGGTTTGGGGGCATATCCAGACGTCCTCATAGGCGGGCGGCACGGCCAGCGCGGCGATCCTGGCGCGCTCGGTGCGGTCGTCGATGCGGGTGCCGTCGGGGGCGGTGTAGGAAAAGCCCCGCCCGCAGCGCCTGCGGCGGATGCCAGGGCGGCTGTCGGGGTAGTAGATCAGGTCGGGTGCGGCGGTCATGCCTGCGAACGCCCGACGCCGGATCGCGGTTCCGCAGCGGCCCTGCGCGGGCGGTCTTGAACCCGTCACATCTTCCTGCCACGCTGCCGGGCAAAATAGCGGAAGGAGCCGCAAATGCAGGACATGCAGGCGAAATTGCAGATCGTTTCCCCCGAAGCGCACGAGCCGGAGTTGTTCGACGACGCCGAGGCGGCGGTGGAGCGGCTCTGCGCGCTCTATGCGCAGGCCTCGGAGTTCCTGAAGGAGCGGTTCATGGCCTCTATGTCCGAGGGGCATCCCGGGGTGCGCTACCGCGCCTTCTATCCCGAGGTGCGGATCACCACGACCAGCTTTGCGAAGATCGACAGCCGCCTGAGCTTTGGCCACGTCTCACAGCCCGGCACTCACGCCACCTCGATCACCCGGCCGGATCTGTTTCGGCATTACCTGAAACAGCAGATTGGCCTGCTGTTGGAAAATCACGGCGTGCCAGTGCGGATCGGCCTGTCGGACACGCCGATGCCGGTGCATTTCGCGGTGGCCAATTACCCCGAACTGACCGTGCCGCAGGAAGGGGCGGGCAGCTTCATTCTGCGCGATGTCTTCGACGTGCCGGACCTGACCACCACCAACGACGATATCGTCAACGGCGTGGCGCAGGCGGCAGCGGACGGCACCGAACCGCTGGCCCCCTTCACCGCGCAGCGGGTGGATTACTCGCTGGCCCGGCTGGCGCATTATACCGCCACCGATCCGGCGCATTTCCAGAACCACGTGCTGTTCACCAACTACCAGTTCTACGTCAGCGAATTCGAGGCTTTCGCGCGGACGCAATTGGCTGATCCGGATAGTGGCTATACGTCCTTCGTGTCGACCGGCAACGTGGAAATCACCCGTGCTGACGATGACATCCCGCTGACACCGAAGATGCCGCAGATGCCGACCTATCACCTCAAGCGGGCTGACGGCTCGGGGGTCACGCTGGTCAACATCGGGGTGGGACCGTCGAACGCCAAGACCGCGACGGACCACATCGCCGTGCTGCGCCCGCATGCTTGGCTGATGGTCGGGCATTGCGCCGGGCTGCGCAATTCGCAGAGCCTTGGGGACTTCGTGCTGGCCCATGCCTATCTGCGCGAGGACAAGGTGCTGGACGATGATCTGCCGGTCTGGGTGCCGATCCCGGCGCTGGCCGAAATACAGGTGGCGCTGGAGGATGCGGTCGAGGAAGAGACGCAGCTTTCGGGGTATGACCTCAAGCGGGTGATGCGCACCGGCACCGTTGCCTCGGTCGACAATCGCAACTGGGAACTGCGCGACCAGCGCGGCCCGGTGCAGCGCCTCAGCCAGAGCCGCGCCGTGGCGCTGGACATGGAAAGCGCCACCATCGCCGCCAACGGTTTTCGGTTCCGCGTGCCCTACGGCACCTTGCTGTGCGTCAGCGACAAGCCACTGCATGGCGAACTGAAATTGCCGGGGATGGCGTCGGATTTCTACAAGACTCAGGTGGCGCGCCATTTGATGATCGGGATAAGAGCGATGGAACGTCTCCGCTCGATGCCCCTTGAACGGATCCACAGCCGCAAATTGCGTAGCTTCGACGAAACAGCCTTCCTCTGAACCGGCGTTTTCCAGCGCAAATAGCGTAGTTTTCGCTTGCAAAAAGCCACTATTCGTTGTGTTTCGACTCTACATAGAGTTAAGTGACCTCAATGGGGCCCAAGTACTCGGGCAGTTCAAGGAGACCATGAAATGGCGAAGCCGATGACCAAAACCCAACTCGTGGCCGCACTGGCAGAAGAGATGGGCGCAGACAAGAAGACCGCGTCGACCGCTCTGGAAGCGATCACCGGCATCATCACCAAGGAAGTTGCAGACGGCGGCGCCGTGACCCTGCCGGGCGTTGGCAAAATCTACTGCCGTGAGCGTCCCGAGCGCATGGTGCGCAACCCCGCCACCGGCGAGCAGTTCAAGAAAGAGGCCGACAAGGTGGTCAAGATGACCATCGCGAAGGCGCTGAAGGACAGCGTGAACGGCTGATCTTTCCTGCTCGACTGAGCATCAGGGCCGCGATTTCGCGGCCCTTTTTTATTGGTTTTCTTATATTTAAAGATCGTTCAGTCGGGCGATCTGCCGGCCCCCGCCGTCGAAGTTTTCCGGTGCGAGCCACGTTTCCATGCGCGCCCGGATCGCCGGCCATTCGGTGTCGATGATTGAGAACCATGCGGTATCGCGGTTGCGTCCCTTGGTCACCACCGCCTGACGGAAGGTGCCTTCGTAGGTGAAGCCAAGCCGCTCGGCGGCCTTGCGCGACGGCGCGTTGAGCGCGTCGCATTTCCACTCGTAGCGGCGGTAGCCCAGAACGTCGAAGGCGGTCTTCATCATCAGGTACATGGCTTCGGTCGCGGCGGCGCTGCGCTGCAGGGCCGGGCTGAAATGGATGAAGCCCACCTCTATGACGCCGTTGTTGGGGTCAATGCGCAGGTAGGAGGCGATTCCCACCGGCAGGCCATCAGCCTTGCAGAGCGTGTAAAACTGCGGATCACGGCTGGCGGCGCAGGTGTCGACCCATGTCTGCGCTTCCTCCAGAGAGGTCAGCGGCGCGCCGGGCAAATAGGTCCAGCTGTGGCCGCTCTTGTCCTCGATCAGCGCCTCGTAAAGTGCGGCGGCGTGTTCGGGGCGCGTGGGCTCGAGGCGGACCGTGCGGCCCTGCATGGCCGTGTGCGGCGGGAAGGGGCGGGGAAAGCTGCCTTTGACGGGCAACCCGATGGGCTGCCCGTGTTCGTTGGTGCGATGATCGGCCATATCAGCCGAAGACGGTGCCAAGCGCGCCGTCCACGGCCTCGATGATCTGGTCGATGTCGTCCTTGGTGGCAATCAGCGCCGGCGAGAAGCACAGCGTGTTGTTGTAGCCGGGGATCGAGCGGTTGGTCATGCCAATGATGACGCCGCGCTTGTTCACCTCAGCGACCACGCCAGCGGTGCGCTTTTCGTCCATCGGCTCGCGCGTGGCACGATCGGTCACCAGCTCGGCGCCAAGGAACAGGCCTTTGCCGCGCGCGTCGCCGATCACCGCGTGCTTGTCCTTCAGCGCTTCGAGCTGGCCGAGCATGTACTGGCCCATCTGCGTGGTGTTCTCGAGCAGGTTCTCGTCCTCGATGATGCGCATGTTTTCCAGCGCCGCGGCGGGCCCGGCGGTGCAGCCGCCGAAGGTGGAAATGTCGCGGAAGTAGTTCATCGGGTCCGAGGCATCGTCCTTGAACATGTCGAAGACGCGCTCGTTGGTCACGCAGCAGGCGATTGCGGCGTAACCCGACGCGACGCCCTTGGCCATGGTCACGAAATCAGGCTCGACGCCGTAGTGCTGATAGCCGAACCACGTGCCGGTGCGCCCGACGCCGCAGACCACTTCGTCGATGTGCAGCAGAATGTCGTACTTGCGGCAGATCTCTTGCACGCGCTGCCAGTAGCCCGCCGGGGGCACGATCACCCCGCCGCCCGCGGTCACCGGCTCGAGGCAGAGCGCCCCCACGGTGTCGGGGCCTTCGCGCAGGATCACCTCTTCGATGGCATCGGCGGCGCGCTGGCCGTAGGTCTCGCCCGACAGATCGCCCCAGCCCTGATCGCCGGCGCGATACTCAAGACAGTGCGGCACCGACACGAAGCCCGGCGCAAACGGGCCGTACTGCGCGTTGCGCTCCAGCTGACCGCCCGCCGAAAGCGCACCGATGGTGGTGCCGTGGTAGTCGCGCTCGCGGTAGAGGATCTTGTGCTTTTTGCCGCCATAGCGCTTGTGGGCGATCTGACGGACCATCTTGAAGGCTTTCTCGTTCGCCTCGGACCCTGAGTTTGTGTAGTAGACGCGGCTCATGCCGGGCATCTTCTCGATCAGCCGCTCAGCGAACAGAGCGCCGGGGATCGAGCCTGCGGCACCGGCATAGTAGTTCAGTTTCATCAACTGCTCGGCGATCGCGTCGACAATGCTGCGGCGGCCATAGCCAACGTTCACCGTCCAGACCGCGCCAGACACGGCATCCAGTTGTTCGCGCCCGGTCTGGTCCCAGACGCGCATCCCCTTGCCCTCGACGATGATCTTAGGGTCAGAGGTCTCGAACTGCTTGTGCTGCATCAGGTGGTGCCAGACGTGGGCCTTGTCGGCCTCGACCACGTGGCTCAGGTCGTTCTGGGAAAGGGTGCCATCCATGGGGGTGTCTCCTGACTGATCGGGCGCCGGAGCGGCGCGAAGGGGCGATGAACCGCGAGGCGGGATGCTAGCACATGTGCCCGAAGTCCAGTGATGTCTTAGCGCCAGATTTCACCCATGTATAAGGCCAGTTCGATGCGGCTCCGTGCCAGATGCGCAGAGTACCCGATTTTATTGGGGAATTTCCCGCCCTTGCTGCCTGCGTTTTGAGCAGCGGTCACCGGGAAACCAAGGGTCACTGCTGCAAATCCGGGCATTGCCCATTGCTTGAGCGGGGGATTTCCGGTCGGATCGGGCCGAGCCGGCGCCCTGCGGGTCGGCCGGAATAATGCCCCGCGGCAATCGACGGGGCGGGACAACGGGAGAAACGAGATGACCATCAAGAAGAGTCTGCTTGGCGCGGTCGGGGCCGCGGCGCTGCTGGCCGGCGCGGCCAATGCGCAAGAGATCACCGTCGGCTATTTCCTCGAATGGCCGATGCCGTTCGAATACGCCAAGGCGCAGGGCATGTACGAAGAGGAAATGGGCGTCGACATCAACTGGGTGAGTTTCGACACCGGCACCGCCATGTCCGCCGCCATGGCCTCGGGCGATGTGCAGCTGTCGGTCAGCCAAGGCGTGCCGCCCTTCGTGGTCGCCGTCTCGGCGGGGCAGGACCTGCAAGCGCTCGACGTCGCCGTCAGCTATGCCGACAACGACAACTGCGTCGTGCGCTCGGAACTGGAGATCGACAAGGACAGCGCCGACGAACTGGAAGGCAAGAAGGTCGCCGTGCCGCTGGGCACCGCCGCGCACTATGGCTTCCTCAAGCAGATGGATCACTTCGGCGTGCCGCTTGAAAGCCTCGAGATCGTCGATATGGCGCCGCCGGATGGCGCCGCGGCCATCGCGCAGGGCTCGGTCGATATGGCCTGCGGCTGGGGCGGCTCGCTGCGCCGTATGCTCGAGCATGGCAACGTGCTGCTGACCGGCGCCGAGAAGGAAGACCTCGGCATCCTCGTCTTCGACGTGACCTCCGCCCCGGCGTCTTGGGTGGCCGAGAACTCCGATCTCGTGGCCGCCTTCCTGAAGGTGACCGCCGAGGCCAATGCCATGTGGGCCGACGAGTCGAACCACGCCGAGATGCTGCCGGTGATCGCCGCCGACGCGGGCATGGACGAAGACGCCACCGCCGAGACGCTGGCCACCTTCGTCTTCCCCGACACCGAAACGCAGCTTTCTGAAAAGTGGCTGGGCGGCGCCGCTGCCGAGTTCATGAAAGGCGTGGCGGATGTCTTTGTCGAAGCCGGCTCGATCGACGCCGCGCTCGACAGCTACGAAGAGCATGTGAACACCGGCCCGCTGTCCTCGGCAGGCTCGATGTAAGGCCCTTGGGCCCTTTTGTTCCGGCGGTTGGGGGCTGCCGCCGGGACATTCCCTAGACAAACCACCCAGACAGAACATCAAGACAGAACATCAAGACCGGGGGCATCCCCCCGAACCGCGGCGACGGCCGCGAAAGGCGGATCATGAGCGGACTATCCATCCAGAACCTGTCGATGCGTTTCGACCTGCCCAACGGTGGCTCGGTGCAGGCGCTGAAGGACGTCTCGCTGGACCTTGCGCAAGGCGAGCTGCTGTCGGTGCTGGGGCCCTCGGGCTGCGGCAAGACCACGCTGCTGAACATCGTGGCGGGCTTTCTCGCGCCGACCGAAGGCAAGATCGTGCTGAACGGCCACGAGGTGCGCGGGCCCGCCGCCGAGCGCGGCATGGTGTTCCAGCAGGGCGCGCTTTTCGAATGGATGAACGTGCGCGACAACGTCAGCTTCGGCCCGCGCATGGCTGGCCAGCGCGAAAAGGATTATGCCGCCACCGTCGATCATCTGCTGGACGTGGTCGGTCTGCGCGACTTCAAGGAAAAGGCGGTCTACGAGTTGTCGGGCGGCATGCAGCAGCGCGTGGCGTTGGCCCGCTGTCTGGCCAATGATCCCGACGTGATCTTGATGGACGAGCCGCTGGGCGCGCTCGACGCGCTGACCCGTGAGAAGATGCAGAGCCTTGTGCTGAAGCTCTGGAAGGAGACCGGCAAGACCATCGTCCTGATCACACACTCGGTCGAAGAGGCGCTCCTTCTGGGCGAGCGGCTGCTGGTCATGGCGCCGCGTCCGGGCCGCATCCACCGCGAGTACCGCCTGCCCTTTGCCGACCTTGGTGCCGGGCAGGACCTGCGCGGGGTGAAGAAACATCCCGAGTTCAACAGCACCCGCGAGGAAATCCTCGGCATGATCTGGAACATGGAAGAAGAAATCATGGGCCGCGCCGAAGCAGGAGGGGCAGGCCAATGATCGTTTTCGCCCTCTACATCGCCATCTTCGTGGTGAGCTGGCTGCTGGTGAAGCTGCTGGTGCACCGCGCGCTGAACGATTTCACCGCCCGCAAGACCGTCACCTTCGGCGACGAGAGCGCCGTGCGTCCCAGCCGCATCGCCAGCGTTGTCTCGATCCTGACCATCTTCCTGCTCTGGGGCGCGTTCACCGGCTCATCCTGGGTGCCGGGCTTTCTGCATGCGCCGGGGCCCTACGTGGGCGATGCCAGCTTCACCTACACCGCCGAGGCGGACGGGGTAGAGCCCGACGATGCCACGGTGACCGTGCGCGTCTTCCCGGTGGGCGACGACACGGAAGACCCCGAGGTCGACCCGGGCGAGGGCTGGGCGAAGAACGACAGCGCCAGCGTCGGCGCATGGCGCTCGGGGCTGGTGCGCGTCGACCGCAATGACGAGTTGGGCCGCGATGAAGGCCACACCGTCGTCGCCGTCAACGGCACGCCGATCGCGCCGGGCGGCGAGGTGATGACCGAGTTCGGCCGTGTCGGGATGTCGCCCAAGGGCACGCTCAACTTCGAGCCCGCCAAGGGCTGGCAGATGGAGCCGATCTGGCTGCCCGCACCCGAAGCGGTGCTGTCGCGGCTGGTCGAGATTGCCCGCGACGGCTACCGCGACAGCACGCTGTGGGAGCACCTGGGCTGGTCGCTCTTCCGGGTGATCGCGGGCTTCTTCTTCGGCGCGCTGATCGGCATTCCGCTGGGCTATGCCATGGGCCTGTCGGATTGGTTCCGCGGCTGGTTCGATCCTATCGTCGAGTTCATGCGCCCGGTGCCGCCGCTGGCCCTCATCCCGCTGGTGATCATCTGGGCGGGTATCGGCGAGACCGGCAAGATCATCCTGCTGTTCCTCGCGGCGCTGTGGATCATGGCCATCGCCGCGCGCTCTGGCGTGTCGGGAGTGAAGATCTCCAAGGTGCATGCGGCCTATTCTCTGGGCGCCAGCAAGGTGCAGATCCTGCGCCACGTGATCATTCCCAACTCGCTGCCCGATATTTTCACCGGCGCGCGCGTCGCCATGGGGGTCTGCTGGGGCACCGTGGTGGCCGCCGAACTGGTGGCGGCCGAGAAGGGCGCGGGGATGATGATCATGGTCGCCTCGAAGTTCCAGCTGACCGACATCGTGATCATGGGGATCATCCTGATCGGGGTGATCGGCTTTGGCATCGACATGCTGATGCGGCTGGCCGAGCGCAAGCTGGTGCCGTGGAAGGGGCGCGGCTGAGGCGCGCCGCACCTCAAGCGCCGCACGGAAGCAAAAAAGAGGGGGCCCATGGGCCCCCTTTTGCGGTCTTGTTGTGCGGTCTTGGCATGTCGATGGACATGCGGCGCGCGTCAGCCGATCAGCGCGCCAAGCTGACTGTCGAGCCAGAGCCGTAGCCCGTCGACCGCCGCCACATAGGGATCGATCAGCGGCGCCAGAGCCGGCACGGCACCGATGATCACCGGAGCCAGCGCATAGAGCAGCACCGCCAGCACCGCGAGGATCAGCATCACACCAAAACCGCGGGCAAAGTTGCTGCCCTGCTGCTCGACTTCCTCTGCGTCGAGGGCGCGGCCCTGCGCCGTTTCCATGCGGCGCGGCTCGCTGGTGACCCGCAGGGTCTGGTTGACCTCTTCGATGTCGGGCAGCAACTCGCGGCGCGAATTGGCCAGCGCCGGGTGCTCGGGTTCGGGCGCGAACGGATCGTTGGTCGGCGGCACATCGACGTCTTCGGCCTCTTCGGGCGCGCCGCCGAGCGGCGCATCGCCACGAATGCGGGCCATATGGGCACGCGCATCCCGGGCACGGCGGGCGGCATCATCCTCGTCAGGCTCGCCAAGACCAAGCTCGGGCTGGCTCTCCAGAGGATCGGCATCGGTGCGGCGACGCGACTCGTGCTCGGCTTCCTGACGCAGCACCTCGGCAACAGAAGGATCAAGGCCACGGGCGCGGGCGGGGCGGCGCGGCACCGGCACTTCTTCGGGCGGCAGTGGCGGATCGAGCGGGCCTTGCTCGGCCTCGTCGTCCGGTGCGTCTGCTGCGGGCGTCGCGGCGCTGGGGTGGACATCGCTGCCACCGCGCGCGGCCAGTGCGGCGCGCAGTTCGGCGGCAAATTCGTTGATCTCGGGAGGCGTTTCCGGGGCCGGCGCTTCGGGCTCGGAGACGGGGGTGTCGGAGACGGGGGTGTCCGCGTCCGGCGTGGTTGCGGCCAGAGCGTCTTCGGCAGCCTCTTCGGGCGTTTCGGGCTGAAGATCGCCCGGCGCATCGTCTGGGTGTAGCTGGAACCAAGTGTGGCCGCAGTCCGAGCATTGCACGTCGCGACCGCCCGTGGGGATCACGTCGACCGGCACCTCGTATTGCGCGCCGCAATTGGGGCAAATCAGCCGCATATTGTCTTTAGCTTTCCATCTGTTCTGGCCACATCCCTTTGCCGACAATAGGTTGCCGTGGACGAGCGGGAAAGCCTATTTTCCGGCAGGCCCACGGATTGCAACTGGGTCGCGGCTCGGGCACAACAGGGCATCGTTTTTACCGGGGGCGCGCGGGCGTGATCGAACTCGACAATGTGGCCTACAGCTATGGCGGGGGCGAGCTGCTGAGCGGGCTCACGCTGCAGCTGGCACCCGGGTCGTTCCACTTTCTCACCGGCCCGTCGGGCGCGGGCAAGACGACGCTCCTGAAGCTGTGTTATGGCGCGCTGGTGCCCACCGCTGGGCATGCCCGGCTGTTTGGCGAGGATGTGCGGCGCATGGACCGTGACGCCATCGCGATGAGCCGCCGCCGCATTGGCGTGGTGCATCAGGACTGCCAGTTTCTCGATCACCTGTCGGTGGCGGAAAATGTCGCGCTGCCGCTGACGGTGGCGGGCGAGGGCGGTCCCGATCTGGCGCAGAACCTTGTCGAGTTGATGACGTGGGTGGGCCTCAAGAGCCGCGCCGAAGCGCTGCCGCCGGAGCTTTCGGGCGGCGAGAGGCAGCGCGCGGCGCTTGCCCGTGCGGTGATCATGTCGCCCGAGGTGATCCTAGCGGATGAGCCCACCGGCAACGTCGATTGGGAGATGTCGCAGCGGCTGCTGCGCCTGCTGGTCGAGCTTAACCGGATGGGCAAGACGATCCTCATCGCGACGCATGACCTCGGCCTCATCCGCTCGGCGAAGAGTCAGGTGCAGGCGCGGGTTCTGCGGATCTCCAATCGCCGGTTGCAGGCGGCGGGGGCGGACCTGTGAGGCTGGTGCGGGATTCTTTGGGGGCGCTGACGCATGGCGATACGGGTGCCGACCGGGTCGTGCCGCCAACCGGCTATACCGCGCGGCTGACGCTGTTTGCCGCCGCGGCCATGGCCTTTCTTGCGGTGTTTGCGCTGGCGCTGTCGCTGGCGGCGGGGCGGCTGGCGGATAGCTGGGGCGAGGAACTGGCACGGGCCTCCACGGTGCGCATTTCGGCTCCGGCGGGGCAGCAGGCGCAACAGACCGAGGCGGCGCTGCGGCTGCTGGCACAGACACCCGGCGTCGCCTCGGCGCGGGCGCTGAGCGAGGATGAGCAACAAGCGCTGCTGGAGCCGTGGTTCGGGCCCGACCTGCCACTTGCCGACCTGCCGGTGCCGCAGCTGATCGAGGTGATCGAAGACGCCGAGGGCTATGACTCCGCAGGCCTCCGTTTGCGGCTGCAAGCCGAGGTGCCGGGCGCGGTGCTGGATGACCACACGCGCTGGCGCCGCCCGCTGGTGGCGGCGGCTGGTCGGCTGCGGCTGCTGGGAGCGGTGTCGATCCTGCTGATCGCGGGCGCGGTGGCGGCGATGGTGACGCTGGCGGCCAATGCCGCGCTGGCGGCCAATGCGCAGGTGATCACCGTGCTGCGCCTGGTGGGCGCCACCGACGCCTATATTGCCCGTGCCTTCGTCCGCCGGTTCACTCTGCGCGCCCTTGGCGGCGCCGCCGTGGGGGCGGCGCTGGGGGCCGGGGCGCTGATGCTGATGCCCGCCAGCGACGAGACCGCGGGCTTTCTGACCGGCCTTTCTTTCGTCGGCTGGCACTGGGTGTTTCCGCTGCTGGTGCCGCTGCTGACGGCGGCGGTGGCCTTCGCCGCGACGGCGATCGCCGCGCGCCGGGTACTGGGAGATTTGAGCTGATGGCCTACGCGCTGCAATGGACCCGTTCGCTGATCTTCGTATGTCAGGCTTATCTGGCGATGGCGGTGATCGGTCTGCTGTTTTTCCCTTGGGCGCTCTTCTCGAGCCGCGGTGCGCGCATCGCCTGCGTCGGCTGGTGCCGCTGGGTGCGTTGGACGGCGGCGTGGATGGTCGGGCTGAAGAGCGAGATCCGGGGCGAGATCCCGCAAGGCGAGCTGATTGTCGCGGCCAAGCACCAGAGCTTCTTCGACATCATCTTGCTGTTCGGCGCGGTTCCTGCGGGCAAGTTCATCATGAAGCGCGAGCTGCTGTTCACCCCGATCCTAGGGCAATACGCCACCCGCATCGGCTGCGTGCCGGTGAACCGCGGTAAGCGCGGCGCGGCGATCTCCAAGATGGTGGCGGACGTCAAGCAAAGCGCCAAGGAGCACCCCGGCCAGCTGATCATCTACCCGCAGGGCACCCGCGTGCCGCCGGGCGAGACGTTGCCCTACAAGGTTGGCACGGCGATCCTCTACAGCCAGAGCGGCGAGGCCTGCGTGCCGGTGGCGACCAACGTTGGGGTGTTCTGGCCAAAGCGTGGCATCTACCGCAAGCCCGGCACGGCGGTGGTGGAGTTCCTGCCGGTGATCGCGCCGGGGATGCCGACCAAGGCCTTCCTCGCCAAACTGGAAGACGAGGTGGAAACGGCGTCCAACCGGCTCTTGGTGGAGGCCGGATTTGCGCAGGATTGACACAATCGAGGCGCTCGAAGCGCTCTATGGCGCGCCGTCCGGCGCGGCGCTGGACAAGGTGGTGCGGCGCATGACGCCGCTCTACCGGCGCTGGATCGCGACGTCGAAACTTTGCGTGCTGACCACCGTGGGGGCGGAGGGTACCGATGGCTCGCCGCGCGGCGACGATGGCTCGGTGGTGCTGGAACTCGACCCGGGGACTTTGGCGCTGCCCGACTGGCGCGGCAACAACCGGCTCGACTCGCTGCGCAACATCGTCGAGGACGGGCGGGTGTCGCTGATGTTCTTCGTCCCCGGCAGCACCAATGTGGTGCGGGTGAACGGCACCGCATGGCTGACCGATGACGAAACCCTGCGGGGGCGTTTCGAAAAGAAGGGCCGGCTGCCCGCAACCGTGGCGATCATCGAGATTTCCGAGATCTACACCCAATGCGCCCGCGCGCTGATGCGGGCAGGCACATGGTCGGGCAAGGACGAAAGCGCCGATTTGCCGACCATCGGCGAGTTCCTCGCCGAAGCGACGCAGGGCGCCACCGACGGCGAGGCTTACGATCGCGAATGGCCCGCTCGGGCTGCCGCCACGCTCTGGTAGGCGAGGGGCGGCAGGCAGGCCTCAGGGCACGAGGATCTTCATGGTGAAGCCGAAGGTGTCCTCGGGGCCGTTGCCATCGTCGTAGAAGTTATACTCGTAGCTCAGGCCGAACTGCACCGGCGTGGTGCCCATGGTCACCAGCTTGTTGAGCTGCACGCCGAGCGGCAGGCTCACCCACTCTTCGGCGTCCCAGTCGTAGGTGATCGACATATCCGATGTGCCCACCGACCAGCCGTCGGCCATCGAGACGTTGACGATCGGCTGGATGATCGACAGATCGACCGGGTTTCGGTCGACGTCGCCGCCCATGTCGATGATGTTCTGGTTGAAGACACCCCAGATGCCCCAGTTCGCCTGCGCGATGAAACCCGCCGCCGGGCCAAGGCCCCAGCGCTCGGTGCTCAGGTCGTCGTCGCCGCTGGGCAACAGCGCCACAGCCCCGAGGCCGAAGCGGCCCCAGCTGCGATCAAAGGTGGTCAGGTTGAAGACCGTTGCATCCGAAAAGCCGGTGTTGTCCGACGGGCTTTCGGTCAGATAGGGCAGGGTCAGACGGAAGATGTTGCTGGTGCTGCCCAGTTGGTAGGGCACCGCCATGCGAAACTGCATCCGGTTGCCTTCGGCATCGTCGAGCCCGTGATACTGAGACGTGTAGAAGTTCTGAAAGACGTAGGCGGTGAGCGAGGCCGTAGGGTCGCTGGCGGCGGAAGAGAGGTCCTGCTCGCCGCTCTGCGCAAATGCGGCGGGCGCGGCAAGGACAAGAGCCAGAGCGGAGGTGAGTGCGAGCTTGGACATGAAATCGGTTCCCTGCTGAATGACCGGAAGATTTGGGTGCGGTCGGCGCGAAATGACGGAATACAAACGATCTTAGGTTGAGCTTACCTCGCGTTGGCGTGAACTCGCAAGCGTCGCGTGACGTTGCGGAAATTTCAGGCGCAGACCGTGGCTTTCCGGTTGGCCGCTGGCAACGCAGGCCGGTGCGCAGCGCATGAAAAAGGCCCCCGAGCGTCACTCGGGGGCCTTTGAATTGGGTGTCGTGACGATCAGGCGTGGATCGCGCCGTCGCCGCAGGCCAGCGCCGCCTCGCGCACCGCTTCCGAGAAGGTCGGGTGGGCGTGGCAGGTCAGAGCGACGTCTTCAGCGGAGGCACCGAATTCCATTGCCACGCAGATCTCGTGGATCAGGTCGCCGGCCGCCGGGCCGATGATGTGGCAGCCAAGCACACGGTCGGTTTCCTTGTCGACGATCAGCTTCACGAAGCCGTCTCCGGCAAACACCGCCTTGGCGCGGCCGTTGCCCATGAACGAGAACTTGCCGACCTTGTAGGCGCGACCCTCTTCCTTGAGCTGGGCTTCGGTCTTGCCGACCGCAGCCACCTCGGGGTGGGTGTAGATCACCGAGGGGATCACGTCGTAGTTCACGTGGCCCGCCTTGCCGGCGATGACCTCGGCGCAGGCCATGCCCTCGTCCTCGGCCTTGTGTGCAAGCATCGGGCCGTCGATGGCATCGCCGATGGCGTAGATGCCCTTGGCGGCGGTCTGCCAGTGGCCGTCGGTCTCGATCTGGCCACGCTTGCTCAGCTTCACGCCAAGCGCCTCGAGGCCGAGCCCGTCGGTATAGGGCGCGCGGCCGGTGGCGCAGAGCACCACGTCGGCGTCGGTGCTGTGCTCGGAGTCATCCTTGCGCAGCTTGTAGCTGACCGTCGCCTTGCCGTCCTTGGTTTCGACCTTGGACACCGCCGCGCCCATGGTGAACTTCAGACCCTGCTTGGCGAGCATCTTCTGGAAGGTCTTCTGCACCTCGGCGTCCATGCCGGGGGTGATGGCGTCGAGGAATTCGATCACCTCGACCTCGGTGCCGAGGCGCGAGTAGACCGAGCCCATCTCGAGGCCGATCACGCCGGCGCCGATGACGACCATCTTCTTGGGAATTTCACCAAGCTCCAGCGCGCCGGTGGAGGTGACAACGATTTTCTCGTCGATCTCGACCTCGGCGCCCGGCACGGAGGCGGGCACGGAGCCGGTGGCGACGATGATGTTCTTGGCCTCATAGACCTCGTCACCGACTTTGACCTTGCCGGCTTCGGGGATCGAGCCCCAGCCCTTGAGCCAGTCGACCTTGTTCTTCTTGAACAGGAACTCGATGCCCTTGGTGTTCTGGCCGATCACGTCGTTCTTGTAGGAGAGCATCTGCGTCCAGTCGACCTTCGGCGCGGCGCCGGTGAGGCCCATCTTGGCGAAGTTGTGCTCTGCCTCGTGCAGTTGGTGCGACGCGTGCAGCAGCGCCTTGGAGGGAATGCAGCCGACGTTGAGGCAGGTGCCGCCGAGGGTCTCGCGGCCCTCCACGCAGGCGGTCTTCAGGCCGAGCTGGGCGCAGCGGATGGCGGCCACATAGCCGCCGGGGCCGGCGCCGATCACGATGACGTCGTATTGTGCCATTGGGGTCTCCTATCGGGTATTCTGGGGGGCACGGGGCGTGCACATTCCATGCACGGGCCATGCATATGCAAAGGCGGGGAGGGAGGCGGGGGCGCTGCCCCCGACCGCGCGGGGCGCGGCCTCCCCCGGGATATTTTTGTCTAGACGAAGGCTCACAGCAGCGCCCCGATCAGCATCAGCACCGTGGCCAGCAAGCCGACGGCCCAGATCAGCGAGCGCCAGGGCGCCCAGCCGAAGAGATAGGCGGGGACATAGAGCACGCGGGCGCCGAGATAGACCAGCGCGCAGAGCGCCGAGCCGCTGCCGCCCTTGTCGGCGTAGGTCACCACCATCACCGCGATGGTGAAGAGGATGAGCCCTTCGAAATGGTTGTTCATGGCGCGCTGCGCGCGGCCTGCGAGCCCGTCGAGCTCGCGGCCCTCGTCGCGGGGCGAGACCGCGTAGGCGCGGCCAACCTGCCGCTGCGCGAGCACCGAGTAGAGGGCCATCTGGCAGACCTGCAGCAGCGCGGCGAGGGTGAGGGCAAAGAGTTCCGGCGTCATGATGGGGTCAGGCGGTGCTCAGGAAATGCGCGGCGCTGGGGCCGTGGCCGAGGGCTTCGTCCTGCTTGAGCCAGTTTTTGGCCTTGTCGGCATCGTTGACGGAGAAGAGCGCCCAATGCGCCGCACTGCCCTCAAGCCAAAGCTGCAGCAGGGTGAGCCCGGCGTTGGCGCGGTTTTCCGCCTCGTCGTCGAAGCGGGCGCGGTCGAAACTGTCGTAGCGGAGCAGGAGCTGCTGGCTCATCGGGTCCTCCATCGCAGATATATCGGCGCTTTGCGTTCCGCCCGGAGGCCGGGCGGAACAAAGGTCATGCGGGGCGTGCGGCCCGTCTCGGGCACGTGCCCCGGCAGGGGATCACAGATCCATCAGCAGGCGGCGCGGATCCTCGAGCGCTTCTTTGATGCGCACGAGGAAGGTCACGGCGCCTTTGCCGTCGACGATGCGGTGATCGTAGCTGAGCGCCAGATACATCATCGGGCGGATCTTGATCTCGCCACCGACGACCATCGGCCGGTCCTGGATCTTGTGCATGCCGAGGATGCCCGACTGCGGGGGGTTGAGGATCGGAGAGGACATCAGCGAGCCGTAGACGCCACCGTTGGAGATGGTGAAGGTGCCGCCCTGCATCTCGGCCATGGAGAGCTTGCCGTCACGGGCGCGCTTGCCCTTCTCGGCGATCTCCAGTTCGATCTCGGCAAAGGACTTCTGGTCGACGTCGCGCAGCACCGGAACCACGAGGCCCTGCGGCGTGCCGGCGGCGATGCCCATGTGCACGAAGTTCTTGTAGACCACGTCGGTGCCGTCGATCTCGGCGTTGACCTCGGGGACTTCCTTCAGGGCATGGCAGCAGGCCTTGGTGAAGAAGGACATGAAGCCGAGACGGGCGCCATGCTTCTTCTCGAAGAGGTCTTTGTACTGTTTGCGCAGCGCCATCACCTCGGTCATGTCCACCTCGTTGTAGGTGGTCAGCATGGCTGCGGTGTTCTGCGCGTCCTTGAGGCGCTTGGCGATGGTCTGGCGCAGGCGGGTCATCTTGACGCGCTCTTCGCGGGCGGCATCCTCTGCCGGGCTCGGCGCGCGCTTGGCCTGTGCCGGGGCGGCCGGAGCCGGTGCCGACTTGGCGGCATCGAGCGCGGCGGAGACGTCGTGCTTCATCACGCGGCCGTCTTTGCCCGAGCCCTGCACCTGATCGCGGCTGAGGCCAGCCTCGGCCATGGCCTTCTTCGCCGCCGGAGCGTCTTCGATGTCCTTGGAGCCGTTGCCGTCGCCTGCGGCGGGCGTGTCGTACTGGGTGGTCTGCCCGGCGGTGGGGTCGACCGCGCCGGAGGCGCCGCCGAGCACGGCGAGCTGGCCGCCGGCCTGAACCGTGGTGCCTTCCTCGGCGATGATCGAGGTCAGCGTGCCAGCGGCGGGCGCGGGCACTTCGACGGAAACCTTGTCGGTTTCCAGCTCGCAGAGCATCTCGTCGGCGGCGACGCTGTCACCGACCTTTTTGAACCAGGTCGCGACGGTGGCTTCGGAAACCGACTCGCCAAGCGTGGGCACCATCACCTTGACCTCTTCGCCGTCACCGGAGGGCGCGGGCGCGTCCTCGGTTTTGGCCGAGGGGCGCTCTTCGACGGTGGTCGAGCCGGCTTCGCCAGCGGGGGCGACATTGGCCAGCAGGGCATCGACGCCCACGGTGTCACCTTCCTTGGCGACGATGTCTTCGAGCACGCCAGCGACGGGCGAGGGGACCTCGACGGTCACCTTGTCGGTCTCGAGCTCGCAGAGCATCTCGTCAACGGCGACGGAATCGCCGGGTTTCTTGAACCAGGTGGCCACCGTGGCTTCGGTCACGGATTCGCCCAGCGTGGGGACGCGCACTTCGGTCGTCATCGCTTCATTTCCCTTCGATGGTCAGCGCTTCGTTCACAAGCGCCTCTTGCTGTGCCTTGTGCTGGCTGGCCAGGCCCGTGGCGGGCGAGGCCGAGGTGGCGCGACCGACGTAGACCGGCCGCTTGTGCGTGGCGTCGATCCGCCCCAGCACCCATTCGATGTTGGGCTCGATGAAGGTCCAGGCGCCCTGGTTCTTGGGCTCTTCCTGGCACCAGATCATCTCGGCGCCCTTGAAGCGTTCCAGCTCCTTGACCAGCGAGATCGCCGGGAAGGGGTAGAACTGCTCGATCCGCAGCAGGTAGACATCGTCGATGCCGCGGGTGTCGCGCTCTTCGAGCAGGTCGTAGTAGACCTTGCCCGAACACATCACGACGCGCTTGATCTTGTCGTCGGCCACCAGCTTGGTGTCGCTCTCGCCCGATTCCGCGCTGTCCCAGAGGACGCGGTGGAACGAGGAGCCGGTGGTGAAGTCCTTCGCCTCGGAGACCGCCAGCTTGTGACGCAGCAGCGATTTTGGCGTCATCATGATCAGCGGCTTGCGGTAGCTGCGGTGCAGCTGGCGGCGCAGGATGTGGAAGTAGTTGGCCGGGGTCGACACGTTGGCGACGATCCAGTTGTCCTGACCGCACATCTGCAGGAAGCGCTCGAGGCGTGCCGAGGAGTGCTCGGGGCCCTGACCCTCGTAGCCGTGCGGCAGCAGGCACACGAGGCCCGACATGCGCAGCCATTTGCTTTCACCCGACGAGATGAACTGGTCGAACATGATCTGCGCACCATTGGCGAAATCGCCGAACTGCGCTTCCCAGAGCACCAGCGCGTTGGGCTCGGCCAGCGAGTAGCCGTATTCGAAGCCCGAGACCGCGTATTCCGACAGCGCGGAGTCGATGACCTCGTAGCGGGCCTGACCCTCGCGGATGTTGTTGAGCGGGTAGTAGCGCTCTTCGTTGTCCTGATTGATCAGGCCGGAGTGGCGCTGCGAGAAGGTGCCGCGCGTGCTGTCCTGACCGGCCAGACGCACCGGGTAGCCCTCGGTGAGCAGCGAGCCGAAGGCCAGCGCTTCGCCGGTGGCCCAGTCAAAGCCCTGACCGCTTTCGAACATCTTCGAACGCGCGTCGAGGAAGCGGCCCACCGTGCGATGCAGCGGGAAGCCCTCGGGCACCGAGGTCAGCCCCTTGCCGATCTCGGCGAGGGTCTCTTCCTTGAGGGCGGTTTCGCCGCGCTGGTAGTTGCCTTCCTTCTGCGCGTCGAGGTGCGACCAGCGGCCGTCAAGCCAGTCGGCCTTGTTCGGCTTGTAGGTCTTGCCCGCCTCGAACTCTTCGTTGAGGTGCGACTGGAAGGCCGCCTTCATGTCCTCGATCTCGCCCTCGGGGATCAGCCCGTCCTTGACGAGGCGATCGGTGTAGAGCGTCAGCGTGGTCTTCTGCTGCTTGATCTTCTTGTACATGATCGGGTTGGTGAACATGGGCTCGTCGCCCTCGTTGTGACCAAACCGGCGGTAGCAGAAGATGTCGATGACCACGTCCTTGCCGAACTTCTGGCGGAACTCGGTCGCGACCTTGGCAGCGTGCACCACGGCCTCGGGGTCGTCGCCGTTGACGTGGAAGATCGGCGCCTCGACCACCAGCGCGTTGTCGGTTGGGTAGGGCGAGGAGCGCGAGAAGTGCGGCGCGGTGGTGAAGCCGATCTGGTTGTTCACCACGACGTGGATGGTGCCGCCCGTGCGGTGGCCGCGCAGACCCGACAGCGCGAAGCATTCGGCCACGACGCCCTGACCGGCGAAGGCCGCGTCGCCGTGCAGCAGCACCGGCAGCACCTGACGGCGCTCGGTGTCCTTGAGCTGGTCCTGCTTGGCGCGGACCTTGCCCAGAACCACCGGGTTCACCGCCTCGAGGTGCGAGGGGTTGGCGGTCAGCGAGATGTGCACTTCGTTCCCGTCGAAGGTGCGGTCCGAAGAGGCGCCGAGGTGGTATTTCACGTCACCCGAACCATCAACGTCCTCGGGCTTGAACGAGCCGCCCTGGAATTCGTTGAAGATCGCGCGGTAGGGCTTTTGCAGCACGTTGGCCAGCACCGACAGGCGACCGCGGTGCGGCATGCCGAAGACGATCTCCTTGATGCCGAGCGCGCCGCCGCGCTTGATGATCTGCTCCAGCGCGGGGACCAAGCTCTCGCCGCCGTCGAGACCGAAGCGCTTGGTGCCCATGTATTTGACGTGCAGGAACTTCTCGAAGCCCTCTGCCTCGACCATCTTGTTGAGGATGGCGCGGCGCCCTTCGCGGGTGAACTTCACTTCCTTGCCGTAGCCCTCGATCCGCTCTTTCAGCCATGCCGACTGTTCGGGGTCCGAGATGTGCATGTACTGCAGCGCGAAGGTGCCACAGTAGGTGCGCTGCAGCACGCCCATGATCTCGCGCATCGAGGCGACCTGCAGGCCGAGCACGTTGTCGATGAAGATCGGGCGGTCCATGTCGGCTTCGGTGAAGCCATAGGCCTTGGGGTCAAGCTCGGGGTGCGGATCGCGACCGTGCAGGCCCAGCGGGTCGAGATCGGCGGCGAGGTGGCCACGGATGCGGTGCGCCCGGATGATCATCAGCGCGCGGATCGAGTCGAGCACGGCGCGCTTGATCTGGTCGTCGGTGACCGAAACGCCCTGCTCGGAGGCCTTGGCGGCGATCTTCTTGCCAGCGCCCTTCGCCTCGGCGGGGGGCATCATCGGCCATTCGCCGGTGATTGCGGCGGTCAGGTCGTCATCGGGGGTCGGCGGCCAGTCGGCGCGTTCCCACGAGGCGCCTTTCGCCTCGGCCTTCACGCTGTCCTCGTCGTCGCCGAGGTGTTTGAAGAACTCGCTCCATGCCTCATCGACCGCGTTGGGGTCGTTGGCGTAGCGAGCATACATCTGTTCGAGATATTCCGCGTTCGCGCCCTGCATGAAGCTGAGGGCGTGGAACTGGTCATTCGAGCCTTGATCCGTCATCGCGCGCATTCCTTTCTGACCGATCGTTGAAGCAGCAGGAGGAGGGCCCTTGATGAAGGCCCCCGTCATGATGCTCCGGCTGGCGGTCGGGTCGAAACCCTTGGCCGGAGTATTTCGGGGGTGCAGGGCGGCGTAAACCGCCCTGCTGAGTGCTATTTAGCCTTTGATGGCTTTGAGGACAGCCTCACCAAGCGTCGCCGGGCTGTCTGCCACGACGATACCTGCCGATTTCATCGCTTCGATCTTGTCCTCGGCGCCGCCTTTGCCACCGGCGACGATCGCGCCAGCGTGGCCCATGCGGCGGCCCGGAGGGGCCGTGCGGCCTGCGATGAAGCCAGCGGTCGGTTTCCAGCGGCCTTTCTTCTTCTGCTCCTTGAGGAACTCGGCGGCCTCTTCTTCGGCCGAGCCACCGATCTCACCGATCATGATGATGGATTCGGTTTCCGGATCGTCGAGGAACATGTCGAGCACGTCGATGTGTTCGGTGCCTTTGATCGGGTCGCCGCCGATGCCGACTGCCGACGACTGGCCGAGGCCCATGTCGGTGGTCTGCTTCACGGCCTCATAGGTGAGGGTGCCCGAGCGCGACACAACGCCGACCGAGCCACGCTTGTGGATGTGGCCGGGCATGATGCCGATCTTGCAGGCGTCCGGGGTGATGACACCCGGGCAGTTCGGGCCGATCAGGCGCGACTTGCTGTCTACCAGAGCGCGCTTCACCTTCATCATGTCGAGGACGGGAATGCCCTCGGTGATGCAGATGATCAGCTCGATGCCGGCGTCGATCGCTTCGAGGATCGAGTCCGCGGCGAAGGGCGGCGGCACATAGATCACCGAGGCGTTGGCTTCGGTCACGTGCTTGGCTTCGTGGACCGAGTTGAACACGGGCAGGCCGAGGTGCTCTTGGCCGCCTTTGCCGGGGGTCACGCCGCCGACCATCTTGGTGCCGTAGGCGATGGCCTGCTCGGTGTGGAAGGTGCCCTGCGAGCCGGTCAGGCCCTGACAGATGACTTTGGTATTTTCGTCAACGAGGACTGCCATTGTGGCGTTCTCCTGATTGTCGCTGCGACGGGGCGCAGCCTGAATTCCGGGACGGGAGCGCCGCGGCGCCCCCGGGATGCATCAGCCCTTGACCGCTTTCACGATCTTCTCGGCGCCGTCGGAGAGGTTGTCGGCAGCGATCACGTCGAGACCGGACTCGTTGATGATCTTCTTGCCAAGCTCCACGTTGGTGCCTTCGAGGCGGACGACCAGCGGAACCTGCAGGCCCACTTCTTTCACCGCGGCGATGACGCCCTCGGCGATCACGTCGCAGCGCATGATGCCGCCGAAGATGTTCACCAGAATGCCTTTGACGTTGTCGTCGGAGGTGATGATCTTGAACGCCTCGGTCACCTTCTCTTTGGTGGCGCCGCCACCCACGTCGAGGAAGTTGGCCGGCTCGGCGCCGTAGAGTTTGATGATGTCCATCGTGGCCATCGCGAGGCCCGCGCCGTTCACCATGCAGCCGATCTCACCATCCAGAGCGATGTAGTTGAGATCATACTTGGAGGCTTCGAGTTCCTTGGCGTCTTCCTCGGTCTCGTCGCGCAGGTTGGCGACGTCGGGCTGGCGGTAAAGCGCGTTGCCGTCGAAGCCGAGCTTGGCATCGAGAACCTTGAGGTTGCCACCGGGCATGACGATCAGCGGGTTGATCTCCAGCATCTCCATGTCCTTCTCGACGAAGGCCTTGTAGAGCTGGCCCATCAGCTTGACGCACTGCTTCATGGCAGCGCCTTCGAGGCCGAGGCCGAGGGCAAAGGCGACGCGGCGGCCATGGAACGGCTGGTAGCCGGTGGCCGGGTCGACGGAGAACGACAGGATTTTCTCGGGGGTGGAGGCGGCGACCTCTTCGATGTCCATGCCGCCCTCGGTCGAGCAGACGAAGGAGACGCGGCTGGTCACGCGGTCGACGAGCAGGGCGAGATAGAGCTCGCGCTCGATGTCCGACCCGTCTTCGATGTAGATGCGGTTGACCTGCTTGCCGGCCGGACCGGTCTGGTGGGTCACCAGCGTCTTGCCGAGCATCTTCTTGGCCTCGTCGGCCGCCTCTTCCACCGATTTGGCAAGGCGGACGCCGCCCTTCTCACCAGCTTCGGCTTCCTTGAACGAGCCCTTGCCGCGGCCGCCGGCGTGGATCTGCGCCTTGACGACCCAGAGCGGACCGTCGAGCTCGCCTGCAGCGGTTTTGGCTTCGTTGGCGCTGAGCACGACACGGCCGTCCGAAACCGGGCAGCCGTATTCGCGCAGGAGCGCTTTCGCCTGATATTCATGGATGTTCATGGAAGACTCTTCCCGTCTTGCTGCGATTTCGGGGTCGGTATACGCCCGCATATCGCGCCACGCGAAGGGATTTTTGCCTTTCGGCGAAGATTTGCGGGATTTTTTGGCCGTTGTGATCACGCGCGGAAAAAGCGTGATCACAAATTCCCGAAGGGCGGGATCCCGTTAGCGCCGTGCGTCGCGGGAATCAGCGCGCTGCCCGTTTGATGGGCACAATACCACGGCTGAACGTCGATAGGAGGCCGGGAGGTCAAGCCGGGTGGTAGCGGCGGATCGTCGCGCGCAGGCCGAAAGCGTGTCGCATAAGAAAAGCCCCGGCACGCTGGCGCGCCGGGGCTTCGTCTGTCCGATGTGGTCCGTGCGGACCGGCCGTTGGCTTACGCCAGCGAGCTGTCGATGCCTTTGCAGGCGTCGACGAGGCCCTTCACGGCTGCGACCGACTTGTCGAACATCTCTTGCTCTTCTTTGTTGAGCTTGATGTTGACGATCTTCTCGATGCCGCCGGCACCGATCACCGAGGGGACGCCCACATACATGCCGTCGAGGCCGAATTCGCCCTCGCAGTTGGCGGCGCAGGGAAGGACGCGCTTCTGGTCTTTGAGGTAGGCTTCCGCCATCTCGATGGCCGAGGTGGCCGGGGCGTAGAACGCCGAGCCGGTCTTCAGCAGGCCAACGATCTCGGCACCGCCGTCACGGGTGCGCTGCACGATGGCGTCCAGCTTCTCCTGCGTGGTCCAGCCCATCTCGACCAGATCCGGCAGCGGAATGCCGGCAACGGTGGAGTAACGCACCGAGGGAACCATGGTGTCGCCGTGGCCGCCCAGAACGAAGGCGGTGACGTCTTTCATCGACACGTCGAATTCCACCGACAGGAAGTGGCGGAAGCGCGCCGAGTCGAGCACGCCGGCCATGCCGCAGACCTTGTTCGCGGGCAGGCCCGAGAACTTCTGCAGTGCCCAGACCATCGCGTCGAGCGGGTTGGTGATGCAGATGACGAAAGCGTCGGGGGCGTTGTCGCGGATGCCCTCGCCAACGGATTTCATCACCTTGAGGTTGATGCCCAGCAGGTCGTCGCGGCTCATGCCCGGCTTGCGCGGAACGCCTGCGGTCACGATGCAGACGTCGGCGCCGGCGATGTCAGCGTAGTCCTGCGTGCCCTTGAGCTTCGCGTCGAAGCCTTCCGAGGGGCCGGATTCCGCGATGTCGAGCGCCTTGCCCTCGGGGGTGCCTTCCGCGATGTCGAAGAGGACGACGTCGCCGAGTTCCTTCAGGGCCGCGAGATGTGCAAGCGTGCCGCCAATCTGTCCCGCGCCGATGAGGGCGATCTTGGGTCTGGCCATGGATCTGTTCTCCGCTCCATTTGTGAAGTCCGCCGTTTGCGTAAGGTCTCTGCCGCCGGCGCGCAAGGGCGCTGCGGGGCAGCAATTTCGCGCCAGCATGCCTGACGGCGCGGCATGATTGCGATAAAGCTAATAATTATCAGTTAATTGGAGGATGCATGCCAACGTATGCTTTTTGCTGCAAAGCACCGATCTCATCGCCGTGATCGGTGCGGCGCGGGGGCGCAACATGCCGCATTCACAGGCAGATGGGCGATTCTTTTTGTCGGGTGCGGGGGCTCAGCCGCGGCCCATGCGCCGCGCGAGGCGACGCTCCAACTGCACCATCGCGTCGTAGATCAGCACGGCGAAGAGACCGACGATCAGCCCGCCCTGAAGCACGAAGGCGGTGTTGCTGGTCAGCAGCCCGGCGATGATCACCTCGCCCAGCGTGCGCGCCGCAACGGTGGAGCCGATGGTGGCCGTGCCGAGGGCGATCACCACCGACAGCCGGATACCGGTCAGGATCACCGGCGCGGCCAAAGGCAGCTCGACCCGCAGCAGCCGTTGCCAGCGGCTCAGTCCCATGCCGCGCGCCGCCTCCATCGTGCGCGGCGGCAGGGTCGAAAGCCCGGTCATGGCGTTTTCGAAGATCGGCAAGAGCCCGTATAGAAACAGCGCCACGAGGGTCGGCCCGGCGCCGAAGCCGAGCGCAGGCACCGCGAGCGCCAGCACCGCCACCGGCGGGAAGGTCTGGCCGACGTTGGTGATGGTGCGCGACAGGGGGCGGAACGCTTCGCCCGCGGGGCGTGTGACGAGGATCGCCAGCGTCACCGCGACCAGCGTCGCCGCAAGCGAGGCCGCGGCGACAAGGCCAAGGTGGCTGAGCGACAGCGACAGAAGCGAGGCGCGCGTGTAGATCACCGGCCCGTTCTCGGGCGCGAAGGGCGCGAAGACCGGCGCGAAGAGGTCGGGCGCTAGGACCAGCGCCAGCAGCAGCAGGATCAGCGCCGCGCGGAGGATCAGGCCCGGTTTCACGCGTGCCGCTCCGCCCGCGCCCGGATCGCCGCGAGGGTGACGCGCCCCGGGGCTTGGTCTTTGCGCTCGACGACGATGGCGTCGCGGCCGCTCCAGAGGCAGGCCGAGAGCGCTTCGCGCAGGCTCGCGCCGACGGGCAGGGGGGTGCCATCGGCACTGCCGTCCTCAGCCAGATCGACGGCAATGTCTTCGGCAGGGATCAGCGACAGCAGGCGCATGGGGCGTTCGGCGTCGCCCACCATCTCGGCCACGAAGGGGGTGGCGGGGCTGGCGACGATCTCTTCGGGCGGGCCGTATTGCACCAGCTTGCCGCCATCCATCACGGCGACCCGATCTCCCAGCGTGACCGCCTCGTCCATATCGTGGGTGACCAGCATGATCGTCGAGCCCAGTTTGCGCTGGATGTCGCGCAGGTCGGCCTGCGCGCGGGTGCGGATGATCGGGTCGAGCGCGCCGAAAGGTTCGTCCATCAGCAGAAGATCTGGCCGCGAGGCGAGCGCGCGGGCGACGCCGACGCGCTGTTGCTGGCCGCCCGACAGTTCGGCGGGATAGCGGCTGCGAAATGCCTCCGGCTCCATGCCAAAGAGTGTGAGCAGTTCGTCGACCCGCGCCTCGGTCTTGTCCTTTGGCCAGCCGAGCAGTTCGGGCACGGCGGCGATGTTGCGCGCGACAGTGTGATGCGGAAACAGCCCGTGGCCTTGGATTGCATAGCCGATGCGGCGGCGCAGGATGTGTGGCTTGACCGCATGTGTTGGCTCGGCGTTGATCCGTACCTCGCCCGAGCTGGGCTCGACCAGCCGGTTGATCATCCGCAGCAGCGTGGTCTTGCCCGAGCCGGAGGTGCCGACAATGGCGGTGATCGTGCCGGTCTCGATGGTCATGGATACGGCGTCGACGGCGCGGGTCTCGCCATAGATCTTGGTGAGCTTGTCGATCTCGATCATGCGGGGTGCTCCGGGGTGCGGCGGGTGAGGTCCACGAGGATGTCCATGACGATGGCGGACACGAGCGCCATCAGGACCGTGGGCAGGGCGCCCAGAAGGATGAGGTCGGTGGCGGTCTGGTTGAGGCCCTGAAAGACAAAGGTGCCGTAGCCGCCGCCACCGATGAGCCCGGCAATCACCGCGAGCCCGATGTTCTGCACCAGCACGATGCGCAGCCCGGCAAGGATCACCGGCATGCCGAGCGGCAGTTCGACTTTGTGCAGCCGTTGCGCGGCGGTCATGCCCATGCCGCGGGCGGCCTCGGTTGCGGCAGGCGGCGCGGCGTCCAGCCCGGCGACGGTGTTGGAGACCACCGGCAGCAGCGAGTAAAGCACCAGCGCAAGGAAGGCCGGGGCAAAGCCGATGCCCGCGATGCCGAGCGCCTGCGCGGCGGGAAAGCTGCTGCCGACCCAGCCGAGGATCGGGATCATGATGCCGAACATCGCCAGCGAGGGAATGGTCTGCAGAAAGCTCAGCACCGGCAGGATGGCGCCGCGCAGGGCGGGGCGGCGGTGGCACAGGATGCCGAGCGGGAAACCGATGGCCGCGGCGGCGGCGAGCGAGCCGAAGGCGAGCCCGGTGTGGCGCAGCGTGGCGGTGCGGAAGGCATCGCGGCGGCTGGCGTATTCCTGCGCGATCGACAGGTCAGAGAGCATCCCCGACCAAAGCACTGCGGCGAGCACGGCCAACAGCAGCACCAGCAGCCCGGCGCGCGCCTTGGGCCCGGGCCGCATTTGGGCCAGCGCGTCGGCCATCAGCAGCATGAGCGTCAGAAGCAGGCACCAGAACCCGGCGGCGGGAGAGACGCGCGCCAGGTCCCCGGCGCCGTCGAGTTGCATCGCCGCGCCCTGCGCCAGCAGCCACAGCAGCCCGACGAGGCCGAGCAGGCTGCCGGCAAAGCGTCGCAGCGGCGCGCTGGCCGGAATGCCAAGCGCCAGACCGACGGCCATGGCGGCCAACCCCAGCACCACTTGCGCCGGTGGCGCGCCGTCCCAGACCGGCACGCCATCTCCCGCGACGATCCGGTTGGCGCGCAGGGTCAGGAAGGGCAGGGCCAGAGCCGCAAGCCCCGCCCCTGCGAACAGCAGACCTGGCGGAGACAGGCCCCGCCCGGCACGCGGTATCTGCGCAGTGCGGCCGAGGATCAGTCCAGCACCCCGGTCTGGGTGAGGTAGTCTCGGGCCACGGCCTCGGCGGGCTCTCCTCCGACCTGAATGCGGCCGTTGAGATCCTGCAGGGTCTCCATGTCGAGCCCCTCGAAGATCGGGTTCAGTACTTCGGGGATCGAGGGGTACTCTTCAAGCACGGCGTCGCGGACGATGGGCGTGGGTTCGTAGACCGGCTGCACGCCCTTGTCGTCTTCCATCACTTTCAGGCCGGTGGCGCCGACGCCGCCGTCGGTGCCGTAGACCATGGCCGCGTTCACGCCCGAGGTGCCGCGCGCCGCGGCTTGGATGGTTGCTGCGGTGTCGCCGCCCGACAGGATCACCGTCTGATCTTCGGACAGTTCAAAGCCGTAGGTTTCCTGCATGGCGGGCAGTACCGCAGGGGACGAGACGAACTCGGTCGAGGCGGCCAGCTTCACGTCGCCGCCCTCTGCGACCCAAGTGCCGAAGTCGGACATGGTCGAGAGGTCATTCTCTTCGGCAACGGGGCCGGTGAGCGCGATGGCCCAAGTGTTGTTGGCGGGCGCGGAACTGAGCCATGTGATGCCGTTCTCGGCGTCGAGTTCCTTGGCGCGTTCATGCGCCGCGTCGGCATCCTTCCAAAGGTCGCTGTCGGCCTCGTTGAAGAAGAAGGCGGCGTTGCCGGTGTATTCGGGATAGATGTCGATCTGGTCGGCAAGGATCGCCTCGCGGACGACCTGCGTGCCGCCGAGCTGCAGACGGCGTTCGACCGGCAGGCCCGCATCCTCGAGCGCGAGCGCGATGACGTTGCCGAGCAGCCCGCCCTCGGTGTCGATCTTCGAGGAAACGGTGATGTCGGCCTGTGCGGCGCCTGCGAAGGCGGCAAGGCCCGCCGCAAGGCTGGTGGCGGTGAGAAACTGTTTGGTGGTCGCATTGGTGGTCATGGCGCGTCCGGCTCCCTTCCGTGGCGTCTCGTCGAGTATGACAGAGTTCTGCGGAGAAACTAGGCGGCGGAGGCGGCGGGCCAAGGTGCGCGGCAAAATTGCTGCGGCACGAGCGGCTTCAGGCGTCGCTTTCCTTTGGGGCGAGGCGCTCGTGCAGGGTTTCAAAAGCGAGGCCGCTGGCCACGAGGCAGGTGATGCCGTTCGTGGAGGTGACCGTGATCGTCCAACTGCCGGTGGTGTCGGAGGCGAAGACCTCCATCACGGCGTTGTTGTTGCCCAGCCCCATGGATTGCCGTCTCTCTCCGTAGGTCTCGGCCAGACGGGCGATCACCTGATCGCGGGGCCCGCAGGCGCTCGGCGGCGGCTCTGCCCGCGCTGCATGTGTCAGGCCGAGGGTTGGGCCAAGTATGCCAAGAAGAAGGGCGCCGAGCAGGGTGGGGCGGGCAATGCGTGAATGTGCAGTCATCTTGGTTCACCTTTGTGCAGGTGGGTATGCTTATGCGGGGCGCGCCCGGGGCGCCGTGCCAGCGGGTGAGACCAGCACGGCAGACGCGTCAGGCGCGGCAAAGCGATGCGTGGGCCAGATGCGCTGAAAGACAGCCGCGGTCTTCGCGCCTTGGCTTCGAAGCCTGCGGGCTCTTTGCAAAGTATTGGTTAAGTGAGAGGGCTCCGTTAAAATCGGCAGTGCTTTCACTTGGTTCTGCGCTGCGGCATGATTGGGCTTGCAGTTTTTGGAAAATAATAGCATCACTGGCGCAAGATTATTGCTCAAAGGAGGACGGCATGGATCTCGCGCTTCGGCCCTACCGCTCGGTTCTTTACATCCCCGGCTCGAAGGAGCGGGCACTGGATAAGGCGCGCGGACTGCCGGTGGATGCGATCATCTTCGATCTTGAGGATGCGGTGGCGCCCGCCGAGAAACCGTCGGCCCGCGAGACGCTTGGCGCCGCGCTGGGCGCCGGGGGCTATGGCCCGCGCACGCGGATCGTGCGGATCAACGGGCTCGACACCGAGTGGGGCGAGGCTGACGCGAAAGCCGCCGATGCGATGGACTGCGACGCGGTGCTGCTGCCCAAGGTCGAGGACCCGGCGCAGCTCGATGCGCTGGCGAACCTGACCGACAAACCGCTCTGGGCAATGATGGAAACGCCGAAAGGTATGCTCAACGCCGCCGCCATCGGCGCGCATCCGCGTCTGGTGGGCATGGTGATGGGCACCAACGATCTGGCCAAGGAACTCAACGCCCGGTTCCGCGCCGACCGGCTGCCGATGCTGACCGCCCTGCAACTGTGCCTGCTGGCGGCCAAGGCTTCGGGCTGTGTCATCGTCGATGGGGTCTACAATGCCTTCAAGGACGACGAGGGCCTGCGCGGCGAATGCGCGCAGGGGCGCGACATGGGGTTCGACGGCAAGACGCTGATCCACCCGGCGCAGATCGAGATCGCCAATGCCGCCTTTGCCCCCAGCGAGGGCGAGATCGAACTGGCACAGCGCCAGATCGCCGCCTTCAAGGCCGCCGAGGCCGAGGGGCAGGGGGTTGCCGTCGTCGACGGCAAGATCGTCGAGAACCTGCACGTGGTCACGGCAAAATCTGTTCTGGCGAAAGCAGATGCCATTGCCGCCATGGGGGCATGAGGGCAGGGTCGGGGCAGGCTCGGCAATAGGAGACACCCATGCTGCTTTTGATTCTCGGCGTAGCGCTCTGGTGGGCGGCGCATCTGTTCAAGCGCGTCGCGCCCGACGCGCGGGCAAAGATGGGCGACAAGGGCAAGGGCGCCGTGGCGCTGGCGCTGCTGGTGAGCATCGTTCTGATGATCTTCGGCTATCGCATGGCCGACGGCACCTTTTTCTATGGGCGCACCCCGGCCACCGTGGGCATCAACAACCTGCTGATGCTGGCGGCGCTCTACTTCACCTCACCGGGGCCGAAAAAGGGCGCGATCTTCTACAAGATGCGCCACCCGATGCTCACCGGCTTCTTGCTGTGGACCATCGCGCACCTGCTGGTGAACGGCGACACGCCGTCTTTCGTGCTGTTCGGCGGCCTTGGCATCTGGGCGCTGGTCGAGATGAGCACCATCAACCGCGCCGAACCCGAGTGGACGCCGCCTGCCAAGGGGCCGATCAAGAAAGACCTGATCTTCCTCGCCGCCAGCGTGGTGCTGCTCTTTGTCATCGGCGCGATCCACACTTGGCTTGGCTATCCCACCTTTGGTTAAAACTTCCGGAATACACGTATGAAAATCTATCGCTTTCTCTCCGAGGACGACACCTCGGCCTTCTGCCACAAGGTTTCGGAGGCTCTGAGCAAGGGCTGGGAACTGCACGGCAGCCCGACCTATGCCTTTGACGGCGCCAATGGCGTGATGCGCTGCGGGCAGGCCGTCACCAAGGAGATCAACACGCCCTATACCCCGGACATGAAACTGGGAGCGCAGTGATGGCCAAGACCAACCCCGGACGCTTCTTCGAGGATTACAGCATCGGTCAGGTCATCGACCATGCCGTGCCGCGCACCGTCTCGGGCGGGGAGCGGGCGCTTTATCACGCGCTCTACCCGGCCCGGCATGCGCTCTATTCCTCGGATGAGTTTGCCCGGAGCGTTGGTCTGCCAAGCGCGCCGCTGGATGATCTGGCGGCGTTCCATCTGGTATTCGGCAAGACCGTGCCGGATGTCTCGCTCAACGCCGTCGCCAACCTCGGCTATGCCGAGGGGCGCTGGCTAATGCCGGTCTATGCCGGGGACACCCTGCGCGCCTCGTCGGAGGTGATCGGGCTCAAGCAGAACTCCAACGGCAAGTCGGGCGTGGTCTGGGTGCGCACCCGGGGTACCAACCAGCGCGGCGAGACGGTGCTGGACTATTGCCGCTGGGTGATGGTGCGCAAGAAAGACCTCGAGGCACCGGCGCCACGCACTGTGTTGCCCGATCTGAAGGCCGTGCTGGCGCCCGAGGATCTGGTGATCCCCGACGGGCTCGACTTCACCCAGTATGATTTCACTCTGGCGGGCGAGCCGCACCGTTGGGGCGATTACGAGGTTGGCGAGCAGATCGATCATGTCGATGGGGTGACCATCGAGGAGGCCGAGCACATGCTGGCCACGCGCCTGTGGCAGAACACCGCGAAGGTGCATTTCGACGCCACGGTCCGCGAGGATGGCAAGCGGCTGATCTATGGCGGTCACGTGATCTCCATGGCGCGGGCATTGAGCTTCAACGGGCTGGCGAACGCGCAGATGATCGTCGGGCTGAACGGCGGGGCGCATGCAAACCCCTGTTTTTCGGGCGATACCATCAAGGTCTGGTCCGAGGTTCTGGATCGTGCCGAGACTGCGGCCCCCGGCGTTGGCGCCCTGCGCCTGCGGCTGGTGGCGACGCGCGGTGGCCCTCCATTTGTGCTGAAGGGCGATGACGGCAAATACCGCCCCGAGGTGCTTTTGGATCTGGACTACTGGGCGCTGATCCCGCGCTGAACTGACGCACCGGCAGGCTGCGGCGCGCGCCTGAGTCGGCGCGCTGCGGCGCAGAATTCCGAGTTAAATACTTGGGAATTGGGCGAGTCTGCACATCTTTCCCGTTAGCGCTGGAAATGTGATCACGCTTTTTCAGGTGTGATCACATATACTGGTCATTTTTTGGGTTTCGACGGAAAAAACACGCCCACGGGCTGTGCAGCCGCGTGACAGAGCAGGGCAAGAGGCGCTAGAAACCGGCCACAAGGGAACCGAAAAGGACAAGCCATGGCCGAAGAGAACCGGATCCAGCGCCCGCTCTCCCCCTTCATGATCGGGCCGTATTACAGACCGCAGCTCACCTCCATGAGCTCCATCCTCACCCGCATTACCGGCAACGCGTTGATCGTCGCCACTTTCCTCATCGTCTGGTGGCTGCTCGCCCTGGCCGCAGGCCCAGAGGCCTTTGCGACCGCCGAGTGGTGGATCACCAGCTGGGTGGGGAACCTCGTGATGTTCCTGTCGCTCTGGGGTATGTGGTACCACTACCTCGCAGGTCTGCGGCACCTGATCTTCGATGCGGGCAAGGGGCTCGACATTCCGACCGCCGAAAAGCTCGGCTGGATCTGCATCTACGGCTCGGTGGCACTGACCATCCTGACCGTGATCATTTACTGGATCTGAGGGAGGAGACAGACATGCGTTACCTCACCGACCGCAAGCGCGCCGTTGGCAAGGGCTCGGCCCACTCCGGCGCCGAACACCACTGGCACATGATCGTCAGCGCCGTCGCGCTCGCCTTCATGGTTCCCACCTTCCTCTTCATCTTCGGCAACGCGCTCGGCTCTGGATACGAGGCCGCGCTCGCGACCTTCCAGAGCCCGTTCGTGGCGATCCTGACCGGCCTCGTGCTGGTTGTCGGCCTGCAGCACTTTCAGAATGGCGCCCGCGTCATGCTCGAGGATTACACCTCGGGCTCCACGCGCAAGCTGCTGATCATGCTGGTTGTCGGCCTGAGCTGGGCTCTGACCGCCGCCGGGCTGTTCGCGCTCGCCAAGATCGCCCTCTGAGAGAAAGACTGAAAGATGGCTGCATACGAATACGAGACGCATGACTATGACGTCGTGGTCGTGGGGGCCGGCGGCGCCGGTCTGCGCGCCACCCTCGGCATGGCAGAGCAGGGCCTGCGTACCGCCTGCGTGACCAAGGTCTTCCCCACCCGCTCGCACACCGTCGCGGCGCAGGGCGGCATCGCCGCCTCGCTGGCCAACATGGGCCCCGACAACTGGCAGTGGCACATGTACGACACGGTGAAGGGCTCCGACTGGCTCGGCGACACCGACGCCATGGAATACCTCGCCCGTTCGGCGCCCGCCGCCGTCTACGAGCTCGAGCACTACGGCGTGCCGTTCTCGCGGACCGAGGAAGGCAAGATCTATCAGCGCCCCTTCGGTGGTCACACCACCGAGTTCGGCGAAGGCCCGCCCGTGCAGCGCACCTGCGCCGCGGCAGACCGCACCGGCCACGCCATCCTGCACACGCTCTATGGCCAGTCGCTGAAGAACAACGCCGAGTTCTACATCGAGTATTTCGCCATCGACCTGCTGATGGAAGACGGCGTCTGCAAGGGCGTGCTGTGCTGGAAGCTCGATGACGGCACCTTCCACGTGTTCAACGCCAAGACCGTGGTGCTCGCCACTGGCGGGTATGGCCGTGCCTACTTCTCGGCCACCTCGGCGCACACCTGCACCGGCGACGGCGGCGGCATGGTGGCCCGTGCGGGCCTCGCGCTGCAGGACATGGAGTTCGTGCAGTTCCACCCGACCGGCATCTACGGCTCGGGCTGCCTGATCACCGAGGGTGCCCGCGGTGAAGGCGGCTATCTGACCAACAAGGACGGCGAGCGGTTCATGGAGCGCTACGCGCCCCAGTATAAAGACCTCGCGCCCCGTGACTACGTCTCGCGCTGCATGACCATGGAAATCCGCGAAGGCCGCGGCGTGGGCGAGCATGGCGACCACATCCACCTCAACCTCTCGCACCTGCCCAAAGAGGCGCTCGCCGAGCGTCTGCCGGGCATCTCCGAGAGCGCGCGCATCTTTGCCGGCGTGGACGTGACCAAGGAGCCGATCCCGGTTCTGCCGACCGTGCACTACAACATGGGCGGCATTCCCACCAACTACTGGGGCGAGGTGCTGAACCCGACCGCCGAGGATCCCAACGCCGTCGTGCCGGGCCTGATGGCCGTGGGCGAGGCGGGCTGCGCCTCGGTGCACGGGGCGAACCGCCTCGGCTCGAACTCGCTGATCGACCTCGTGGTCTTTGGCCGTGCCGCCGCGATCCGCGCCGGCGAGGTGGTCGACCGTGAAGGCGCCGTGCCGACCGCGCCGAAATCGCAGATCGACAAGGCCTTCGACCGGTTCGACACCGTGCGCAACGCGTCGGGCGCGATCCCGACCGCCGAGCTGCGCCTCGAGATGCAGCGCACCATGCAGGCTGACGCCGCGGTGTTCCGCGCCTCCGAGACGCTGAAGGACGGCAAGGAAAAGATGACCGAGATCGCCGGCAAGCTGGGCGACATCAAGGTCACCGACCGCTCGCTGGTCTGGAACTCGGACCTGATGGAAAGCCTCGAGCTGACCAACCTCATGCCGAACGCCATCGCGACGATCTACGGCGCCGAAGCGCGCCACGAGAGCCGCGGCGCTCACGCGCACGAGGACTTCGCCGAGCGTGACGACGAAAACTGGCGCGTGCACACGATCAGCCGCGTCGAGGGCAACAAGGTCGATCTGACCTATCGCCCGGTGGTCATCGACCCGCTCACCAACGAAGAGCAGGGCGGCATCGCGTTGAAGAAGATCGCGCCGAAGGCACGGACGTTCTGATGCGGGCTGCCCTCGGCCTTGTCGTTTTGCTGGCGGCCTGTTCGGCCCAGACGCAGGACCAGATTGCGCGGCAAGCCGCGAAATCCACGGTCTCGCGCGTTGTGGCTGACAGGTACCCCGGCGTGCCGGTGGAACCGGCGCTGGACTGCGTGATCGACAATGCGTCGTCCACGCAGATCTATGCGCTGGCCGCCGACAGCGTGACAGGGCCCACGGCGAGCACCGTTGAGGTCGTTTCCGACATCGTCTCGAAGCCCGAGACCCTGACCTGCTTGGCAGCCGAGGGGCTGCCGGCCCTCGTCCGATAGGAGAGAGACATGGTTCAATTCACACTTCCCAAGAATTCTAAGATCCGCACCGGCAAGACCTGGCCGAAGCCCGAGGGCGCGACCAACGTGCGGGCGTTCAAGATCTACCGCTGGAGCCCCGACGACGGTGAGAACCCGCGGGTCGACACCTATTTCCTCGACATGGACAAATGCGGTCCCATGGTCCTGGACGCGCTGATCAAGATCAAGAACGAGATCGACCCCACGCTGACCTTCCGCCGGTCTTGCCGTGAAGGCATCTGCGGGTCCTGCGCGATGAACATCGACGGGATCAACACGCTTGCCTGTATCTACGGCCTCGACGAGGTGAAGGGCGAAGTGAAGATCTATCCGCTGCCGCATATGCCGGTGGTCAAGGACCTGATCCCCGACCTGACGCATTTCTACGCGCAGCACGCGTCGATCATGCCGTGGCTGGAAACCAAGACCAACCGTCCGCAGAAAGAGTGGAGGCAGTCCATCGAGGACCGCAAGAAGCTCGACGGTCTTTATGAGTGCGTGATGTGCGCCTCGTGCTCGACCGCCTGCCCGAGCTACTGGTGGAACTCCGACCGCTACCTCGGCCCGGCGGCGCTGCTGCACGCCTACCGCTGGATCATCGACAGCCGCGACGAAGCCACCGGCGAGCGTCTCGACGAGCTTGAGGATCCGTTCAAGCTGTATCGTTGCCACACCATCATGAACTGCGCCAAGACCTGCCCGAAGGGTCTGAACCCGGCCAAGGCGATCTCCGAGATCAAGAAGATGATGCTCAACCGCCACGTCTGATTGACGCGATCGACGATGCAAGAAACGCCGCTCCTTCTTGGGGCGGCGTTTTTCGTGGCTGGGTGACGTTCCGTACGCTTGCAGTGAGCGCAACGCGCGCATGCAGGATCGTCGGATGTGCTGCAGCGCAGAAAGCCCTATCTAGAAGGTCAGACGGGGGGAGATCGTGAGATCAAGGATGGACGCAATGACCGCGACTGCTGCAAAGACCGACACCGCCGCCCGTGAAGCCCTCGAAGCGCTCGAGCAGGCCTTCGCCTACTATCAGCCCGAACCCGCTCTGGTGCATAAGGCCCAGAAGGACGTGACCGGTGATCTGGGCACGCTGGATTATTATCAGGCGGCCTGACTGGCCAGCTTCTGCCTACTGCACTAGCTGTTTCGGCATGAGCGCGCGGCATTCCCTGAAGCACAACGGACCGAGCCCCCGATGATTTTCGCGGGGCTCTTCGTTATTGCGGTGATCATCCTGCTGGTCTTCAATTACCGGCACGGGGACACGCGGAAGTGCCGCTGGCGGGAACGCCGGGGCGAGGCGGAAAGCCAGTGGATCTGCGTGCAATGCGGCGCAACCACCAGCGGCGCACGCGGGCAGGTGCCCGATCACTGTTTTCGCCCAAAAGAATGATGCAGGCTGAGAATAAGGTCTGCAAACCCGTGCACATGGTCAACGCCGCGCACACGGAAGCCGCGGTGCCCCAAGGGGCCGCATCCTTGCATGATGCGGTAAGGGGCCTTTACGCGGTCATTTAATTTCAACTTACAGGTTGCTATCGCCCTGATGTTTGCGGCGCTCCTGAAAGACCCCCGGAAAAGATGCTTTGCCGGGCACAAAGCGGCAAAACAATCTGGGGTGTATGCGAGTTTTTCCAATGCGCCGCCGCACCTTCGCGGTGTCGACCAATACCCGACGCACGCGGTGTTCTCTTCTTTGCAGGCGTGCCGGCCGCTTGCGGCCATCGCCGTGGTGGTGTTTCACGCGCTCGCATTTTACCTGAGGCAAAGAGATTTGCAGCGGCAAACCCTCAGCCCGATTTTCGATATGGGATATGCAGGCAGCGACGCATCTTTCGTGCTCAGCGGTTTCATCGGCTATATCGTGCACCGCCAAGACATCGGCACGCCCGCCGCTGGCAGGCGCATTCTTGTAAAACCGCGGCCTGCGCATTTTTCCTATAAATTTGTGGGTTTGGGGCGTTCTTGTCGCGCCAATGGTGCCGGGCGGCGGCGAGGCATTGGCGCTTGGCCGGTTTCTCCTGTCGCTTTTTCCTGATCCCATCGCCGGATGGCCTGCCACTTCTGCTCGGGCAAGCGTGGTCTCTGGCGCATGGGTTTCTTTTCTTCGCCGCTTTCGCGCGGGTGCTGTTTTTCCCGGGTCTCGGCTCGATCGTATGCCTGCCACGGCAAGGCACAATCTTGATCGCGATGCCGTTTGGCGCGCTTGGCTGTCCCTTCGATACGCTGCGTTCGCCTTACACCCTGCTGTTTTCCCTCGGCCTGTTCGCGCGCCGGAGGGGCGCCGAATTGGCCCTGCGCCGGCCTTGACTGCGACTGGGCTCGGCGTGAATGGCTTTTGGCTGTTGAGCTTACAGATGCCCTTTCCGTGGTCGCGTTTCCGTCCGGCGTGCAAACGGTGCTTTTCGGCGCATCGGCTGCCGTGTCCGTCGCGGGTCTGGCGGCCTTGGAGGGCGCCGGACGCTTGCGAGCACCGGGGTGGGTGGGCTTTGTTGGGGGATGTGTCTTACGCCATCTACCTCGTGCAGCGAGTGTGCAGGGGCGACACCGAGGGCATGGCCAAAGGGTGATCCGGCATGGCGTGAGGGCTTGCGCTGCGCGCCGCAAGCGGGCCATCTGGCGCAAAGGAGAGCGCCAATGATGACACCCCCCAAGCACACGCCCAGCCCGCAAACCGCCCCCGCGGATGCCGAAGCGCGCCGCGCGGTCCCGCCGGTGATTTGCTACCCCACCGACACGCTGCCGGTGCCTGACATGGCGCTCTACGGTCAAGCGCTGGCGCAGGCCGAAGTCGTCGAGACCGTGATTGCCGCGCCGCGCGAGGCCTGCAGTTTTCGCGTCCCGGCGGGCGGTTTCTTTCGGGTGCGCTGTGTTGGCGCGCCGCAGGTGGGGGACCTCGATCTTTGGAACGCAGAGGACCTCTCGGAGCGGTTCTATTCAGGCAAGACGCGAGCGCTGCATGGCACGCATCTGACCACCGGGGAACGTATGTGGTCGTGTTTTCCGTACCTGCGCCCGATGGCGACGATCGTGCAGGACAGCCTCGATTGGTACGGCATTGATGCTTTCGGCGGATCGGTGCACGACGTGATCGGCACGCGCTGCGACCCCCATACGCATCACCTTCTGAGCGGCGGTCAGTACCACCATTGCTGCCACTCGAACCTGACACGCGCGCTGGCGGCAGAGACCGGCATGCCGGTGGACGAGGCGGCGCGCCACGTGCATGACGTGCTGAACGTCTTCATGTGCACCGGCTTCACCCGCGATACCGGGCAGTATTTCATGAAGGCCAGCCCCGTCCGCCCCGGCGACACGCTGACCTTCTTCGCCGAGATCGACCTTCTGGGCGCGATCAGCGCCTGCCCGGGCGGCGACTGCGGCGCCGAGCATAGCTCCGATACCGCGCTCTGCTCGCCGCTGGAGGTGGAGATCCTCGCCGCCCCTGAAGGCGCGCTCAAGGGCTGGCAGCCGCCCGCGCGGAACGGCTACGACGGCAGCCACGGTCTGTAAGGACATCAAGGGGGGACCGGGCAGGGCTTCTGCCCCGCCCGCTGTCTGAGTCGAACGCCGCGTGCAGCGCGACCTCGACCATCTCTGCAAAGGAGCTTTGCCGGTCTTCTGCCGGCAGCGCCTCGTGCGTCATCAGGTGGTCCGACACGGTGAGCACTGCCAGCGCGCGCACGCCATGTCGGGCAGCGAGGTTGTAAAGCTCGGCCGCCTCCATCTCGACGCCCAGAATCCCGTGACGGGTCATGATCTCGTTGAGATCGGGGCGTTCGTCGTAGAACACATCGGCAGAATAGATGTTGCCGACATGCGTGGTCGCGCCCATGCGCTCTGCCGCGTCCGCGGCGGCGCGCAGCAGACCGTAGTCTGCGCAGGGCGCGAAGTTCAGCTCGCGGAAGATGCCGCGGGACGGGGTGGACAGGCTGCTGGCGCTCATCGCAAGGATAACGTCACGCAGCGCGACCTTTTCCTGCATCGCACCGCACGAGCCGATGCGGATCAGGGTTTTCGCCCCGTAGTCCCGGATCAGTTCGTTGGCGTAGATGGACAGGCTGGGCATGCCCATGCCGGAGCCGTGCACGCTGACCCGGTGACCTTTCCAAGTCCCGGTATAGCCGTACATGCCCCGCACCCGATTGACGCATTCCGCGTTCTCGAGAAACGTCTGCGCGACCCATTCGGCGCGCAGCGGATCTCCGGGCATCAGGACGGTCTCGGCGATGTCGCCGGGCTTTGCTCCGATATGGACGGTCATCAGAGTGCGAGATCTTCGAGCGTTTTGCCCTCATCAAGCGCTTCGATCACCCAGTTGGGTTTGCGTCCACGGCCGGTCCATGTCTGGGCCGGGTCTGCCGGATTGGCGTATTTCGGGGCGCCCTTGGAGCCCTTGGTGCCGCCGGCTGCGATGATTTCATCCAGCGAGTATCCGAATTCTTTGGCGACTTGCTCTGCGGCACGTTTTGCTTCTGCCTTGCGGCGCGCATCAATCGTTACCAGAGCCTTTTCAACATCCGCCTTAAGCTGCTTCAACTCGTCTTTTGACAGGGTATCAAGGTCAATATTCACGTTCGTCTCCGTTTTCAGTGCCTATAAAATTTGGCAGCCGGAGCATTTCTGCAAGTCTTAGCTTTGTGTCAATTGAATATTTTTTGGAAACAGGCAATCAACTGCTCATCTTTCAGATGAACAGCTGATTGATCTTGCACGAGTTCGGATAGTGGAACCGTTATTCCGCAGCAACACGCTTTTGGTCTGCTAACGCGACGATATCTTTCATGATCTCGTTTAGCTCGAAGTCTTTAGGGGTGTACACGCGGGCCACGCCAAGGTCGGTCAGGCGGCGCGCGTCCTCGTCGGGAATGATCCCTCCGACGACAATTGGAATATGTCCCATACCTTCTTCACGCATCCTTTTCACCATTTCTTCGATCAACGGAATGTGACTGCCCGAAAGAATTGAGAGCCCAACCACATGCGCGCCATTGCGCGCGTGCTCGACAATCTGCTCTGGTGTGAGGCGAATTCCTTCGTAGTCGATTTCCATTCCGCAGTCGCGCGCGCGGAAGGCGATCTGCTCGGCGCCGTTCGAATGCCCGTCGAGACCGGGCTTGCCGACGAGAAAGCGCAGCCGCCGCCCCAGCCGGTCGCTCACTGCATCCACAGCAGCGCGAATATCTTCGAGCCCTTCGGTCCGGTTCGACACGCCCTTGGCGACGCCGGTGGGGCCGCGGAATTCACCGTGGACAGCGCGCATCTGCTCGGCCCATTCACCGGTGGTGACCCCGGCCTTGGCGCAGGCGATTGAGGCGGGCATGACGTTGTCGCCCGCCGCAGCGGCGCGGCGCAGGTCCGACAGCGCCCGCTCGACGGTGGCGGCATCGCGCGCCGCACGCCAGTCGGTCAGCCGGGCGATCTGCTGCGCTTCCACCGCCGGGTCGACCACCATGATGCCGCCATCCTCTCCCATCAGCGGCGACGGCTCGCCCTCGGTCCAGCGGTTGACGCCGACGACGACGGTTTCATTGCGCTCGATCCGGCCCAGACGGTCGGCATTGGAGTCCACCAGACGCGACTTCATATAGTCGATCGCGCCGATGGCGCCGCCCATCGAGCCGATATTCGCCAGTTCGGCCCGCGCGCCATCCTTCAGGGCCGCGACCTTGCGGTCGACTGCCGGGTTGCCGTCAAAGAGGTCGTCGAACTCCAGCAGATCGGTTTCATACGCGAGGATCTGCTGCATGCGCATCGACCACTGCTGATCCCACGGGCGGGGCAGGCCAAGCGCCTCGTTCCACGCGGGCAGTTGCACGGCGCGGGCGCGGGCCTTCTTCGAGAGCGTCACCGCCAGCATCTCAAGAAGAATGCGGTAGACGTTGTTCTCGGGCTGCTGTTCGGTCAGGCCCAGCGAGTTCACCTGCACGCCGTAGCGGAAGCGCCGGAACTTGGGGTCTTCCACGCCGTAGCGCTCGAGCAGGATCTCGTCCCAAAGATCGACAAAGGCCCGCATCTTGCACATCTCGGTGACGAAACGGATGCCCGCGTTCACGAAAAAGCTGATGCGGCCGCAGAGCGCCGGGAAATCCTCGGGCGCAACGCGGGGGCGCAATTCATCGAGCACCGCGCAGGCGGTGGCCAGCGCAAAGGCCAGTTCCTGTTCGGGCGTCGCCCCGGCTTCCTGCAGGTGGTAGGAACACACGTTCATCGGGTTCCACTTGGGCACATGGGTATAGCAGTACTCGGCCACGTCCCCGATCATCTTCAGCGACGGTTTCGGCGGGCAAATATAGGTGCCGCGGCTGAGGTATTCCTTGATCAGATCGTTCTGCACGGTGCCCTGCAGTTTCGAGATATCCGCGCCCTGTTCCTCGGCCACCGCGATATAAAGCGACAGAAGCCACGGCGCGGTGGCGTTGATCGTCATCGAGGTGTTCATCTGTTCGAGCGGGATCTGGTCAAACAGCGCGCGCATGTCGCCAAGGTGGCTGACCGGCACGCCGACCTTTCCCACTTCGCCGCGCGCCAGCACATGATCGCTGTCGTAGCCGGTCTGGGTGGGCAGGTCGAAGGCCACCGAAAGGCCTGTCTGACCGCGTGCGAGGTTCGACCGATAGAGCGCGTTCGACGCTTCGGCGGTGGAATGCCCGGCGTAGGTGCGGATCAGCCAAGGCCGATCGGGCTGGCGGCGGCTTTCAGTGTCGGTCATGTCGTCCTCCCATGGCGGCGCGAATCCGTATGGCAATCTTGTTGCGCGATGAATTGAATATGAGAAATAAAATATCACGTCAATTCGCTGCGTCGCGGCGCGGACGCTGCGTCGCAACGCAGCACGCGGTCTGACCCGGCTCTGCGGCGCGGTGGCAAGAATATATGGCGTTTTGCGCGGGAAAGGTGCGAAACGCTCAAATTCAGAGAGACATAAAATTACCCAAAGAGACTAACTGAAGTTGCAAAGTTGCGCGCTGATCTGTATCCCGGTGAGCAGAGGCCCGCGATTCTGCGATGCAGCGCGGGGCAGGCTGGAGCGAGGAAGGAGGCCATGATGGCGCTGGACAGCAAGACCGAGATCGCGCCCTATGACGCGCCGGAGAAGGACCTTTACGAGATCGGCGAGATGCCGCCTCTCGGCCATGTGCCGAAGCAGATGTACGCTTGGGCGATCCGCCGCGAGCGTCACGGCGAGCCCGACCAGTCGTTCCAGAAGGAAGTGGTCGACACGTGGGAGATCGACAGCGGCGAGGTGCTGGTTCTCGTGATGGCGGCGGGCGTCAACTATAATGGCGTCTGGGCCGGTCTCGGCGTGCCGATCAGCCCGTTCGACGGTCACAAGCAGCCCTATCATATCGCCGGATCGGATGCCTCGGGGATCGTCTGGAAGGTCGGCGACAAGGTGACCCGCTGGAAGGTCGGCGACGAGGTGGTCATCCACTGCAATCAGGACGATGGCGACGACGAAGAGTGCAACGGCGGCGATCCGATGTTCTCGCCCAGCCAGCGCATCTGGGGCTATGAAACCCACGACGGCAGCTTCGCGCAGTTCACCCGTGTTCAGGCGCAGCAGCTGATGCCGCGGCCCAAACACCTGACATGGGAAGAAAGCGCCTGCTACACGCTGACGCTGGCCACCGCCTATCGCATGCTCTTCGGCCACCACCCGCATGAGCTTAAGCCCGGCCAGAACGTGCTGGTCTGGGGCGCGTCGGGCGGGCTTGGCTCCTACGCGATCCAGCTGATCAACACCGCGGGCGCCAATGCCATCGGGGTGATCTCGGACGAGGACAAGCGCGAGTTCGTCATGTCCATGGGCGCCAAGGGCGTCATCAACCGGCGCGACTTCAAGTGCTGGGGCCAGCTGCCGACGGTGAACACGCCCGAGTACAACGAGTGGCTCAAGGAAGCGCGCAAGTTCGGCAAGGCGATCTGGGAGATCACCGGCAAGGGCGTCAGCGTCGACATGGTGTTCGAACACCCCGGCGAGGCGACCTTCCCGGTCTCGGCGCTGGTGTGCAAGAAGGGCGGCATGGTGGTGATCTGCGCCGGCACCTCCGGCTTCAACTGCACCTTCGACGTGCGCTACATGTGGATGCACCAAAAGCGCCTGCAGGGCTCGCATTTTGCCCATCTCAAGCAGGCCTCGGCGGCCAACAAGCTGATGATCGAGCGGCGGGTCGACCCCTGCATGTCGGAAGTCTTCGGCTGGGAGGAAATCCCGGCGGCGCATATGAAGATGCTGCGCAACGAGCACAAGCCGGGCAATATGGCGGTGCTGGTGCAGGCGCCGCGCACCGGGCTGCGCACTTTCGAAGAGGCGCTGACCGGCGCCTGATCGGGCACGGGGAGGGGGCGCTGCCCCCTCGGCCTTCGGCCTCACCCCCGGCGTATTTTGAAAGAGAAGAAGGGACAGTGCGGGCGCGCTGTCCCTTTTTGTGTCAGCAAGGCGCGGCGCGGTCGGAGAGCGCCGAGAAATATGCTAGGCTAAGCATGTATTTTTATGTCTTTTCCGTTTCCCAACGCATTCATCACATAGAATTTGGAGGAGGAAAGCATGACCCCTTGGGAAATTCACGGTGTGGAGTTGGCCAATTGCAATTGCGCCACCGGGTGTCCGTGTCAGTTCATGGCCCTGCCGACCCATGGCAATTGCGAAGCGATTGCCGCCTTTGCCTTCGACAGGGGCCATTACGGCGATGTCGATCTTGCAGGCACCAAGGCGGCGCTGGTGGTGCAATGGCCCGGCCCGATCCACGAGGGCGAGGGCAAGATGCAGATCATCGTCGACGAAGCGGCGAGCCCGGAGCAGCGCGAGGCGCTTTACAAGATCATGACCGGCGAGGATACCGAAGAGATGGCCACTATGTGGTGGGTGTTCTCGGCGATGTCGCCGCATAAGCTCGAGACGCTGGTGAAGCCGATATCCATGACGCTGGACATGGAGGCGCGCAAAGGGTCCGTTTCCGTGCCGGGCGTCTTCGAGACCGAGGCCGGACCGCTCGTCAATCCGGTGACCGGCGCCGAACACCGGGCGCGTATCAATCTGCCGCATGGTTTTGAGTTCCGCGTCGCCGAAGTCGGTAAGGGGACAACCAAGACCAGCGGCGAGATCAAGCTCCACAAGACCAACGACAGCCATGTGCATATGGTCGAGATCCATATGACCGGGCAGGGCGTGCTTGAAGCCGCCTGAACGCCGCGCGTCTTGATGACAGGTCCTGCGAAAGGCCCGGAAGGATGACCGAAACCGGATTAGCGGAGCGCCTGCTGCGGCGCGACCGCGCTATTGTGCTGCTGCTTTTGGTGGCGCTTTTCGTGCTATCGGGGCTCTACACGCTCTTTGGCGTCGGCATGGAGATGAGCGCCATAGAGATGACCGGGATGCGCGGCATGGAAGAGATGCCCGCCGCGCCCGTCATGCCCGGCGGCACGGCCGCGCCGGGTGACATGCCGTCGACCCGGGATATGCCCGACCTGCCGGGGGCGTTGGAGGGCGGTGCAGCCTCTCCCGCGATGAACGGGATGGATGGCATCATGGACATGGGCGCGGCGGGAAATTGGTCCGCAGGCTATGCGCTGCTTGTCTTCCTCATGTGGTGGGTGATGATGATCGCCATGATGCTGCCCAGCGTGGCACCCGTGGTGCTGCTCTACGCGGCGCTGGGGCGCCGGGGTGCGGCGGCGCAGAGGGTGCCACGCAAGGCCGCCGCCTTCACTGCCGGATACCTGCTGATCTGGGCGCTGTTCAGCGCGCTCGCGGCGCTGGCGCAATGGGGGCTGGAGGCACTCGGCGCGGTTTCGATGATGACCCTCACCGGCAGCACCGCAGGCGCGCTGGTGCTGCTCGCCGCCGGGATCTTCCAGTTCACCCCGCTCAAGCAAAGCTGCCTGCGCCATTGCCGCGCCCCGGCGGAGTTCCTGACCACCCATCGCCGCCCCGGCACGGTGGGGGCGCTGCGCATGGGGATCGAACATGGCACCTATTGTTTGGGCTGCTGCTGGTTCCTGATGGCGCTGCTCTTCGTCGGCGGGATCATGAACCTTTACTGGATCGTCGGGTTGGCGCTCTGGGTCGCGGCAGAGAAATACCTGCCGCGCGGCGATCTGGTCAGTAAAGGCGCGGGGGCGCTGCTGATCCTCTGGGGCGGTGCAATCCTCGCCGGTCTGCTCTAGCGGCGCTCAGCCGGGGTGGAAGCGCTTGCCGGTCTTGGCCATCTCCGCCAGCAGCGTCGGTCGGGCAAAGTGTGGGCCGTGGCGCTCTGCCAGTTGACGCGCGCGTGCGGCGGCTTAGGGCGCGCCCAGCACGTCGAGCCACGAAAACAGCCCGTCCGTCCGCGCCCGCGCGGGCTGCGGATGGCGTCGTAGATTGAGGCCTCGGTCATGGCGCCTCCTTCCTGTCGGGCGTCGTGCCGCGGCGGCGTCAGGCCCTGTCTGCGGGCGAGCCGGGCATGAGATCATAGGGGGGCTTCCAGCCCGGCAAGGCCTCGATTCCGCCGAGCCATCGGTCGATTTGTGGCCAGTCGCTGCGGGCGAAGCCAAAGGGCTCGGGGTAGAACAGATACCCGCAGCAGCTGAAATCCGCGTGGGTGGGGGTGTCCCCGACGATCCATTCGCGCCCCTCGAGATGCGTGTCCAGCACCTGATAGGCGGCCCTGAGCCGCCCCTGCATGAAGGCGATCACCTCCGCCGGGCGTTTCTCCGGGGGCAGGAAGTTCATCAAAAAGCGCGTCATCCCGGCCTGACTGCTAAGCTTGTGGTTGTCCCAGAATTGCCAGCGCAGCACTTCGCGCGCCTCTTCGGGCGTGGCGCCGCCAAACCGCCCGGTCTTTTCGGTGATGTAGCTCTGGATCACGCCCGATTGGCTGAGCTTCACGTCGCCGTCGACCAGCACCGGTGCCTCACCCATCTCGTTGACCTCGCTGCGGTAGGCATCGCCTCGGGTCTCGCCGGCGAAGAAATCCACTTTCACCGGCGTCCAGTCGAGACCGGAAAGTTCCAGCGGCAGCGCCGCCTTGTAGGCATTTCCGGATTCGCCGAAACAGTAGAGCTTGAGGGTCATGCGTTTGGTCTTCCTGTCGGTTTTCTGGAGAGGGACGGAGCGGGGGCTTCGCGCCCCCGCACCCCCGCGGGATATTTATCTCTAGACGAAGGCCCGCGCCTCGCGCTGTCCAAGGATTTCTTAACTCTTGGTGCGGCAAGCTGCAGGGGCGGTACAGGCTGGGAAGCCGATGGCCGCTCTAGGCGAAGCCTCGCCGCGCTGCCGCCGCGTTTCGGCGCGGGCGCGCAGCGCGGCGGGGTGGACCGACTGCAGTCCCGGCAGCCGCGGACCCGATGTGCGGATCCTGTGCTTCGTCTAGACGCAAATATCCCACGGGGGTCCGGGGGTGTGAAACCCCCGGTGCCTCGCGGACCGCAGGCGGCGCGGGCGGGTCTTGCCCACAAGGCGGACCACAGGGTCATCGCTTGCGCGCCTCCAGCTCTGAATTGAACAGCCGCAGCCGGTGCGCCAGCACTTCGCTGTCGGTGACGCTGTCGAAGTTCTCAAACAGGAACGACAGCGCCTCGCCCTCGTCGAGCCCCGCGGCCGCGGCGAAGCTGCGCAATCCGCGATAGCCGTCCTCGGTCATCGCGAGCGGCACGCGGCGGGTGAGGCGGAAGCGTTTTGGCATCGTGCAGGGTCCTTTCCGGGTCTTGTCCTTGGCTGCTCAGTCTCCAGCGTTTCACTCCGGGGCCGCGGCGTCCAGCGGCAATGCGGCAACGGCGCCGGCGTCGATCCGCGCCAGATGCAGCGCGGTCATCGGCAGGTGGCGGGACATGTAGTGGCCTCCTGCCGCGCGCCTGCGCGCCCTGAGCGACCCCCGCTGGTCGCGCAACAGACGGCGCACGTCGGGATGCTCGAGGATGGGGGCGGGGGCTGCCTCGGGGCAGGCGGGGCGGGGGATGGCGCGGCCCTGCTGTCGCTCCCGGGCGGAGGCCAGCGCCGCCTGAAGCGCGCGGTCGGCCTGCGCATAGCCCTGCAGCCCGACGCTGATGCGCTCTTGGTTCATCATGGTGTAGATCGCCGCCAGCCCGCCATGCGGCGCGCCCAGCAGTTCCGCCTCGGCGCCGTCATAGCGCATCTCGCAGGTGGCGGTGCCGTGCAGGCCCATCTTGGCCGCGATCCGTGCCGGGAGTGACGGCGTTGCGGGCCGCGGGCGCGCCGCTGCCGTCGGGCAGAAATTTCGGCACAATGAACAGCGACAGCCCCTTCACCCCGCGGCGGATCAGGCAGGCCGGCGAGCACCAGATGCACCATGTTCTCGGCCAGGTCGTGATCGCCGGCGGAGATGTAGATCTCTCTCCTGTCAGCCGGTAGCGCCGCAGTCGCGGGGCGCGGGCTCTGCGTGGCTGCGCATGAGGCCCAGATCGGTGCCACACTGCGGTTCGGTCAGGTTTATCGTGCCGGTCCAGCGGCAATCGGCCAGCTTGGGCAGATGGAGCGCCTGCTGCGCAGCGCGGCAATGGCGCTATCGGCGCCACGGGTCAGCCCGATGTGGATGTGAAACGCCATGTTCGCCGCCGAGAAGATCTCGCCCGCCGCGCTGTGCAGCGTGTGCGACAGGGCTTGCCCGCCATGCTCGGCGGCGCAGTCGAGCCCGTACCAGCCCCCGCCCGGCACCTCGTCAAAGGCACCGGCAAAACCTTCGGGGCAGCGCACCGCGCCGGCGCCTGCAGCCCTGGGTGTCGCCGCAGCGGTTGAACGGGGCCCGCAAGGTCTCGCCAAGGCGCGCCGCCTCGCTGAGGATCGCGGAACAGGTCTCGCGGTCCGGGCCAGCCTTTTCGGCGGCGCCGGATGCTAAAACGCCCCGGTGGATCTGAAGCACGTCACACAGGACGAACAGCAGATCCGCGACCGGGGCGGTATAGGCGGGCATTGCGCCCGATCTTTGCCTAGATTTGTGCCTGGCATCGGGTCTCCTCCTCCCGTCCGCCAAGGCCTGCCGTGATCCGGTGCCGGATCAGCCGGCCTTGCGCTGTTCGCTCTCCCCGAGCATCCGCTCTCCCCAAGCGAGCTGCTCTTTCAGTTCCTCGATCGCCATCGACAGATCATCGCGCTGGCGGATCATATCGGCAAGACGTTCCTGCCCGATCTCGTAGCTGCGCGCGATCTGCGTGCGCTGCTGGTCGCCCTTGTCATAGAGCTCCAGAAGCTGGCGAATTTCCTCAAGGCTGAAGCCAAAGCGCTTGCCGCGCAGGATCAGCTTGAGCCGGGCGCGGTCGCGCCGGGTGAACAGGCGTTTCTGTCCCTCACGGATGGGGAAGAGCAGTTCCTTCTGCTCGTAGAAACGCAGGGTCCGCGGGGTCACCTCGAAGAGGTCGCACATCTCGCGGATGGTCATATGTTGTTGGTCGTCACTCATGTCAGGTCTTCTACCTCACTTCGCGTCAAGATGACCGGGACCTGCGCCTTTCATGACAATCCTACAACTGCCCCCTATCCTTTTGAGACCGGGACGCCGCGTCATTTCGCGATTTACGTAACTTCGTTACAGGTCACGCGACCAGAGCGGGAACTTTCTTTCTCTGGTTGCGGTGCGATTCAGCCATGCGAAGCCCGGAATGTGTCTTTTGACGAAACAGCCAAAGCGGTTCAGATCGCCGGACTTAGGTGATTCGTGTCATTCGCCGAGTTCACGGGCGGTCAGATCCCGAAGCGCTTTGAGCTCGTCGATGGCCTCGTCAAGCTGTGTGCGCTGTTCTGTAAGCTGGGTTAACTGCCGGTCGGCCATCTCCACCCAGAGACGCATCTGCGCCTCGGTGCCCTCGCGCTCATACATCTGCAGCCACTGCCGGATCTCCTCAAGCTGGAAGCCGAACTTCCGGCCGCGCAGGATCAGCGTCATCCGCGCGATCTCGCGCGCGCCGTACCAGCGCGAGCGGCCTTCCCGCTCGGGGCTGAGCAATTCGATATATTCGTAATAGCGCAAGGTTCGTGGCGTCACTTCGAAGCGCGCGCACATTTCCTTGAAGCTGAGACGTGTCTCGCTCATGGGTCCTCCTGACGTACCGGAAAGGTAATGCGGCACTGCGGCAAGGGCAATGGCAGCCGCGGCGTGCCAAGGCAAGCGCGGCTTGCGATGGGCGGCACACCGCCGCATAAAGATGCCAGACGGAAAGGAATTCGCATGTCCGCAAAGCATGACCCGGACGCCGGGCTGGCCCACTCGGAGGCGCTGATCCAGCGTCTGCCGCAGGCGCGGGCGCTGGGGCTGCGCATTGCCGCGCTCGGCGATGGCCGGGCCGAGATCCACATGCCGTTCCATCCGCAGCTCGTCGGCGATCCCGAAACCGGGGTGATCCACGGCGGTGCGGTCTCCACGCTGATGGATACCTGCGGCGGTGCCGCGGTCATGGCGCATCCGCTGGTTGCCGGGGCGACCGCGACGATCAGCCTGCGCATCGACTATCTGCGCGCGGCAACGCCGGGGCAGGGGATCACCGCCCGCGCAGAGTGCCACCATGTCACCCGGTCCGTCGCTTTCGTGCGGGCGCTGGCGCTGGACGAGGACGCCGACAACCCCGTCGCCATGGCCACCGGCACGTTCACCGTGCCGCAGCTGCGCGAGGACCCGGCATGAGCCGCCCGCGTCCCGAACCCGTACAGGTGGTCAAGCAACGCCGCGACACCGCGCTGCGCGCGCTTGCCGGCGGCGTGCCTTACGTGAATTTCCTTGGCATCACTTTCGACCGCCGCGGCGACGAGTTGACCGGCGTGCTGAACTACGACGAGAAGCTCATCGGCAACCCCGACCTGCCGGCGCTGCACGGCGGTGTGACCTCGGCCTTTCTCGAGGTGACCTCGATCATCACGCTAAGCTGGATGAGCCTCTGGGACGATGTCGAGTCGGGGCGGCTGGACCTTGCCGATCTCGAGCAGGGACGGTTGCCGCGGCTGCCCAAGACCATCGATTTCACCACCGACTACCTGCGCCCCGGCCTGCCGCGCGATGCCTACGCGCGTGCCCGCGTCACCCGCTCGGGGCGGCGCTACGCCTCGGTGCATGCCGAGGCCTGGCAGGACAACCGCGACCGGCCCATCGTGCAGGCCGTGGGGCATTTCCTGATGCCGTGGGACGAGGGCTGACGCGCGCGCCAAGCGGCCTCCGGGCCGCGTCACATAAGCGCCCCTTCCGCCCGCCGCGCGCAGGTGCTAGCGAACCGCCATCATGATCGCAGATGCCCCGCCCAAGGCGCCCCCGCTGAGCCATTCCCGCGTGCTGCAGATCGCCGTGCCGATCCTGCTGTCGAACATCACCGTGCCGATCCTCGGTGCGGTCGACACCGCCGTGGTCGGACAGATTCCGCAGCCCGAACCGATCGCCGCCGTCGCCGTGGGCGCGGTGGTGCTGTCGTCGGTCTACTGGGTGTTCGGCTTTCTGCGCATGGGCACCGTGGGGCTGACGGCGCAGGCGCGGGGCGAGAACGACGCCTGCGAGGTCTCGGCACTGCTCGCCCGTTCGCTGCTGATCGGCCTCGCGGGGGGCGTTTTGCTGATCGCGTTGCAGGGGCTGATCTTCCGCGGCGCCTTCGCGCTCTCACCGGCGTCGGCGGAGGTCGAGGCGATGGCGGCCAGCTACATGCAGATCCGCATCTGGTCGGCGCCGGCGGCGGTGGCGATCTACGGGCTGACCGGCTGGCTGATCGCGCAGGAGCGCACCCGCGCGGTGCTGCTGCTGCAGTTGGGCATGAACCTGGTCAACGTGGTGCTCGACGTGGCGCTTGTGCTCTGGGCCCACATGGGAGTCGAAGGCGTGGCCATCGCCACCTTCGCGGCGGAATGGTCCGGGCTTTGCCTCGGCATCTGGCTGTGCCGCGACGGCTTTCTGGGCGCGGGCTGGCGCAACCGGGAGCGGGTCTTTAATCCGGCGCGGCTGCGGCACATGGCGGCGCTCAACGGCGACATCCTGCTGCGCTCGCTGATGCTGCAGGGCATCATGGTGTCCTTCATGCTGGTCGGGGCGCGCTTCGGCGACGTGACTCTGGCGGCCAATCAGGTGCTGATGCAGTTCCTACTGATCACCACCTATGCGCTCGACGGCTTCGCCTTCGCCGCCGAGGCGCTGGTCGGGCAGGCGGTCGGGGCGCGCGATCTGGCGCGGCTGCGACGCGGCGCGCAACTGGCGGCGATCTGGTGCAGCCTCATAGCGGTGGCGCTGTCGCTGCTGTTCTGGCTCGGCGGGCCGGCGCTGGTGCACCTGATGAGCGTCGATCCGCAGGTGCGCAACGCGGCGCTGGCCTTCCTGCCGTGGATGGTGGCAACGCCGGTGCTGCAGATCATGGCCTTCATGTTCGATGGCATCTTCATAGGCGCAACGCGCGCCGGAGACATGCGCAATATGATGGCGGTCTCGACGCTGATCTACGCGGCGGCGCTGCTGCTCTGCGTCGGCCCCTTGGGCAATCACGGGCTCTGGCTGGCGTTCCAGATCTCCTTCCTCGCACGCGGGCTGACGCTGGCGCTGCGCTACCCGGCGCTGGAGCGCGGCGTGGCAAGCGGCGGCTAGAAGGGCAGGGGGCGATGCCCCCTCGGCGCTGCGCGCCTCACCCCCTGCGTATTTTCAAAGAGAAGAAGGGCGCGAGTTTCAGCCGCTTCTTCTCTTTTTCAAATACGCATATCCGGCGGCAACCAAGGGGCGCACCGCCGGTGGAGAGCTCAGCCAGCGGCGGCCTGCACCTCGGCGACGATGCCGTCGACCACTTGGCTGAGCAGCGTCTCGTCCTCGCATTCGGCCATGACCCGGATCAGCGGCTCTGTGCCGGATTTGCGGATCAGCAGGCGACCGCGGCCCGAGAGCGTGGCCTCGGCCTCGGCGATGGCGCCCTGCACGCTGGCGGTCTCCAGCGGTGTCTGACCGGCGCCGAAGCGCACGTTCTTCAACAGCTGCGGGACCGGCTCGAAGTTGCGCGCGAGGCGGCTGGCCGGCTGGCCGGTGCGCACCATTTCGGCGAGGAACTGCAGCCCGGCCATCAGCCCGTCGCCGGTGGTGGCGAAATCGGTCATCACGATGTGGCCCGACTGCTCGCCGCCGAGGTTGAAGCCCTGCGCGCGCATCTTCTCGACCACATAGCGGTCGCCCACCTTGGTGCGCGCCAGTGTCAGCCCGCGATCGCCGAGGTAGCGCTCGAGCCCGAGGTTCGACATCACCGTGGCGACCAGCGTGCCGCCGGCGAGCCGGTCTTCCTCGGCCCAGCGGCCGGCCATCAGCGCCATGATCTGATCGCCGTCGGCCACGGTGCCGGTCTCGTCGATGAGGATCACCCGGTCGGCGTCGCCGTCGAGGCAGATGCCGACGTCGGCGCCATGCGCCACCACGGTCTCGGCGGCGGTCTGCGGCTTGGTCGAGCCGCATTGATCGTTGATGTTGAGCCCGTTGGGATGGGTGCCCACCGGGATCACCTCGGCGCCCAGTTCCCACAGCACCTCGGGCGCGGCGCGGTAGGCGGCGCCATTGGCGCAATCGATCACCACCTTCATGCCGTCGAGCCGCATGCCGTGCGGGAAGCTTGATTTCACCCGTTCTTGATAGCGGAAGCGGCCGTCGTCGATGCGCTTGGCACGGCCGATGTTGCCAGCCTGCGCGGGCTCGACGCCGGAGGCGACCAGCGCCTCGATCTCGCTCTCGGCCTCGTCCGACAGCTTGAAGCCGTCGGGGCCGAAGAACTTGATGCCATTGTCATGCGCCGGATTGTGCGAGGCCGAGATCATGATGCCCACATCGGCGCGCATCGAGGGCGTCAGCAGCCCCACGGCGGGCGTCGGCACCGGGCCGAGCAGCAGCACCGACATGCCGGTGGAGGTGAGGCCCGCGGTCAGCGCGGTCTCGAACATATAGCCCGACAGGCGCGTGTCCTTGCCGATCACCACCCGGTGCGTGCCGCCCGCCTCGCGGCGGAAGTAGCGCCCGGCGGCGGCGCCGATGGCCAGCGCCATCTCGGCGGTCATCGGGTGCATGTTGGCGGTGCCGCGCACCCCATCTGTTCCGAACAGTTTGCGACTCATTGGGAGCCTCCTTCTTCGACAGCCTGCCAGAGCGTCAGCGCCTGACGGGTTTGCGGCACGTCGTGCACACGGATGATCTGGGCCCCCTGCGCCGCGCCGGCAAGCGCCACGGCGATGGACCCGGGGAAGCGGTTCGCGGCCTCACTCTCGCCCGAGAGCTTGCCGATGAAGCCCTTGCGCGACACGCCCAGCAGGATGGCGCAGCCCAGCCCATGCAGCAGCGACAGCCCGTTCAGCAGCGCGAGGTTCTGCTCCAGCGTCTTGGCAAAGCCGATGCCGGGATCGACGATGATCTTGTCGCGCGGCAGCCCGGCGTGTTCGAGCGCGTGGATCTGCGTTTCGAGGAAATCGTAGACGTCGAGCAGCACGTCCTCGTAATCGGTCTCGCCGCTCATCGTTTCAGGCGTGCCGCGCATGTGCATGACGCAGACGGGCAGGCGGGCGGCAGCGCAGAAATCTGTCATCTCGGGGTCGAAGACGAGGCCGGAGACATCGTTGATCAGCGTTGCGCCAGCCTCGGCGGCGGCGCGGGCAACGGCGGCCTTGCGGGTGTCGACCGAGATCGGCACGCCCTTCAGCGCGGCGGTCACCGGCACCACGCGGGCGATTTCTTCCTCCGCAGGGACTTCGGCGGCGCCGGGGCGGGTGCTCTCGCCGCCGATGTCGAGGATATCGGCGCCATCGGCCAGCATCTGGCGGGCGCGCGCGATCGAGGCCTCGGCCGAGGCGTCGGTGCCGCCATCCGAGAAGCTGTCGGGCGTGACGTTGAGGATGCCCATGATCCGGCACCCCTGCATCGACAGGCCCGCCACCGGCTCGCGCGGGGCGGTGAGCCGGGCCAGCGCGTCCTGCGGCACGTCGGCGGCGGGGATCACCGTCACCGGCTCTGCGCGGGCATGCCGGGCGCAATGGGTGAACCAATGCGGGCCGCCTGCCAGCGGCAGGGCGCCCTCGGGGCGGGGAGAGGCGGTCTGGACGAGCGGTCGGTAACGGGCAGTCATCCTAGTGCTGTGCCCGATGCGCCGCGGCTTGGCAAGCCGGGCGCGGCGCGCTCAGAGCGTAGGATTTCCAAGTGTTACAGAACGCGCGGGCACGGTCACATCGGCGGGCGGCTCTTCGCCGATCATCACCAGTTCGCGCGCTTCCATCAGGCCGGCGAACCATGCGGCGAGTTCGACCGGATCCTCGGGGTGGGCGTGGTGTCCGGCGGGGGTGTCGAGCACGATCTTCGAAGGCGCCCAGATGCAGCTTTGGCCGTTCTTCATCGCCCAGTCGAGTTCGGTGCGGGTGGCGACCACCTTGGCGCGCGGGTCGCGCGCGGCGAGGGTCCATGCGTTCTGTTCGATGGCCAGCAGGTCGATCCGTCGCTGCGCCAGCGGATGGCCGGCCTGCGGGCGCAGGCCTTCGGGGAGCCCGACGCAGAGGATCACCGGCGCGCCCATCGCCTCGGCCTGATCGAGCCAGCCCGAGAGCGCGGCATCGGCGATGGCGGCATTGGACAGGTAGACGACCCGCGGGTGCGGGCGCTCGCGCGCCGCGTCCTGCGCCGAGCCCACCGGCTCGCCGTCGCGGGCGCGGACGATCTCCACCCCCAGCGCGCCGGGGCCGCGGTCCAGCTTCTCGATGCGCACGAAGACCCGCAGCGCCTGCGGCTCCAGCAGGATGCGCTCTGCGATGCGCTCGGCCAGCGTCTCCAGCAGGTTCAGCCGCTCCGCCTCAAGTTCGGCGGCGATGGCCTCGGTCACCTTGTCGTAGGAAAGGATGCGGTCGACGTCGTCTTCCAGCGGGCCGCGGCCCAGATCGTTCACCGGCGCAACTTCGACCACGACGTTGAACCGCACGCGCTGCGGATGGCCACGCTCGGCCTGAAAGGCGCCGATCTCGACCTCGACCACATGGTCGCGCAGCGAGATGCGGTCGCGCGGCGTCTCATCGGCGGTGGCGATGGCACGTTCGTCGGGGTGGGCGAAGGCGAGGCGGATTTCGTCGGCCATGAGGGCGGCTCCGGATGCAAAAGTGCCGCCTCTCTAGCAGGGGCTTTCCCCAAGGGCGACCCCGCGAACGCCGTCGCGGGGCTCAAAAGCGTCGCTCAGTTCGAGCTGATGCGGTATCCGCCGTGATAGAAGTAATGCGCGCCGATGCTGGCGGTCTTGGTGAACTTGCGGGCCCAGCTGGGGCGCACGGCGCGAGTGTGGTAGAATGTGGCGCCCTTGGTCAGCACGCGCGGCGCGCCGCTCATCACCGCCTTGGCGACCTTGGCGACCTCTTCCCAAGCGCCTTTCTCGTTCACATGCTCGGGACGCCCGTCGCAGGTGTAAGAGAACTGGCAGGCGTGCAGACGTCCGGTGCCCTGATTGACCACGCCGCAGATCGAGCCGGGAAAGCGCGGACTGTCGACCCGGTTCATGATCACCTCGGCCACGGCGAACTGGCCTTGCAGGCTCTCGCCACGGGCTTCGAAGTAGAGCGCTTCGGCGAGGCACTGGAACTGCGCGCCACCTGTGGCCTTGGGCTGCGCCTCAAGCCAGCGGCGGTCGTAGGTCAGCCCTTTCACCGCACCGGCAGAGACCGGGGTGATCAGATTGCGCAGATGCGAAGAATTCGCGGAACGAAGTGCGCTCTGCTCGAGTTTAACGAGGTGACGGATACTATCATGCTGAATGTCAGCACGAGCGGGCAGGGCCGCGTAGATAGCGGCGATGGCGATCGCGATGGCACGAAACATTTTGAGGTCTCACATCTCGGGGGAGGCTAACGCTGGGTTGCCGAAATCTGGGGCGATTTACAAAAATGTCGCCTAATGGTCCAGCCGGATGGAGTCACACAAAAGTATGGGTGCCGTAACCTTTCGAGGGAAACGGCCTATTTAGGGCGAAAATCGGGCAAAACCTACCCGATCTTGTGTTTGATCGCGAGCTGTGCGGCAGCAAGTCGCGCCACCGGAACCCGGAACGGAGAGCAGCTGACGTAGTCGATGCCCGCCTCTCTGCAGAATGCAATCGAATCAGGGTCGCCGCCATGCTCGCCGCAAATGGACAGCATGATTCCCCCGTTACCGTGTCTACCACGCTCCACTCCGACGCGGATCAACTCGCCCACGCCCTCGGGGTCGAGCCGGTGGAACGGGTCCTCGGCAAAGACGCCTTGCTGCACGTAGTGCGACATGAAGCGCCCGGCGTCATCGCGCGACAGGCCATAGGTCATCTGCGTCAGGTCGTTGGTGCCGAAGGACATGAAGTCGGCATGCTGGGCGATCTCGTCGGCGCGCAGGCAGGCGCGCGGGGTCTCGACCATGACGCCAAGCGAGTAGTCGAAATCGCGTCCGCGCTCGTTGCGCACGGCGGCGGCCACGGCGTCGATGCGGGTCTTGACCAGTTCCACCTCTTTCATCGCCGACACCAGCGGCAGCATGATCTCGGGCTCCACCGGCGCGCCGTCTTTCGACGCATCCAGCGTCGCCTCGAAAATAGCGCGGGCCTGCATATCGTAGATCTCGGGCACCGCGATGCCGAGCCGCACGCCGCGCATCCCCAGCATCGGGTTGTATTCGCCCATCGATTCCACCCGCCGCGTCACGTCGCTGACCGGCAGGTCCAGCGCCTCGGCCAGATCGCGCAGCCCGGCGCGGTCGGTCGGCAGGAACTCGTGCAGCGGCGGATCGAACAGGCGGATGCACACGGGCATGCCTTCCATGATCCGGAAAAGCTCTGTGAAATCCGCGCGTTGCATCGGCAGAAGCCGGGCCAGCGCGGCCTTCCGGTCTTCGGGGCTGTCGGCAAAGATCATCTCGCGCATCGGCGTGATGCGATCCGCTTCGAAGAACATATGCTCGGTCCGGCACAGGCCGATCCCCTGCGCCGCGAAGTTGCGCGCCGTGGCGGCATCGGCGGGCGTGTCGGCATTGGCGCGAATGCCGATGTCGCGCGCCTCGTCGGCCCATGACATGAACGTATGGAAGGCGTCGTCCAGCGCCGCCTCGACCATCTGCGGCGCGCCCGCCAGCACCTGACCCGAAGAGCCGTCGATTGTGATGACATCGCCCTCGCGGAAGCGGCGTCCGTCTTGCGAAATCAGCACCTTGTCATTCAGCCGAAAGCCCATGTTCGCGGCGCCCACCACCGACGGCAGGCCAAGGCCACGGCCGATCACCGCCGCATGGCTGGTCATTCCGCCGCGCTCGGTCAGCACGGCGGCGGCCACATGCATGCCGCGCACGTCCTCGGGGGAGGTTTCGCGCCGGACGAGGATGCAGGGCTCGCCGCGCGCGGCAGAGGCCTGCGCCTCGGCGGCATTGAACACGATCTTGCCGGTAGCAGCGCCGGGCGCGGCGGCAACCCCGCGCCCGATCACGTCGCGCTCTGCCTCGGGGGAAACCTGCCGGTGCAGCAGCTCCGACAGCCCGCGCGGCTCGACCCGATTAAGCGCCTCTTCGCGCGAAATGATGCGGTCCTCGGCCAGTTGCACGGCGATGCGCAGCGCGGCGCGAGGCGAGCGTTTCACCCGCACCCCGTCAAGGATGTGCACCCGGCCGTTTTCCAGCGTGAACTCGATCTGCATCTCGGCGCGCAGGCGCTGGCGCATCAGCCGGGCGTGGCTCTTGAGTTGCTCGAACGCCTCCGGCGCCAGTTCCTCCAGCGAGGGGCCCCGCGGATCGCGCTCCAGAAACAGCGCCTCGCCTTCGTTGTGCAGCGCCTCGCGGCCTTGGCTCTGGTGCAGGTAGCGCCCGGTGATCTGCGGCAGCCCGGTGTCGGAGTTGACCAGTTGCAAAACGCCCGAGCCGCATTCGCCCGCGCCCAGCCCCAGCGCCATCTCCTGCACGATCAGCCCAAGCCCGGCGTCCATCGGCGCGCCCTTGGCCTGCCGCAGCAGTCGCGCGGTGGTGCCTTCCCACGCCCGCGCCATTGTGCGCAGCACGGCGGTCAGTTGCACCGCCGGGTCTTGCGGGAAAGGCTCTTCGGCCTCTTCCTCATAGGCGCGCAGCGCGTCCGACAGGCCCTGCTGGCCGGTGGTCTCGATCTCTTCGAACACATCCGGGTCGAGCCGCGCCACATGGATCGCGTAGCTGACCACGAACCGCATGTAGAGCGCCGAGGCCGCCTCGGCGCCGATGCTGTCGGAATATTCCACGTAGGTGGCATCGTTCATGCCGATGTTCAGCACCGAGCCCGGCCCGCCCCAATCGGGGTCTTCGGACGAGGGGCGCACGCACAGCAGCGTGCCCGGCGCAAACTGGCCAAGGATCAGGTCGGGCGGCGGCACCTCACCCTGCGCGATGCGATGCACGGTGTCGAAGCTCAGCGCCACGGTGCGCGGCACCGGCAGGTCGAGCCGCACCAGCCGCTGCAGGCATTTCGCCCGGCCGCCATGGCTCGGCGTCGCGATCGGCGCCGAAGGGGTGATCAGCGTGACATGCGGGTCATCGGCCTGCGTGTCGGGTCGGAATGTGTCGGGCATGACAGGCCCCTGTTACTCTGCAGTGCAGAATAGCCCGGAAAAGGGGCCACGCCCTAACATCTTTTACGGCGTGGCCCGGATGACGGGACGTTACGGCAACGCAAGCGCGCCTTTGGGGCAGGGGCTCAGCCCTCGACCCGGCTCAGATCGGCGACCTGCAGACAAATCTGGCGAATGCGCGACAGCAGATTCAGACGGTTGCGGCGCACCACCTGATTGTCCGAGTTCACCTGCACCGCCTCAAAGAACGCGTCGATCGGGGCGCGCAGGTCCGCCATCGCGCCCATCGCCGCGCCGAAATCCTCGGCCTGCATCGCCGGCTTGATCTCGGCCTCGGCCTTGTCGAGCGCGGCGAAAAGCGCCTTCTCCTCGTCGCTCTCGGCGAACTTGGGGTCCGCGCCGAAGCTGTATTCGACGCCGTCCTTGTCTTCGGCCTGCGTCAGGATGTTGTTGGCGCGCTTGAAGCCTTGCACGAGGTTCTCGCCGTCGTCGGTGCCAAGGAAGGCCCCCAGCGCCTCGGCGCGTTTTACCACCAGCAGCAGATCGTCCGAGCCGGGCATCGCCAGCACCGCGTCGATCACGTCGTGGCGGATGCCCTCACCTTTAAGGTGCACCTTCAGACGGTCGTGGAAGAACGCCAGCAGGTCATCCGAAAGATCGGGTACTTGCGATCCGACCTTGCGCAGCACTGAGCCTTCTTGGGCGGGGGCCGCATCTTCGAACTTGCCCAGCACCGCCTTGAACGCCGCACCAAAGACGCCGTGATCGGCGATCTCGTCGATCAGCGTGTCGAGCGCCTGCAGATCCGCCTCTTCGGCCTCGGCGTGCAGATGCGCCTTCTGGCGCACGATCTGCGCGTCAATGTAGCGGTCCAGCGGCAGGCGCAGGCCGTTGTTCAGCACCAGACGGATCACCCCAAGCGCCGCGCGGCGCAGCGCGAAGGGGTCTTTCGAGCCGGTGGGCTTCTCGTCGATCGCCCAGAAGCCGGTCAGCGTGTCGAGCTTGTCGGCCAGCGCCACCGACACCGACACCGGCGCGGTCGGCACGTCATCCGACGGGCCAAGCGGCGAGTAATGCTCTTCGCAGGCGGCGGCCACTTCGGCGGGCAGCTGCGCGGCTTCGGCGTAGTAGCGGCCCATCAGGCCCTGCAGTTCGGGGAACTCATAGACCATCTCGGACGACAGATCGGCCTTGGCCACGGTGGCGGCCTGCTGCGACAGCGCGGCGTCGGCGCCCACGGCAGGGGCCAGTTCCGCCGCCAGCGCGGCGATGCGGCCGATGCGGTCTTTCTGGCTGCCCAGCTTGTTGTGGAAGGTCACATTGCCCAGACGGCCCGTCCATGCGGTCAGCCCTTCGGATTTGGCCACGCGCAGGTCGTTTTCCCAGAAGAACTTGGCGTCCGACAGGCGCGCCGACAGAACCTTCTGGTTGCCCGCAAGGATGGTCGCGCCATCGTCGGCGGTCTCGATGTTGGCGACGGTGACAAAGCGCTCGATCTGCCCCGAGGCGGTGTTTTTCACCGAGAAGAACTTCTGGTGTTCCTTCATCGAGGTCTGCAGCACCTCGGGCGGCAGCTGCAGGAACTCTTCGCCGATCTCGCCCATCAGCACCACCGGCCATTCCACCAGCCCGGCCACTTCGGACAGCAGGCCGCGGTCCTCGACCACCTCCAGCCCGGCGGCGAACGCGCGGTTGGTGGCGTCATGCCAGATGGTGTCGGCGCGCTCGGCGGGGTTCAACACCACCTTGGCGCGCTTAAGCTTGGCCTCGTAGTCGTCGAACGAGCTGACCTCAAAGGTATCCGGCCCCATGAAGCGGTGGCCGCGGGTGGTGTTGCCCGCCGTGATGCCGTCGATCTCCAGCGGCACCACTTCGGCGCCCTGCTCGTCGGTCAGCAGGCACAGGATCGAATGCAGCGGACGCACCCAGCGCAGCGAGCCCGCGCCCCAGCGCATGGACTTCGGCCACGGGAAGTTGCGGACGGTCTTTTCCAGCACCTCTGCGACGATCTCGGCCGCCGGACGGCCCGGCTTTTCAATGATCGCAAACAGCACGCGGCCCTTCTTGTCCTCGCGCTCTTCGCATTGTTCGCGGGTCACCCCGGCGCCGCGCAGAAAGCCCTCGATGGCCTTTTCGGGCGCATCGACCTTCGGGCCACGGCGCTCTTCGCGGGTGGCGGGCGAGGCGGCCAGCAGGCCCTGAACGGTCAGCGTCAGGCGGCGTGGGGTCGAGAAAGCAGCGGCACCAGCGTAGGTCAGACCGGCCTCGACCAGACCGTCGGTGACGAGCTTCTTCAGGTCCTCGGCGGCACGCGATTGCATCCGGGCCGGGATTTCTTCGGAAAAGAGTTCGATCAGCAGGTCGGGCATGGTCTCACCAGGATAAATTTCGCCTGCGGGGATAGACCCCAAAGACGCTGGCGTCCAGCCGTTTGCGGGAAACTCCTGCGGGCTTTGCCCCGCGCAGGCGCTGCGGGTCAGCTGCGCGGCATTCTCAGCACGATGTTGCGCCCCGATTTGACGTAGCGCAGTTCGTCGTCGTCGATCGCCGCAATGCGGCCACCGTCGACCCGATCGCCCACCTGCACTTTCTGATAGCGGCCCGAGGGCAGGCGCACCAGCGCGCGGCGGTCCGAGTCCGATCCGTAGATGCCAATCAGCGTGACGTCCCGCAGATCGATCTGGTGCTGCTGCGTGGCGTTGTCCGAGACACTGGCGTTCTGCGGCACGCGCGGCCCGGCGGGAATTTGCGCCGCCTGCTGCTGGGCATCCTCGACGATGCTCTCCATCGTGCGCGGGCGCGGCAGCGGGGTCAGCGAGGCGCCGATCGCCTGTTCGGTGGCCGGAAGGTCCAGCGCGGCGGCCTCTTCCTGCGGCGTCAGCGGGCGCATCTGTGGCCGCATCTGCTCAAGCTCGGCCAGCGAGACGCCGCCAAGAACCGCGCGCTCGGTCTGTTCGATAAGATCGCCGGGCCGGCGCAGCGGGCGGAAGTTCTGAAGCGCCGGGTCGGCGTCTTGCGCAAGCGCCGGAGCCGCCGTTTCTTCGGTCTCGGGCGCGGCCTCGGACTCCGCCGCGTCGGCGCTGGCGTCGGCCTCGTCCTGCGGCGGGTCACCTGCCGCGGGCTGCGTGTCGGAGGCATCGGCGGGATCGGGGTCGCGCAATGGCGGGGTCTGCGGCGGCAGGCCGGTGAAGATCCGCACCCCATCGGGCGAAACGGTGCCCTCGGGCGTTGCCCGCACCAGCCCGCGTGCGTCGAGATCGAAGCGCACGCCCGGACCGGGCGGCAGGCGCACCGGCTGCAGCGTCAGATCTTCCCGCGGCGCGGCGTCGAGATCTGGCAGGGCAACGGCGTCGAACTGCTGCACGTCCGGGTCGATCGAGGCGACATAGACATCTTCGGCATCGGTGAGCGGCGGGCGGTTCGGCGCATTGGGCGCGCGCTGCCAGATGCCGTCGACGGCGTAGCGTGCGGCGGCATCATCGGCGCTGAGGCGCCCGCCAGAAGGCCCAGAAGGCGTGGCGAGTGGCGCGTTCTCCAGCCCCTCGCTCGCGGCTGGCGGCAATTCCAGCGCAGCAAGTTCGGTATCCGTTGCTTCTTCTTCGGCTGCCGCAGCGCTCTCGGGCGCTTCGGCCACCAAGGCTTCGGCGGGGGCGGCGAGGGCTTCGGCAGGAGGCTCACCCGGCGCAAAGAAGCGCGCAATGTCTTCCTTGAGGAACACCGAAGCCCATGCCGCGACGGCGGCCAGCGCCAGCAGCAGAAGCAGCGTCAGGATCAGCCCGAGAAACCGCGGTTTGCCGCCGACGCGCTGGCTGCTGCGCGCGCCGAAGACGGTCATCCGGTCGCGCTCTTGCTGGGGGCTGAGCGAACTGGCGGCGCGGCGCGCGGTCGCGGCCTGCTCCGACTGGCCTGCCTCGCGCTGCAGCGCCGCCACCCGTGCTGGCCCCGACACCGGCGTGACGCCTGCAGGATGGACCGGGTGCGACACCGGCGGACGGGGGGTGATCTGCTTGACCCCCTGCGTCGTCTCCGAGCCGGTCTGCGGCTCCGCGGGTGTTCTGGGGGGTGTCTTGATCGGGGCAAAGGCCGGGCGCGTGCGGGTTTTGGCCTCTGGCGTGGGCGCAGGGGATGCCACGTCGGGCGCGTCGGGCGCGTCGGGCGCGCTCTTGCCGCGCGCCGTCGCAGCGTCGCGGCGCTTGCCAAAGCCAAAGCCTTTGCGCTTCTGCGCTGGCGCGGCGCTTTCGGCTTCGGTGCTCGCGGGTGCGGCGGGATCCGGCACCGCCGCGGCGCGCAGGTCCTTGGCGCCCGGCGTGGCAGCGGGTGTTTCGCTGCGGTCGCGCCCCATGGTCAGCCGCGGTGCGGCCTCGGGGGCGGGCGGCACGGCGCTGCGGCTGGCGCGCACGCTGCTGAAACTTGCCGCGCCAGAGACGGCGGCAGGGGCTGCTGTCGGGGCGCTGACCGCTGGACGCACGGGGCTCTCTGCGGTCTCGGGCACCGGCGCGGGGGCTTCGGGAAAGGCCGGGGCGGCTGGCTCGGAGAGGTCAGCCGCTGCGCCGGGCGCTTCCGCTTCGGGCCGCGTAGTAGGCGCATCTTCCGGCGTTTCGGGCTCGGCCATGGGCGGTGTCGCGCCGCCGGCGGGCGGCGCTGGCGCAACGGCGGGCGTTTCCTCTGCCGAGGTCTCTGCCGGGGTCTCTGGGACGGGGACGTCGGTGGCGGCCTGTTCCTGCGGGGCCGGGGCCAGCAAGATCACCTTGGCCGGGCGCTCGGGCGCGGTGCCGGTCCATGTCCCGGCGGGGCCAAAAAAGGCGGTGCCGCGGAACGTGCCCGACGGTGGGATCGCGGCGAACATCACCGGCTCGAAGCCGCGCTCGCGCAGGAATGCCTCGGCCTCGTCCATCGTCTCGCGCGCCACCGCGGCGCCCAGCAGCGTGGTGCCCGAGATCGACCAGTCGAGCACCAGTTCGGCCACCGGATAGGGCGTCGCCCCGTCCAGCGCCACCTGCAGCGCGGCGCGGCGTGCCGACTGGCTGTCGCCGGGATCGGGCAACTCGATATAGCGCACCTGATCGTTGGGCAGGAAGACCGCCACCTGCGTTCCCGCCGGGTCATCCTCCAACGCGCGGGCGCGCAGCCCGTCGAAGGCCCCGGCCGAGAACGGGGCCTCGGACAGGGGCCGCCAGCCGCCGGCCTGTCGGCGCAGCAGGGTCAGGCCCTCGGAGGAAAGCGAAAGCGCGAAATCTGGTACCATGCGCGGGTCTCTAGCACTGCTCTTGGAGCCATGGGAGTCTCTGGGCTCCTTGCCCTCATCCTACAGCAGGTCTTCGCTCAGCGAAAGAACCGGGCGCTGCCGGGACTTGCCGCGAGGCCCCGCGATACCGACATTGTGAGGCGAACTTCAAGTGAAAGGATGTTCCCATGCGCAGAGTTTCGCGCTCCGTTAAGACACCGGTCGGATCTTCGCTGGCGCTGGTGGCCGCGACGTGCCTCGCGCTGGCCGCCCCGGCGCTGGCCAAAGCGCAAGAGGCGCCCGCGCCGCGGATCACCGTCACCGGCGAGGGCGAAGCGGCCGCAGCGCCCGATATGGCCCGGGTGAGCCTTGGCATCACCGCGCAGAACGCCAAGGCGGATGCGGCGATGAACGAAGCCTCGGAGGTTGCCGGGGCGCTGATCTCCCGACTCGACGAAATGGGCATCGAGGCGCGCGACCGGCAAAGCTCGGACATCTCGCTGCGCCCGCTCTGGTCGGGCGGCAACGATGGCACGCCGCGCACCATCAGCGGCTTCGAGGCGGGCAACCAGCTGTCCGTGCGGGTGCGTGATCTCGACCGGCTCGGCGACGTTCTGGGGGCGGTGCTGGGCGACGGGGCCAACCAGCTTTCGGGCCTGAGCTTCGGTCTGCAGGATCCCAAGCCGGTGATGGAACAGGCCCGCCGCGCCGCGGTGGAAGACGCCATGGACAAAGCCCGCGTGCTGGCCGATGCGGCGGGGCTGAGCCTCGGGCCGGTGGTCTCGATCGCCGAGGCCGGTGGCGGCGGGCAGGCCCCGGCGCCGATGATGGAGATGGCGCGCGCCTCCTCGGTGCCCGTTGCGGCGGGAGAGACGGTGCTGAGCACACGGGTCACCATGGTCTTCGAGCTTGGCGAGGCGGCCGAGTAACGATCCGTCCCCGCGGGGACGCTGAGGGCGGTGCGGGGGTTTCGCGCCGCCGTTTGAAGGTCGAGCCGTCCCCGCGGGGACGCATGGCTCAGGCGCCGGGCCCCGGCGTGACGGTGCGCCCGGCGGTGCGCAGGTCTACCAGCTTGCGAAAGAGGTCGAACCAGAACTGCGCGCCCAGCGTCACCCCGAAGGCGATGAGCACCCAGCCAATGGCTTGCGGCACCGAGGGCCACGCGTAGCCCTCTGCGTCCTCGCAGACATGATGCGAGATCGGGATCAGGGCCGTACTCTCGGGTGCCGACTGGCAGGTCCAGCCGAGGTGCACATCCAGCGCGCCGAGCGAGGCCAAGAGCGAGTCGTATTCCGTGCGCAGGGCGCTGAGGTCTGTGGCAGGAGCGGCGCCGGCCTGTTGCGTGGCCTGCAGCCCCGCGACCATGGCCTGCGCGATCTCGGCGCGGGTGCCCAGCGAGTCCTCGGTCATCAGCCGTTCGGCATAGCCCAGCAGGTCGATGTTGGCGCCGATGGCCAGAACCAGACCGATGGCAAAGAGCATCTTGCGGGTGCTGCGCAGATACCAGCCCTGCGCGCGGGCGAGAAGCTCGGCATAGTCCGCCTCGATGCGGGCGCGGTGGTCGTCGAGCGTGCTGCGGAACTCTTGCATCTCGTGGTCGATCAGCGCCGAAAGGTCGGCGACCTTGCGCAGCGCCAGCCGCTGGTTCAACTCGCCGATGGGCAGGGTCGAGAGGCTTTTCTCCAGAAGCGCGCGATAGGCATCGCGCTCTTTACTGGCGCGCGCCTCGAGGTCGGCCATCTCGTTGGGGTCGAGCAGCACTTTCATCACCGAAAGCGCAACGCGCCGGGGCTCTATCGCCGAGGGGCGGCGCGTGCCAGAGCCGAAGCCCGCACCGCCGCCAAGCCAGCGATGGCGCGGGCGCATCAAGGCGCGGATCTCGGGCAGGTCGTAGAAGGCATCAAGCAGGCCTGTCCCCGCGGGGACATTTGTGCCCGTGCCGGCTGGACCATCGGTGCCGCGCGTGCGCTCGCGGTCGAGCAGGTTGTGGATCACCTGAGCTAGCGTCTTGCCGCGCAGGTTGCGCAGATTGTCGGCGATGGCTTCGTTGATTGCGGTGGCCAGCAGGGTGAAGAGGATCATCACCGCCAGAACGCTGAGCGCGGCTTCGAGAAGTGCGGGGATCGACATGAGAGGTCCCTTTCGGAAGCGAAAGCTGCGCAGCGGACGGTGGAGCCGTCGCGCTGCGGGGAAGTCTTGCCAAATCGTTAACGCAGGTGGGGCAAAGGAGGGCGGCGCGGGCCGCCTTCCATTTTGTGGGTGCCGGGCGCGGCTCCGGCGCTGAGCGTCAGGAGAAGAACGGCGAGACGCCACCCGACGAGACGCTGTGCAGCGCGGCGGCCTCGTCGAAGGGGTGCACGGTCATCTCGAACAGGTCCTTGGTGTAGCACAGCGCCTGTTCGCCAAGGATGCCGAGTGCCACCTTCTCGCCCATGCGCAGGCTGTCGTAATAATCGGTGAAGTAATGCACCCCGGCCATGTTGCGTCCGATCGAGATGTTGGCCGCCAGCTTGTTCAACTCGCCCTCGAGCGTCAGCGGTGCGGGCGCGTCTTCAACGCTGAGATCGCCGATGCCGTCGGGCGGCGGCACGAACTGCACGTGGCGCAGCACATCGACGGCGTCGGGGCGTTGGAAGCCGATCTGCGGCGTCGCGCCCGGCTGGCCAAGCGGGCGGTACTCCACCAGTTCGGCATCGGTGTCGAAGAACGCCTTGAGCACGGTGACGCAGGCCCCGGCGACGGTGGCATGACCGGCGCCATAGGCCGGGTGCATCGGCGAGCCTTCCTTGAAGGCCATCGGCAGCAGCACCGTATCCGCCCCCGCAAGGTTTTGGTTGTGCGCGCGAATCTCCGCAAGCAGGCTGGGGGTTCCGCCGGGCGCAGTGTCGAGCGCGTCGCGCATGTCTTCAAATGCGGTGATGCCGGTGGCGGCGGCGATCTCGGTGGCCTTTTGCAGCCGTGCGGCGAGTGCCTCGGGGCGCAGGCGGCGGTGGTTGTTGAACTTCTGGAAGCGCACCGCCTTGAGCGCGCGGGTCGCGACCTCGGTGACCAGCGTCAGCACATGCGGCCCGCCCCAGAGCGCAAAGCCGCCGGTGCCGGAGGCGGCATAGGATCCCATGCCCGACAGGTGGTCGAACCCTTTGTCGAAGGGCGCACCCTGACCGAGCAGGATCAGGCAGGCGTTGAGATAGGCCTGATAAAGCGCATCGAAATGCACATAAGTGGCCATGTCGCGCGGCGTGGTGATGAAGCGGCGGGCCCCGGGCACGAAGGACTGCTTTTGATCGCCGGGCACGTCGGCGCCGTTCTGGATCGCCAGATAGCTGGCCTCGTCCATCATGTAGTCGTCTTCATGTACGGCCTGCGGCACGCGCTGGTCGATGCGCTGCGCGCCGTAGCCGACATAGCCGTCGGTGGCGCTTTCGAGCCCGCCGACGGTGCCGGTGCCCATCAGCAGGAACTGCGATAGATACGGGCCGGTTTCGACGCCGGGCGCCGAGCCGCGGAACATCGTGCCCGCGGCGACCGTGCCGCAGCCGCCACGCTTGCGCGGGCGCGCCTCGGTGACATGGCCTGTGGTGGGGTCGGTTTCGTCGCTATAGCCGCCGGTGGCATAGGCCAGCGCGTTCAGACGCGTAAGGGTGTCGGCGACGCGGGCGCTTTGCGCGGCGTCGGCGCCCGCGGGCGGGGTTTCTGAGAACAGCGCGAAAGGCACGTCGCGAAGCAGCGCCAGCTCGTAGACCTCGGCCATCTCGTAGGTCAGCTGCGCGCTGCCGAGCTTGGGCGCGGGCGGCATGGTGACGGCCTGCGGATCGGGCCCTTCGAGCGAGAAGACATGGCCGGCGGTGGGCGCCTCCCATTGCCGGTGATCGCCGCCGTTGAGCCCGTTGGGCGGCACGGCCACGGTAAAATAGTCGACGACGCCATGCGCGATGGCAAGGCGGAACAACTTGAAGTGGTCGGGGTTCTCGACCAGCAGCGTCGCGGGATCGTGGCTAAGCCCCTTGGTGAAGCTCATCGGCACGCCGCTCAGCGACTCGTCGCCATTGTTGCGGTGAGGGCTGTGCTCGCGGTCGAAGGCAAGCTCGGCGGCGTGCTGGCGAATGGCCTGCGCCTGCTTTTGCCTGAAGGCGGGGTTTCCGGTGAAGTTCTGCGGCATGACGGGGCCTCGGGGCTAGGGGGACGGGAGCGCGAGCCGGTCGTGCCGGTCGCTGCCCAAAGGCTACCCCTGCGCCGGGCCACGCCCGATGGCGGAACCCCTTACCCGAGGCTGGGGGATTTCCTTACCTGCGGCGCGGTTCGTGACGGTTTGAGGGCGATCTGCCGCGGATTTGGCGGAATCTGCCGCGCCTCAGGCGCGCGGCATCACCTCGACGCAAAGCACCGTGGGCAGGTGCCGGACAAGTTCGTGCCAGCTCTCGTCCTCGTCCGCAGAGCCAAAGACCGAGCCGGAGTTGGTGCCGAAATAGACCCCGGCGGGGCTGGCGTTGTCGACCGCCATGGCTTGGCGCAGCACGGTGAAATAGCAGCCGCGCTGCGGCAGCCCTTCGCGGCAGGCCTGCCAGCTTTCACCGCCATCGCGCGAGCGCCAGACGGCGGCGCTGGCCTCGGGGGGGAAGCGCCCGGCCATGTCGCCGTTGAGCGGCAGGGTCCACAGCGTGTCGGGGTCGGTTGGATGCACGCCGATGGGAAAGCCGAAGGTCGAGGGCAGCCCTTGGGTGATCTCGTCCCAACTGCGCCCGCCATCGCGCGAGCGGTACACGCCGTGGTGGTTCTGTTGATAGAGCAGATCGGCCTCGCCCGCGGCACGGCCCATGTTGTGCACGCAGTGCCCGGTCTCATGCCCGTCGCCTGCGGCGGGGTGGGGGCTGGGCTTGGCGGGAGCGTTGGAGCGGCGGTTGCGGCGCTCCCACGTGGCGCCGCCGTCCTCGGTGGCAAACACCCCGGCGGCGGAGATCGCCAGCCACATGCGGTTCGGATCGGCGGGATCGGTGACAATGGTGTGCAGCGTCAGCCCGGCGGCGCCCGGGGTCCAGCTGTCGGCGGAGGGGTGATTGCGCAGGCTTTCGACTTCCTCCCAGCTCTTGCCGTCGTCGGTGCTGGCGTAGAGAGCGGCGGGTTTGCCCCCGGCATACAGCGTGCCGGGCGTGGCTTTCAGTGACCAGAGCGCCTGCAACTGTCCGGTGAACGGGGCGGGGCCAGAGGGGGCGGCGCCAAGCTGCGCGGCGAGGTCGGGATCGGCGGCCATCCATTCGTCCATCTGCCCGCCCGCCAGTTTCGACAGTTGCCAGTCGGCGGAGCCATTTCGCCGCCATACGCCCGCGCCGAACCATTCGTTGCCGCCAGCGGCCCAGATGGTGCCGGTTTGCGCATCGCCCGCCATATGGTTGATCGGCCAGCCCTCGCAGAAGGGGCCCGAGGCGGTCCAGCCGTCGGCGCCTTGGTTGACCAAGAATGCGCCTTTCGTGGTGCCGACGAGAAGCGTAGGGGCTGTGGTCATTTGGGGATCTCCCTGCGATGGCCCAAGATGAGTTGATATCAACCTAACATGAGTCGCGGAGATCCCTGACGGGTTTTTGACGGGCGCGCGGAAAGTCGCGAAGGCGGTCAACGGGGCACTCGACCCGGAACGCGTATCCGGTCACCGCATCCACAGACCCGCGCGTTTGAGCGGGTTTCGGATGCCCTGTTCGCGCCGGGGCAGGTCGCTGCGGTCGAACATGCCGCGCACCTTGGCGCCGCGCCCCTGATAGATGTAGCGCAGGAAGGGTTCGTGCTCTTTCAGCAGCTTCTTCACCCGGTTGGGCGCGGCGATGGCTTCCAAGAAGGCGACCAGTTCATCGCTTTCACGGGCGTAGAGCAGGGGCAAGGCGCGGTAGTGGCAACTGTGGCTGCCGTCGAGCATCCCCTCGGGCAGCGTGTCCCGCCCGCCGCCGAGGCCGTGGATCACCAGCGGCAGCGCCACCTGATCGAGCCACGGATCGAGGCTCTGGCATTGCAGCGCCTTGGGCGGGTCGTCGCGGATGGCCAGCGCGATTTCGAGGAAGCGGCAGCCAAAGCGGCGCGGGCATTCGTAGAAGAAGAAGCCGGCGTTGAAGTAGAGGTAGTGCTGCCAGTATTCGTCGGGCCAGTTTGGGTCGAGCGAGCTTTGGAAATCGAGCCCGAACCGGTCGTAGAGTGATTTCCAGATTTCGGTGTAGCCGGGGCCGTAAAGCTCGATCTTCGGCCAGGTGCCTTCGCGTTTCATCGAGGCGGTGGGGCGGGTGAAATCGAAAGGCACCTCGGACAGATCGCCGGTGATCAGCGTGTCGGTGTCGAAGAACACGAAGGGCGCGCCCGGCGGCAGCGCAAAGAGCGCCTCGATCTTGTTGCCATAGGGGTAGGCGTGGCCGAAGTGGCGGCTTTCGAAGGGGACGATTTCGGCGCCGAGATCGCGCAGGATGTCGCAGGCTTCGGGTGCCATGCGCGGGTCATCGGGCCAGAGCGGGCCCGGTTGCGGTTCGGCGACGTAGAGCTGTGTGTGGCCCTCGGGCGTGGCGGCATCCAGCGACAGGGCAAAGAGCACGGCCTCGTATTGCAGGCGCCCGGCCTGTCCGACGATGAGGATGCTGAGCGGGATGTCGCGCTCGGTGGTGCGCCCGGTGGTGCCTGTCATTCTGCCCGGCCTTTGCCCGTGTTTGCGGCACTATAGGCGGGAAGGGCCGCGCCCGGAAGCGGATGGCCGCGCGGGCGGGCGGGGCTGTGGTTTCTGGAGCAGAGATCAGGGCCGCGCGGCAACAAGCCGAAGGCGCCGGTCGAGCGCCAGCCCGTCCCGGCGGGCTGGCGCTATGGTGCGTTTGTGCAAAGCTCAGAGGCCGTACGGACTTGGCCGGGACAAAGCGCTGCCCTCGGCAGTTGCAGCGCCACCCCGCGGGCAGGCGCTTGCCCGGCTCGCGTTGCGCGGCTTAGAGCGTGATCGGCAGCAGCACTTCGGGCTCGATCACCTGCACGCCGGGAAGGCCATCGGCCAGTTTGGCGGCGGATTGTTCGAGCGCGGGGAAGGTGCGGTAGTGGCAGGGGATGACCGTGTCGAAATCGAAGTAGGTCTTCGATGCCCACGCCGCCTGCTCCATGTCCATCGTGTAGTAGCCGCCGGCGCTGAGAATGCCGATGTCGGGTTTGTAGTACTGCCCGATCCACGCCATGTCGGCCATGATCGCGGTGTCGCCCGAGAAGTAGATGGTTTTGCCTTCGCCCTTGATGATGAAGCCGGTTTCCATGCCCGCGTATTTCGGGCCGGCCTCGGTGGGCAGCGACGAGCTGTGCGAGGCGGGAACCATGCTCACGCTGACCTTGCCGAAGGTGATGGTGCCGCCCTTGTTGAAGGCGTGGCCCTCGATCGCGCCCTTGCCATGCAACTGGCCGGCAAGCTCGACCATGCCCGAGAGCGGCGCCTTGGTGCGCTGCGAGACCTCGACGGCATTGTCGGTGTGGTCGAAATGGCCGTGGGTGATGAGGATCTGCGTGACGTCCTTCAGCGCGTCCTCGACCCGGTCTTCGGGGAAGACGGGATTGCCGATGACCCAAGGGTCGATGAGCAGGATCTGATCCTCGATCTCGATGCGGAAACTGCCGTGGCCAAGCCAGATGATGTTCATGAAATCTCTCCGTAACTATGCGTCAGTCTTGAGTCTTCGCGGAGGGTAGCACGGAGAGAATGACGGGCAAGCGACCGGGTGACGCAGCGGTGGGAAGGGGGCGGGAAGCTGCGGAAAAGGAACTGCCGACCAAGCGGGAGGGCTTGGCCGGCAGACCTCCCGAGCGGCGCGTATGCGAGGGGTGGGGATACGCCGGCGCGCTGCTCGGGAAGCTGGGAGATCAGGGAAGGCTGATCAGAAGAAGCCCAGCTTGTTGGGGTTGTAGCTGACCAGCATGTTCTTGGTCTGCTGATAGTGGTCGAGCATCATCTTATGGTTCTCGCGCCCGACGCCGGATTGCTTGTAGCCGCCGAAGGCCGCGTGGGCGGGATAGGCGTGGTAGTTGTTCACCCAGACCCGGCCCGCTTCGATGTTGCGTCCAAAGCGGTAGGCGCGGGTGCCGTCGCGGGTCCAGACGCCAGCGCCGAGGCCGTACATCGTGTCATTGGCAATGGCGAGCGCCTCGGCCTCGTCCTTGAAGGTGGTGACGGACACCACCGGGCCGAAGATCTCTTCTTGGAAGACCCGCATCTTGTTGTGGCCCTTGAGGATCGTCGGCTCGATATAAAAGCCGTTTTCCAGCCCGTCGATCTGCGCCGCCTTGCCGCCGGTCAGCACCTCGGCGCCTTCCTCGACGCCGATGGTCAGGTAGCTCAGGATCTTCTCCTGTTGCTCTTGGCTGGCTTGCGCGCCGACCATGGTTTCCATCTCGCGCGGGTCGCCGCGCTTGATCGCCTCGACGCGGGCGATGGCGCGCTTGATGAACTCCTCGTAGATGTCCTCTTGGATGAGGGCGCGGCTGGGGCAGGTGCAGACCTCGCCTTGATTGAAGGCAAAGAGCACGAAGCCCTCGACCGCCTTGTCGAGATAGGCGTCGTCCTCGGCCATCACGTCCGAGAAGAAGATATTGGGGGATTTGCCGCCCAGTTCCAGCGTCACCGGGATCAGGTTCTCGGTTGCCGCCTGCATGATCTTGCGGCCGGTTTCGGTGGAGCCGGTGAAGGCGATCTTGGCGATGCGCGGGCTGCTGGCGAGCGGCGCGCCCACTTCGGCGCCCATGCCGTTGACCACATTGAGCACGCCATCGGGCAGCAGATCGGCGATGCATTCGATCAGCACCATGATCGCGGCGGGGGTCTGCTCGGCCGGTTTCAGCACGATGCAGTTGCCGGCGGCGAGGGCGGGGGCGAGCTTCCATGCCGCCATCAGCACCGAGAAGTTCCATGGGATGATCTGCCCGACCACGCCGAGCGGTTCGTGGAAGTGATAGGCCACGGTGTCGTGGTCGATCTCGGACATGTTGCCTTCCTGTGCCCGCAGCACGCCCGCGAAGTAGCGGAAGTGGTCGACCGAAAGGGGAATGTCGGCGGCGGTGGTTTCGCGGATCGGCTTGCCGTTGTCCCATGTTTCCGCCGTGGCGATGAACTCGAGGTTCTCTTCGATGCGGTCGGCGATCTTCAGCAGGATGTTCGAGCGTTCGGTGGCCGAGGTCTTGCCCCAAGCCTCGCGCGCGGCATGGGCGGCGTCGAGCGCAAGCTCCACGTCCTCGGCGGTGGAGCGGGCGACCTCGCAGACCTTCGCGCCGGTGATCGGGGTGATGTTGTCGAAATACTGGCCCTTCACCGGAGCGGTGAACTTGCCGCCGATGAAGTTGTCGTAGCGGGTGCGGAACGGCGATTTATACTCGGCCGCGACCTGGGTCATTTCGTTCATGATTGTCCTCCTCAGAGCCCGGTCCTCCACCGGGTATGCAAGGAGTTTGGGGGCTACCGAAGGCGGCGTCACCCGGCGCGGAGAGGCCGGGAGGGCGCACCTGTCTCAGCGGTGAGACAGGTGCGGGGTAGAGTTGGCGGTGGCGGCGCGGGGAAGGGCGCGCTGCGCGCCTGCTACGACAGGCCCAGCTTTTTCATCCGGCGGTAGAAGGTGGCGCGGCCGACGCCGAGCGTGCGCGCAGCCTCCGATACATTGCCCTTGGCGCGCGCCAGCGCCCGCACCATGGCGGCACGCTCGGCGCGTTCAAAGCCCGATGGGCCATCCTCGCGCCCGAAAAGATCGCTGGCCGGGCGCGCCGAGAGCGGTCCGCTGCTTTCCAGCCCGAAGGAGCGGCGCGCGGCGCGGGTGGCGCCCTGCACCAGATCGTCGCGGTCCACCGCCAGCAGCACCGAAGCCTCGCTGTCTTCGGCATCGGCGACGATGATGCGCGCCTCGGGGAAGGCGGCGCGGAAAGTGTCGGCCTCGATCTGCCGGGCGGTCTGGGCGACCATGGCGGCGATCAGACGGTTGAACGCCTCGGTCTGGTCGGCGCGCGCCGAGGACACATCGAGCGCGCCGATGAGTTCGCCCTCGGGGCCGAAGATCGGCGCATCCATGCAGCTCATCGCGGTGTTGCGGGCGTGGAAATGCTCGTCGCGGTGGATCACCACGCGGCGCGCTTCGGCGATGCAGGTGCCGATGCCATTGGTGCCTTCGGAGGCCTCGGACCAGTCGGAGCCGGGGATGAGGCCCCACGACCGGAAAACGCCCATGTCGCCATCGCCCGCCCGCAGGTCGAGCACCACGCCTTCGGCGTCGGTGAGCAGCACGCCGCAGCCCGAGCTGCCGAGCATCTGGTGCAGCGCGTCGATCTTCGGCGCGGCGATGCGCAGCATGACTTCCGAGCGCTGCATGCGTTCGGTGAGCGCCTGCTGGGTGATCGTCTGGACGCCGTCCTTCTGCGCCGGATCGAGCCCGTGGTGCGACAGCGACCGGCGCCACGAGGCGGCCAGCCGCGAGCGCGCGGCTGCGGCAGGATCGGTCGCGGTTTCCATCACGCGGGCGGCGTGCCTCGATGCGATTGTCATGGGTGCTGTCCTCCGGGGGCTGACGATACAGCATGACCGGCCGTCGCCAAGTCACATTTCCGGACAGATGCGCGCGTGCCCCCGCGGCGCGCCTTGGGCCGCGGGGCGGATTTGCGTATTTTTGAAGAGAAGAAGCGGCTGGCGCTCAGGCGAGCGCCGCTTTGGCCGCGGCGATCTGAGCCTCCAGTCCGGCGGGGCCGGCGGGGATGATGCGCGGCGGGTTCAGCGCCTTGATGCCATAATAGCCCGCCTTGATGTGATCGAGGTCCACCGTTTCGGCGATGCCGCCGGTGCCAAGCATCCGCAGCATATGGGTGTGCATATACGGGTGATCCTCAAGCCGCCGGATGTTGCATTTGAAGAGGCCGTGATAGGCCGCGTCGAAGCGGATCGAGGTGACGAAGATGCGGATGTCGGTCTCGGTCAGCGTGTCGCCGAAATAGAACGGGCGGCCGTCGGACAGGCGTGCCTCGATGCGGGCCATCTCTTCGAACAGCTCGGTCACAGCCTCATCGTAGGCCTCTTGGCTGCTGGCAAAGCCAGCCTTGTAGACGCCGTTGTTGTAGAGCCGGTAGATGCGGGCGCTTTCCTCATCGATCTGCGGGCGCAGCGCGTCGGGGGCGAGGCGAATGTCTGAAGGGGCGATCTCTTCGAAGGCGGTGTCGAACATGCGCACGATGTCGGCGCTTTCGTTGTTTACCATGACGCCCTGCTGCGCGTCCCAGAGCACCGGCACGGTGGCGCGGCCCGAGACATGCGGGTCGGCGCGGGTATACAGTTCGTGCAGGTGCTGCGCGCTATAGAGCGGGTCGACGTCGGTGCCGGGAAAGCCGCCGAAGCTCCAGCCCTGATCGTCGAGCCGCGGGTTCACCACGGTGACCGGGATGATCTCTTCGAGGCCCTTGAGCTTGCGCGCGATCAGCGTGCGCGAGGCCCAGGGGCAGATCAGCGCCACATAGAGCCGGTAGCGCCCGGCCTCGGCCCTGAAGCCGCCGGTGCCGGTGGGGCCAGCGCTGCCGTCCGAGGTGATCCAGTTGCGGAAGCTCGATTCCTGCCGCACGAAACGGCCCTTCTCGTCTGCTTTCTGCACGGGTTGCCAGTTGGCGGTCCATTTTCCGTCGATCAGCATGGTCTCAGTCCTTCTGGCTCAGGGTGAAGGTGGTGCCCCACGGGTCGGTCAGCGGGGTTTCGGCGCGGGCGCGGCTGCGGATCGCGGCGATCTCGGCCTTGGTGCCGCGCAGTTCGATCTCGGTCAGGCCGGTGGCGGGGCCGCTTCGCGGCGCTGCGCCGCGGCTGTTCCAGATGTTCGAGGCAAGGTGGTGGTGATAGCCGCCGGAGCCATAGAAGGTGGCGCCGGGGTAGTGGTTGGTGACCTCCATGCCGAGGGTGTCGGAGTAGAAGGCCTCGGCCGGGGTCAGCTGGCCCACCTGCAGGTGCACATGGCCGACCACGGTGCCGTCGGGCGCATCCTGCCATTTGGCGGTGGCGCTGTCGGCAAGGTTTTGCAGGTCGAGGTGATTGGTTGCCATTACAATCTCGCCGTCGCGGTGGGTCCACTGATCGCGCGGGCGGTCGATGTAGATCTCGATGCCATTGCCCTCGGGGTCGGCGAGATAGAGCGCCTCGCTGACGAGGTGGTCCGAGGCCCCCTGCAGCGGGATGCGGGTTTCGGCGGCATGGCGCAGCCAAGCGCCGAGGTCAGCGCGGGAGGGCAGCAGGAAGGCGGTGTGGAAGAGGCCGGTGTCGCGCGGGGTGTGGCGCGGCGCGGATTTGTCCTGACGCAGCGCGATGAGGCTGCGGCCATGGGCCCCGAAGCGGGCCTCGGTGCCGTCATCCGAGAGTTTCTCGAGGCCGAGGGCGGATTGGTAGAACGCGCCGACCTTTGCGAGGTCGTTCACCGTCAGGCTTACTTGGCCGATGTCGAGGGGGGCGTCGCTGGTTGCCATGATCTCTCTCCGTAACTTCGTTCCGCTGGGCGGGGATGTGTGGGGGCAGCGCTCGCTGCCGTTGAGGAGAATATGCGGGCTGGTGTTTTGGAAAGAAATGGCGAGTATGTGGTAATACTATCCTCGCAGCGTTCGGAATAAGCCATGGACATCGTCGACCAGATCCGCGCCTTCGTCGCCACAGCGCAGACCGGCTCTTTCACCGCCGCCGCCGAGCGCATGGGCGTGTCGAACCGGCTGACCTCAAAATACGTGGCGGAACTGGAGACGCGACTGGGCACGCGGCTGCTGCAGCGCACGACCCGGCGGGTCGGGCTGACGCCGGCGGGCGAGAAGCTGCTGGCGCGGGCGCCGGCGTGGCTGGAAGAACTGGAGGTGCTGCTGGGGTCGGTCGAGCATGAGGCGCGCGGCTTTTCCGGCGTGCTGCGGGTGGCGGCGCCGCTGACCTTTGGCGAGATCTACGCCGCCGACCTGCTGAGCCGCTTTGCCGCGCCGCATCCGGAACTGACGGTCGAACTGCGGTTGTCGGATGCCTATACCGATCTGGCGATGGAGGGCATCGATCTGGCCTTTCGCATCGGGCGGTTGACCGACAACACGCTGAAGGCGCGGCGGCTGTGCCGGTTCGGCATGAAGGTGGTGGCGGCGCCTCAATACGTGGCCGAGCATGGGGCGCCCGAGACTGCTGAGGCGCTGGGCGCGCACGCCTGCATCCATGACAGCAACCAGCGCAGCCCGCGCTGGCGCTTCGGTGCCGAGGGCGCGCTGCGCGAGGTGCAGATCGCCAGCCGCTTTGCGGTGAACAGCGCGAGGGTGGCGCGCGACATGGCGCTGGCGGGGCAGGGCATCGCCTATTGCCCGGAGTTCGTGGTCACCGGCGACATCGAGGCGGGGCGGCTCGTGGAATTGCTCGCGGACGAGGAAAAACCGCAGCATGATCTGAGCGCGGTCTATCTCGAAGGCGGGATGCTGCCGCGCAAGGTGCGCGCGCTGGTAGATTTTGCGGCGGAGGACGTGAAGACCCACCTGCTGGCGGGCTAGCTCAGGCCTCGCAGGGCAGGGCGCCGAAGGTCTCGTCGAAACTGCGACGCAGGGCGACGTCGAGATCGTTCATCGTCACCGGCAGGCCGAGATCGACCAGAGAGGTGACGCCGTAGTTGCTGATGCCGCAGGGCACGATGCCGTCGAAATGCCCAAGGTCCGGCTCGACGTTGATCGAGATGCCGTGGAAGCTCACCCATTTGCGCAGGCGGATGCCGATGGCGGCGATCTTGTCCTCGGTCACGCTGCCATCCGCGAGCCGCGGCTTGTCGGGCCGTTCGACCCAGACCCCGACGCGACCGTCGCGGATGTGGCCGGTGACGCTGAACTCGGCCAGCGCGGCGATCACCCATGCCTCGAGCTGGCGCACGAAGCAGCGCACATCGCGGCCGCGTTTGGCCACATCGAGCATGACGTAGACCACGCGCTGGCCGGGGCCGTGGTAGGTGTACTGCCCGCCGCGCTTGGTATCGAACACCGGAAAACGCTCGGGGTCGCGCAGATCCTCGGGCTTTGCGGAGGTGCCGGCGGTGTAGAGCGGCGGATGCTCGACCAGCCAGATAAGTTCCTCGGCCTCGCCAGCGGCGATCGCCGCGGCGCGCTCTTCCATGAAGGCGACGGCGTCGTCGTAACCGGTCAGCCCGTCTGATGTGATCCACTCAACCATGGCAGAGCGATTAGGCGCTTGCGCTTGACAGGTCAATACGGCGGTGCCGACAATGACGGCAGGTCTATTTTAGAAATCCCTTAACGATTGTCCGTCCATTATTCAGACATATTCCGGAACTTCCAAATAATTCATTTATTGGAGGAAATATCCTATGCATCGCCATTCTATTGCCGGGCTGATTTGTTTCAGCCTCGTCGCGGCCCCGATTCCCGCCCTTGCCGATAACGCCTTCGTCGGCGGTCTGGTGGGCGGGATGATCGGCAGCGCCATCGCCAATCAGCCCAAAAGACAGGTCATTCAGAAGCGCACCTATGTCGCGCCGAAGCAAAAGCGCGCTGCGGCGAAGCCGGCTGTCTCTTCGGCCACGCGCGAGGCGAACCGCGTCACGCAGGGGGCGCTGAATTACTTCGGGTTCGACGCGGGCACGCCGGACGGCATTCTGGGCAGCCGGTCACGGGCGGCAATCTCGGCCTATCAGGGGCATTTGGGGTACGCGCCGACCGGCCAGCTGACGCAATACGAACGCGATTTTCTGGTGTCGTCCTATCGTCGTGCGCAGGCCGGCGGGCCGGCCACGGCGCAGCAGATCGCGTCGAACCCGCAGGGCGTGCGGGGCTTGCTGATCGCCTATCGCGACGGTCAGGTGAACCGGAGCGGCACGGCCGGGGCAGGCGCCATCGCCGGACACTACGGGTTGCCGGCGGTGGTGGCCGCGGCGGTGAACGAGATCGCCAAGAGCTCGGACCCGTCGGCCGAGCAACTGGTACAGCGTTCTGGCTTTATCCAGTTGTCCGATATCAACGGTGATGGTCGTACCGATTACATCCTCGACACATCGGTGACCGGCTCGGCTTTCTGGTGCAATGCGCAAAGCTGTGCGGTGCGGGTCTTTGCCTCGACACCGGAAGGCTATGAGCGCAACGATTTTCAGGCGTTCAACGTGACCCCGGCGATGTTCAGCTGCACCCGCGGCACCTGCACCAAGGACGGCGCGCCGCAGATGGCGGCAGCGCCCGTGCCCAGTGCGCCCGCTCCGGCGCCGGATCTGCCGCAAAGCCAGATGGCCTCGGCGGCGACTCCGGTGCCGTCGGCACAGCCGGTGGTGCAATCCAATGCCGCCGCGGCGGCAGGGCCGGCGATTCCCGACTTCTTTGGCGCCGGCGACGGGGCGCAGGCGACGCTGCAATCGCGCTGCAATACGGTCAGCCTGATGACCTCGACCAACGGCGGCTACATCACCCAGGCCACGCTGTCCGATCCCTCGGCCGCGCTGGCAGAGCAACTGTGCCTCGCGCGGACCTACGCGATTGCAAAAGGCGAGGAGCTGATCGCCAAAGTGCCGGGCGCAACGCCCGAGCAGGTGGCGCAGCAATGCGCAGGTTTCGGGCAGCTTCTGCAGGCGCAGGTCGCGGCGGTGTCGCTGCGCCCCCGCGAGGAGGTTCTGGGCGAGGTGAGCAGCTTTGTGCTGTCTTCGGGCATGTCGCCGGCGCAGTTGGAGAAGACCGCGATGATCTGCCTCTCGGCGGGCTACCGCGTGGATGATCTGGACGCGGCGATGGGCTCGGCGCTGGTGCTGGTGGCGCTCGGGCAGGCCCCCTATGCCGAGCTGATCGGCCACCACCTGAGCCAAGGCATCGGTGCCAGCCAGCGCGACGATCTGTCAGTCTTGTGGTACGCGCAGGCGCTGGATGCGCTGGACGGCGGCAGCGCGGCGGTGTTCTCGCCCGGCATGCCGGAACGCGCGGGGCTCTTGCGCAAGGCGTCGATGATGCTTGGCGGGGAAACCGAGGCGGCGGCTGCGGCGCCCGAGGTGGTGCCCGCAGCGCAGGATATCCCGGTCTTCACGATCAGCGAATGACCTGACGCGGCGATATCTATGGCTCGGCCGGATCGCAGGACCCGGCCGGGATCGGGGCCGGTTTCACGGGGTGCGAGGGGCGCGCGAAAAACTTTTGAAGAAAGTGCGCTTTTCCTCTTGGCATCCCCCGCGGCCTTCGTTAGAGAGCGCGTCACCAAGTCAAGACAGTGCGGTCGTGGCGGAATTGGTAGACGCGCAGCGTTGAGGTCGCTGTGGGGTAACTCCCGTGGAAGTTCGAGTCTTCTCGACCGCACCATTACTCTCCCCCTTGAGGGCGTGAAGAGTAAGAAAGTTTTTCTCGGCAGAGAGACATTGGTTTCAGCCCCACTAAAGATCGCGCATACGCTCGCGACATCAGCCTCCCATTCGGGGCGGTTTTCGAGGCGGGGGCCGCTCTCAGATACCCTTACGCAGCGCCATCGTACTGTTCTTGTGGATGCGACCCCGTCCCGCGGCGTCCCGGCGATAGAAGGCCCGCCGGTGGGTGCTTGATCTCTCCTGCGCTTGTGGCAGGCGGACGCAAGGCGGCTTGATCGGTGCGCCTGTCGCAGAACTCCTTGTTGTGATGACGTGCAGGTCCCTGTCAGGGCAGGCCGAACGGGCGCTGTCGGACGTCGGGCGCCGGCATGTAGGCTAGTACCGGTTGCCTGTGCGTGGATCGGGGTGTCGGGCCAGTTCGGGTCGGCGCGGTCGGTCCCATGGCTGCACCTTGGATCGGCACCCGCGGCGGTGATCGAGATTCGCCTCAGGGCTGCGTCATCTGCGCCCGCCGGATCGTCTAAGGCGCCCCGTTGGCAGTTTGGATTTCCGTTTGAACACTGCGCCCAGGCGGGGAGGGTCGTACGGCGAAAACCCATGCGCTACGCCGCGGACACGAGCGGGTTCCGAACTTAAGTGCCTATAAAAAAATCACAATCATGCTGTGCGGTGGCTAGGGTCGCTCCCGCGCCTTGAAACATTGGGGGTGGTCACGTCTTGTCATGCGAGCGCGCTCTCCAACCGCCCGCGCGGCCACCTGACGGGCGGGTCGGAGCGTGTCAAACCACCAAAAGGACCGCTGTGATGACTATCGATACCGAGAAACTCCATGCTGCTTTGGACGCCTTGCCGGATGCTTATCGCGGGCCGGGCGGTACGGTCGGGGTCGTCAAGGATGGGAAGGTCATCGCGACGCGCGCCTGGGGGTATGCGGACCTCGTCACCGGTCGGCCGTTGACGGCCAGCACGCGGATGCCGATCTGCTCGATCTCCAAGCAATTCACCTGCGCGGTGCTGCTCGCAGCCATCGACGATCCGAGCCGTTTGGACACACGCGTCGCGGAATTCCTGCCGAATTACAGCGGTCCGCTGCCGACCGTGCGCCAACTGTGTGACAACCAGTCCGGGCTGCGCGACTATTGGGCTCTGACGGTGCTTCAGGGTGGGCTGGCAGAGCAAACATTTTCCCGAATGGACGCATTGCCGCTGATCGCCCGGATGAAGACCGGTCACTTCGCGCCGGGCACGCAGTACTCCTACTGCAACTGTAACTTCCGGATCGTGTCGGAATTGATCGAAAGCGAAACCGGACGCTCGCTGGAGGAACTCTATCGCGACCTCATATGGGAGCCCGCTGGCATGACGGGGGCCGTCCTGACCTCCGACACGCGCCACCCGGCAGACGGCGTTTACGGATACGAGGGCAGCGAGGTGGCGGGCTACTTCAAAGCCGACAACGGCATCTACTGGATTGGCGATGCTGGCATTTCCGCCTCGCTCGACGACATGATGGCCTATGAGGTCTGGATCGACGCCACCCGCAACGATCCGCAAAGCCTGTACACCCGGATCTCGGCGCCCCCGGTTTTTGCAGACGGAACGCCTGCGGCCTATGGCATGGGGTTGGCGCACGAGGTGGTCGCTGGCGTCAACACAACGGGTCATGGCGGCGCGCTGCGCGGTTTCCGCGCGCATCGGCTGCACGCGCCGTCAGAGCGGCTGTCTGTCTTTGTTCACTTCAATCACGAGGCTGACGCGCATGGCGCGGCGGTGGAGGTCATGCGGGCGGCGCTCGGCTGGGAAGAGCCCGCTCCGGGACCTGTCGAGGAGGATTGGGCTGGCCAGTGGCTGTGCTCTGAAACCGGCCTTCTGGCGCGCATCGAGCCGGGCCGTCACGGCGCCGATCTGCGGTTTGCCGTCTCGCCTGATCGGCTAAGGCCTTCGGGTGATGGGTCTCTTGTTAGCGACGCTGTGCGGATCACGCGCAAGGAGGGCCTGCTTGAAATGCAGCGCAGGGGCGACAATCTGTCCGCGACGCTGTCGCCTGTCGCGGAGACTGCTGCACCCGACCGTGCGGAGATCGCTGGCCGCTACGAGGCAGATGAACTCGGTGCAGCGATGCTCATCGAGGCGCGCGACGGTGGCGTATACGCGCGTTTCGAGGGGATGCTTGGCGCGGGCCGGATGGAGCGCGTACATTCTGTTTCCGCGGACACCTGGATCCTGCCCACACGTCGGGCGATGGACGCGCCTGCGCCGGGTGACTGGACGCTCAGCGTCACGCGCGACGACAAAGGGGCGGTGACGGGTGCGGTCCTTGGTTGCTGGCTTGCGCGCAATATCGCGTACCGCAAGACGACATAGCTGTCTGACGTGAGGCTGGCGGTCGCGGATCGGGTGCTGGCCCGCACCCTCGCTTGACGAACGCCCGCGCCTGAAGCGCTCGCCGCTGACGGCCCTGATGGAAACAGCGGAGCAGGCCTCAGTTCCTTCGTGAGCCGCGGCGCCCGATGCGTTCGGCAGGCGGTATGGCGCGCTGGAGAGGGGGGCTGTCCTGGTTTGGAGGAGGGCAGTTGAAATGAGATGCGGGAAAATGCGCAAGAGAGCCTATTCCTGTGATCGGTGTAAGGCCGGGTCGCGCGTAACCGGCGCTCTGGATCATGCCTCGCCCCGCTGAGCAAAGTGGCCAGCCTCCGGTCGCCAGCACCGCAATCCGTGATGCGCCGTTCTTTGCTTAGGTGATATTTCGGATTTTTACACGGCCGGCCTTTGCGCCAGTCGCCATACTCCAGTTTCTCCGCACTCAGGCAGGAAATGGCGGAGACGAAGGGATTCGAACCCTCGAGACGGTTTCCCGCCTACTCCCTTAGCAGGGGAGCGCCTTCGACCACTCGGCCACGTCTCCGCTGACCCGTTTAATGAGGAGCGCAGGGGGAAACAAGGCGAAAGTTTAGGTGCCGTGGGGAAAATTCTACGTCCCGTGAAATCCTCAGGGCCCTTGGATTTCAAAGCCTTTGCAAGGGCCAGGCGGCCCGACTGTCGTGCCTGACCTTCGCGAAAGGTTGCGCGGCCTAACGGGCGCACAGGCCTGCGCGACTCGCTTGTGCCGCGGCCCCGAGCTTTGCCAGCCATGAAACATGTGAAGCCCATTATCCCCAGTACCCAGACGGGCGATAAGTCCCGCAGCGAAATGCGGGCGTTCAGGGCAGTCTTCCATCAGACTCATCGAAACCGCTTTGCGGGTGCGAGCTCCGGTGCCAATATCCCTTTCGCGAGATTTTTCAAAACACATTTCAATCTAAGGAGTTTGCTATGGGGACCTCCCGAAAATATGCGGCCGAACTTATCGGCACCTTCTGGCTGACGCTGGGCGGGTGCGGGTCGGCGGTGCTGGCGGCGTCCTTTCCCGAGGTGGGGATCGGGCTGCTGGGTGTCTCGCTGGCCTTCGGGCTGACGGTGCTGACCATGGCCTATGCGATCGGCCATGTCTCGGGCTGCCATCTCAACCCGGCGGTGACCGTCGGGCTGGCGGCCGGAGGGCGGTTTCCAGCGTCGGACATCCTACCCTATATCATCGCGCAGGTTGTCGGCGCGGTCCTTGGCGCGGCGGTGCTTTACGTGATCGCCAGCGGGGTGCCCGAGTTCGATGTGGTGGCCTCGGGCTTTGCCGCCAATGGCTACGCCGAGCACAGCCCCGGAGGGTATTCGATGGTCTCGGGCTTCGTTGCCGAAGTGGTGCTGACGATGATGTTTCTCGTGATCATTATGGGGGCGACGCACGGGCAGGCCCCGGTGGGCTTCGCGCCGCTGGCGATCGGGCTGGGCCTGACGCTCATTCATCTGATCAGCATTCCGGTGACCAACACCTCGGTAAACCCGGCGCGCAGCACCGGGCCTGCGCTCTTCGTCGGGGGCTGGGCGCTGGGGCAGCTTTGGCTGTTCTGGCTGGCGCCGCTGCTTGGCGGCGTGCTCGGCGGGCTGCTCTACAGCTGGCTGAGCCCGACGCCGACCGGCAGCGTCGAGGGCGGCGTGCCGAGCAAGTGATGCAAAAGGGCGCGGCCTCCTCGGACCGCGCCCTTTCCTTGTTCCCAAAATACGCCCGCCGGAGGCGTCTCAGCGGGTCCCGGCGAAGCGTTCTTGCCAGTCGTCGCGCTCGGCGTCGGTGATCTTGCGGAAGGTCACATCGGGCACCTCGAAGGCGTGACCCGCGGGCAGCGTTTGCAGCGCCGCGTCCAGATCGCCGGGCCAGCTGTCGTCCTCGGTCTTCAGCGCCGCCAGAAGCTGCGCCGAGGCGTCGGGAATGAAGGGCGAGGAGATCACGGCGTAGAGGCGGATCATGTTCAGCGCGAGGCGGATCTGCATCGCGGCGGCCTCGGGATCGGTCTTGAAGGTCGACCAGGGCGCGGCTTCTTGCAGGTACTCGTTGCCCAGCACCCAAGCGGCGCGCAGCGCGCTGGCGGCCTTACGCACCTCATGGGCTTCCATCTGCGTCTCATACTCGCGGATCTTCTCCGCAAGGTCGGCGATCAGCTTGGTCTCCAGTTCGCCCATGGCGCCACCTTCAGGCACCACTTCGCCGAACTTCGAGCGGCAGAACTTGGTGACGCGCGAGGCGAAATTGCCAAGCACATCGGCCAGATCCTTGTTCACCGAGGACTGGAAGTTCTCCCAGGTGAACTCTGCGTCCGAGCTTTCGGGCGCGTGGCTGAGCAGCCACCAGCGCCAGTAGTCCGCCGGCAGGATCTCCAGCGCCTGGTCCATGAACACGCCGCGCCCGCGCGAGGTGGAGAACTGGCCGCCGTCGTAGTTGAGGTAGTTGAACGACTTGATGTAGTCGACCAGCTTCCACGGCTCGCCCGACCCGAGGATGGTGGCCGGGAACGACAGGGTGTGGAAGGGCACGTTGTCCTTGCCCATGAACTGCGTGTAGGTCACGTCGTCCGCGCCCTTGTCGGTGCGCCACCAGCGCTCCCAGTCGTCGCCTTTGCCGGCGTCGACCCATTCCTGCGAACAGGCGATGTATTCGATCGGTGCGTCGAACCAGACGTAGAAGACCTTGCCTTCCATACCGGGCCAGTCTTCTTCGCCCTTCTTCACCGGGATGCCCCAGTCGAGATCGCGGGTGATGCCGCGGTCTTGCAGCCCGTCACCGTCGTTGAGCCATTTCTTGGCGATCGAGGTGGTCAGCACCGGCCAGTCGGTCTTGCTGTCGATCCATGCCTCCAGCTCGTCCTTCATGTTGGACTGGCACAGGTAAAGGTGCTTGGTCTCGCGCATTTGCAGATCGGTCGCGCCCGAGATCACCGAGCGCGGGTTGATCAGCTCCACCGGGTCGAGCTGTTTGGTGCAGTTGTCGCACTGGTCGCCCCGCGCATCCTCGAAGCCGCAGTTGGGGCAGGTGCCTTCGATGTAGCGATCGGGCAGATAGCGCCCGTCGGTGGGCGAGTACATCTGCGTTTCCGACACTTCGCGGATCAGCCCGCGCTCGGCCAGCACTCCGGCGAAATGCTGGGTCAGCTTGTGGTTCTGCGGGCTCGACGAGCGGCCGAAGTGATCGAAGCTGAGGCGGAACCCTTCGGCGATCTTCGATTGGGTCGCGTGCATCTCGGCGCAATACTCGGCCACCGGTTTGCCAGCCTTGGCGGCGGCGAGCTCGGCGGGGGTGCCATGCTCGTCCGTGGCGCAGAGGAACAGCACCTCGTTGCCGCGGGCGCGCTGGTAGCGGGCGAAGAGGTCGGCAGGCAGTTGGCTGCCCACGAGGTTTCCAAGGTGCTTGATCCCATTGATATAGGGGATCGCCGAGGTGATCAGATGACGTGCCATGTTCGTCCCGCGTATGAATCTGGAGTTGTCGCGCTCTTAACGGATGTTGTGCGGGCTTGCCAGTGCGGCGGTGCGGGGCTGGATAGGGGGCCGGATATGAGGTCGGGCGCGCGGCACGGTGGGCGCGCCCGATGCCGGTTCAGTGGGCCATCATCTCATTGGCGATCTCTTCGCCGCCGAGCCCGGCGGGATAGTAGGTTGGCCAATTGGTCACTTCCTCCAGCAGGGCGGCGCGATCGTCGCCCCAGTAGAGGTGATAATGATCCGAAACCGCCGGTGCGATGCGGTGGTCACTGAACTGGATGAACGCGGGCGCCTCGGCATCGCCGTCGGACTTGCGGAAGATGTAGCGCACGCCGCGGTTGCCCTTGGCGTAGGTGAGCACTTCGTGGCCATCATCGACGTAGGTGCCCTGCAGTGTGGCGTCGGCACGATGGAAGGTAACGTGGCCGTCCTCGATCTCGATGCGGTCCACGTCGGTGGCGTAGCCGGTGCGGTAGTAGGCGGTGTACTCGTCGGCGGTCATGTCGCCGTTCTTGGCCTTTTTCGCCATCACCGGGGCGAGCGTGCCGTCCTGCAGCAGCGGGTAGACCGACTGCCAGTCGCCGGCCCAGTCCGAGAGCGGGCGGGCCTCGATCTGGCTGTCGTCGAAGTAGCCGTTGTAGATGTCGTCCGAGCCATGATCATGCGCGTGGTCGTGGTCGTGGTCGTGGTCGTGGTCGTGCGCCGCATCATGATCGTGCGTTTGCGCCAGCGTGGGCGCTGCGAGCCCGAGCATGGCGGTGGTGGCGATGGCGGTGATCACGGTCGAGAGCGGGTGTTGCATGGTCTGTGCCTTCTTTGTGAGGGTATGATATAACATACCAATGCACCGGATAGCTTCGCGCTGCCGGGTTTGCAAGCGGGGGGTGGCAAGGATTTTAGAGTACGAGAGCAGCGCGTCGGGGCTGTCCTGACGCGCGCCCAGCTTTGAGGCGACGTGCAGACACTGGCGTCCACGGCGCAGGCAGTTCGCCCACGCGCGTCGGCGCAGGGCGGGGTGTGCGGCCGGGGGGCTTGGCATTGCGGCTCAGGTCACTACTGTCCGCCCGAGCGCTAACAGGAGACTCCCAATGAAGAAAAATCCGCTGGGCCGGACTGGCATGCAGGTCACCGAGCTCTGCCTGGGGACCATGACCTACGGCAACCAGACGCCGCCTGAAGACGCCTTCGCGCAGATCGAACGCGCGCTCGACGCAGGCATCAACTTCATGGACACCGCCGAGATGTACCCGGTGAACCCGGTGCGCGCCGAGACCGTGGGCCGCACCGAAGAGATCCTTGGCGATTGGTTCGAGAAGACCGGCCGTCGCAAAGAATGGATCCTCGCCACCAAGCACAGCGGCCCGACCAAGCTGGTGCGCGACGAGGCTCCGATCAGTTCCGACACGATCCCGGCGACCATCGAGGCTTCGCTTAAGCGACTGAAGACAGACCACATCGATCTGTACCAGTTCCATTGGCCGAACCGCGGCAGCTACGCCTTCCGCCAGAACTGGACCTTCGCGCCGTGGAAGCAGGACCGCGAGGCGACCCGGCAGCACATGGCCGACGCTCTGGGTGCGCTGCAGCGCGAGGTTGAGCGCGGCACCATCCGCGCCTTTGGCCTGTCCAACGACAGTGCATGGGGCACCGCCGAATGGCTGCGCATCGCCGAGGCGCAGGGCGGGCCGCGCGTCGCCTCGATCCAGAACGAGTACTCGCTGCTCTATCGTATGGCCGACACCGATCTGGCTGAGTTGATGGTCAACGAGGACGTCGGGCTGCTGCCGTATTCGCCGCTGGGTGCAGGGCTGCTGACCGGCAAGTATCAGGACGGCGCGCTGCCCGAGGGGTCGCGCATGGCAATCAACGGCGACCTTGGCGGGCGCAAGACTGATCGGGTCTTCCCGGCGGTGGCGGCCTACCACGATCTTGCGCGCGAGTTTGGCATCGACCCGGTGCACATGGCGCTGGCATGGTCGGCGCGGCGCCCCTTCGTGGCCTCGTCGATTTTTGGGGCGACCACGGTTGGCCAGCTTGAGCAGCTGCTTGGCGCGGCGGATGTCACGCTTTCGGACGAGCTGCTGGAGCGCATCGACGCCACCCACAAGGCGCACCCGCTGCCGTACTGACGCGGCCGGGGCAGGGCGCGCGTGGCGCGTCCTGCTCTGCACAAAAGGACGCGGAGAGGATTGCTCCGCGCCCGTTTCGCGGCTAAATCGCCGCGCATGACCACCTCGAACAAGCACCCCGGCGCCCCTTGGCGCAATTTCTATGGCCGCGTGAAGGGCAAGTCCCTGCGCCCGAGCCAAGAGACCTACCTCGAAGAGGATCTGGCGGCGCTGTCGCCGGGGCCGGTCGATTGGGAGGTGAACCCCGAGCGCGAGGCCCTCGACATGGATGCCATGTTCGGTGGCAAGCCGGTGTGGCTCGAAGTGGGCTTCGGCGGCGGCGAGCACATGGTGCATCAGGCGGCCAGCAATCGCGACGTCGGGATCATTGGCTGCGAGCCCTATATCAATGGCGTTGCGATGCTGCTGGGCAAGATCCGCGAGGCCAAGGTGGACAACCTCAAGGTCTACCCGGGCGATGCGCGCAATATGTTCGATGTGCTGCCAGAGGCCTGCCTCGATCGCGCGTTCCTGCTCTATCCCGACCCGTGGCCGAAGAAGCGCCACCACCGCCGGCGCTTTGTGACGCAAGAGCATCTGGAGCCGCTGGCACGTGCGATGAAGCCCGGCGCGATTTTTCGCGTGGCCACCGACATTCCCGACTACGTGCGCCAGACGATGATCGAAGTGCCCAAAGCCGGGTTCGAATGGCTGGCCGAAGGGCCCGCCGATTGGCGTGAGCCTTGGGGAGATTGGATTTCCACCCGCTACGAGCAGAAGGCGCTGCGCGAGGGCCGCACGCCTCATTACATGACCTTCCGCAAGCGCTGAGTGCGGTTCTCCGGCTTGGCTGCGCCTGTTCGGAGAGCACGGGCAGGGGCTAGCGATGTAGTGCTCAACCCATGCGATTGGTGAAAGGTCGGCAGCGGCGGGCCCGGTCAGTATGTCGCAAAGGCGACCACAGGCGTAAATGCACGCGCAAATGACTGCGTTGACGGATGGTGATGGCTGGACTCGGCGAGTATCCGCCGATAGGCTGATCAACCCAAGGGTGTCTTTTGACGGTTGGTTGCGAATGATCGGCGCGGAACTGCATTTGGGGGTGGAGCACCGCGCCTGCCGGGAGTATCGGCAGGATACGTCCGAAAGCAACGCCGCGCCGCGCTCGTCAAAGAAAGCGCCGGCGAAGACGTTCTGAGACCCGTCACCAAGGCAGGGCAGGCACGCCTGCTGCGGTGATGTGGACAGCGAGAAGGCCCCGGACCGGCTTCCCTCCGGGTTCGGGGCCTTCCAGCCACCAGCGCATGGCCATTGGCACGCAGGCACCGATGCACGAACATCGTCTGACGGCCGCGTGCGGGGCGTTGCAGGTGCCTGTGGATATCTTGCAACCATCCTTGGAGGTGCACGGTTTCGGCGGCCACGGATAAGTCGCTTGGGCTAGGTGCAGGAATCGCCGGCAATAGGCGCCGCAATGGCGTTCCGCTCGACCAATGACAGCGGGCTCGCGCGGGGAGGTCAGCCGTCGGCGTCGCCAGCGTCGAGGTTGCGGAACTGCTCGGTCACCAGCTCTTGCGCCACGCCGATGTGGTAGCGGATCGCGTCGCGGGTGGCGGCCTCGTCGCTGCGGCGCAGGGCGTTCACGATCGGCTCGTGTGTCTCGGCGATCTTGTGCGGATCATCGTAGAGGCGCCCGATCACCATGATCGAGAATTCCGTCTCGGCGGCGATCTGTTCGAAGACATGCAGGAATTTCGGATTGCCGCTGCCCGCGCAGAGCAGGCGGTGAAACTCCATGTCCGCCTCGACCTGCGTGAGCATGTCGGCCCCCTGTGCGGCGACCTCATGCAGAGCCTCGATCTGCGCCGCGAGTTGGTCGATGGTCTTGTTGAGCCCGTGGCGGATCACCCGCATGGCGGCGGCGGTCTCGATCACGATGCGCAGTTCGTAGAGATTGTTGAGCGCCTCAGCCGAGGTTTCGCGCACGAAAAAGCCGCGGTTGGCTTTGTAGGTGACCAGACCGGAGTTCTCGAGCAATCGTGCCGCCTCGCGCACCGGTGCGCGGCTGACGCCCAGCTCGCGCGCAACCACCGACTCCGACAGCCGCTCGCCGGGGGCGAGTTGGCCGGTGACGATGGCCTTGGTCAGTAGCGTCGAGACGCGCTGAACCAGCCCCTCGCGGTCGAGAGGTTGGAAGCCGGGAGTGCGTGGAGGTTTTGTCATGCGGTGATGTGAGGGTCTGTCGCCTGAATTTTCTTCAGAATAATTGTGCTTTTGACGATTGTCGACAATTTGCTTGACCGGGATGGGGGCGCTGCACTTACTCTGTCTGTAAATGTAGCAGACAGACTCGCCTTTTAGGTGAGCGACCTCAGGGAGCCTCTTATGCCCGATGGCACACCCCCGTCCGACGTGCAGGACCTTCGCCGCGATCTGGCTGCGGCCTACCGGCTGATCGCGCTCGAAGGTATGGACGACGGCATCTACACGCACATCTCGGCGCGTCTGCCTGACGGGCCGAACGGCGAGAAACGGTTTTTGCTGAACCCCTTCGGCCTGCGCTTTGACGAGGTGACCGCCGCCAATTTGGTAACGGTGGACGAGACCGGCGCGGTGATCGACGATCCCTATGGGGCCGGGGTGAACGCCGCGGGCTTCACCATCCATTCCGCCGTGCACATGGCGCGGCATGATGCGGTCTGTGTGCTGCACACGCACACGGTGGCCGGGGTTGCTGTGTCTTCGGTCAAGGAGGGGCTGCTCAGCCTCAACCAATGGTCGGCGCAGTTCCATGGTCGTATCGCGTACCATGAATACGAGGGCATCGCTCTCGATCTGGCCGAGCGCGAGCGCATCGTCGCCGACCTTGGCGAGAAACAGGTGATGCTGCTGCGCAATCATGGCACGCTTCTGCTGGGCCGTTCGGTGGCCGAGGCAGTGAAGCTGGCGCTCAACCTCGAACGCTCATGCAAGGCGCAGGTGGCGGCACTGGGCATGGGTCTTAGCGCAGACCCGCTGCCCGACGACGTCGCCGAGCATACCGCGCAGCAGTACCAGCGCGCCTATGATGGCGTCGAACTGCGCGGCAAAGCCGATCCGGAATGGGCCGCGCAACTGCGCCGGCTCGACGCTCACGATCCCGGCTACCGGGGCTGAGCCACGGCGCGCCCCGGCCGCAACGGGGCCTGACTTTCAAAGAAAAGCAGACAATCAAAACCGACAGGGACCATCATGAACAAACTCAGAGCGACCACTTTTCTGATCGCCGCCGCCCTTGCCGCGCCGCTTGCTGCGCAGCAAGAGGGCGGTCGCCTCGACATCGTTGTGCAGCCGGAGCCGCCGGGGCTGATGCTCGGCCTCGTGCAGAACGGCCCGACGCAGCTTGTGGCCGGGGACATCTACGAGAGCCTGCTGCGCTACAACACCGACCTTGAACCGCAGCCGAGCCTCGCCGAAAGCTGGGAGATCTCGGACGACGGGCTGACCTACACCTTCCATCTGCACGAGGGGGTGACTTGGCACGACGGCGAGCCGTTTACCGCCGAGGATGTGGTGTTCTCGGCCGATGTCTTCCTGCGCGAGACCCACGCCCGCCTGCGTGCTTCGCTGGCCTATGTCGACAGCATCACCGCGCCCGACGACACCACCGTGGTGTTCACGCTGAAAGAGCCTTTCGGCCCGTTCATCAACGCTTTCGAGGCGGGCACCATGCCGATCGTGCCCAAGCACATCTATGAAGGCACCGACTACGCCACCAACGAGATGAACGCGACACCCATCGGCACCGGCCCGTTCAAGTTCGAAGCGTGGGAAAAAGGCAGCTACATCCACCTCGTGAAGAACGAGGACTACTACATGGACGGGCTGCCCTATCTCGACGAGGTCTACTACAGGGTGATCCCCGACGCCGCCGCGCGGGCCGTGGCCTTCGAGACCGGCGAAGTGGACGTGCTGCCGGGCGGCTCGGTCGAGAACTGGGATGTGCCGCGGCTGACTGAGATGGAGGGCGTGTGCTCGACCGGCTCGGGCTGGGAGTTCTTCGCTCCGCTGGCGTGGATGTGGATGAACAACCGCGAGGGTCCGACCTCGGACGTGCGCTTCCGTCAGGCGGTGATGTACGCCATGGACCGCGAGTTCGTGAAGGACGTGGTGTGGAACGGCTTCGGCAAGGTCGCGACCGGACCCGTCGCCTCGGCGACCAACTTCTACAGCGACGACGTCACCCAATACACGCATGACCCCGAAAAGGCCGAGGCGCTGCTCGAAGAGATGGGCTACGACGGCGCGCCCGTGCGCATCCTGCCGCTGCCCTACGGCGAGACGTGGCAACGCTGGGCCGAAGCGGTGCGCCAGAACCTGTCGGAAGTTGGCATCAATGCCGAGATCGACAGCACCGATGTGGCGGGCTGGAACGAGAAGACCTCGCAGTGGGACTACGATCTGGCCTTCACCTACCTCTACCAGTACGGCGACCCGGCGCTTGGTGTGTCGCGCAACTACACCGCCGACCGGATCAAGAAGGGCAGCCCGTGGAACAACGTCGAGGGCTACGAGAACCCCGAGCTTGATGCCAAATGGGCGGCAGCGGCCACCATGGTCACCCCCGAGGAACGCGCCGCGGCCTACGCGGAGATCCAGAAAGAGATCGTCGACGACGTGCCCGTGGCATGGTTGCAGGAACTGGAGTTCCCGACCATCTACCGCTGCGACGTGCAGGACCTCGTGACCACCGCGATCGGGATCAACGACGGTCTGCGCGACGCCTGGGTCGAAGAGTAATCTCCAAGCCAAGGGGCGGGCCGTGCAGGTCCGCCCTCAACAAGCTCCCGGATCGGGGGCGGCAACCAACGGGACGACCGGGGGCCAATGAGCATATTCACAGTCATCCTGTCGCGGGCCTTCAAGGCCTTCGTGACGCTTCTGGCCATCGCGGTCCTGAACTTCTGCCTGCTGCATGCGGCGCCGGGCGATCCGGCGGTGGTGCTGGCGGGCGAGGCCGGGGCCGCTGACGAGCAGATGATCGAACAACTGCGCGAACGCTTCGGCCTCGACCAGCCGTTCTACGTGCAACTGGGCAAATACGTCGGCGGCGTGCTGCAGTTCGATCTGGGCTATTCCTTCCGGCAGGGCGCGCCGGTCTCCGAGCTGATCCTCGACCGGCTCCCGGCGACGCTGCTGCTGACGCTGACCGCCTTCGTGATCTCGCTGGTGCTTGGCATTGCCTTCGGCGTCGCGGCCTCGGCTCGGGTCGGCAAGCCATCCGACAGTCTGCTGACCACGCTGGCGTTGCTGTTCTACGCCACGCCGCTCTATTGGGCGGCGCTGATGGCGGTGCTGGTGTTCTCGGTCTGGCTCGGCTGGCTGCCCGGCTTCGGCTACGAGACGGTGGGCGCCGATTACTCCGGCATGGCGCGGGTGATCGACATCGCCAAGCACCTCGTGCTGCCGGCGCTGACGCTGGGCCTGTTCTTCATGGCCGTCTACATGCGCATGACCCGCGCTTCGATGCTCGAGGTCAGCCAGCTTGATTTCGTCAAGACTGCCAAGGCCAAGGGGCTTTCGGGCCCCGCCATCCGCCGCCGCCACATCCTGCGCAACGCGATCCTGCCGGTGGTGACGCTGGCGGGCCTGCAGGCGGGCCAACTGGTGGGCGGCGCGGTGCTGACCGAGACCGTCTTCGCATGGCCCGGCATCGGGCGGCTGATGTTCGAGAGCCTCGCGGCGCGCGACTACAACACCATCCTCGGCGTCTTTCTCGTGTCCGCCGCCATGGTGATCCTGTTCAACATCGTGACCGACATCGTCTACCGGCTGGTCGATCCGCGCATCGGCGCGCGTGCGTAAGGGGGTTTAAGACATGTGGAAACGTTTCTCCTCCAATATCGGCGCGATGATCGGCGTGGTGCTTCTGGTGGCGGTGATCGCCATCGCGATCTTCGCCCCGCTGCTGTTCAGCCACGACCCGTGGCAGATGGTGCAGCGCCCGTTCCTTGCACCGTTCACTGTAGACGGTCTGCCGCTGGGCACCGACACGCTGGGCCGCGATGTGGCTTCGCAGCTGGCCTACGGCGCCCGTGTCTCGCTGCTGGTGGGTCTTGTGTCGACGCTGGTAGCGCTGCTGATCGGCGTGCCGCTTGGCGCGCTGGCGGGGTTCTATGGCAATTGGGTCGATGAGGGCGCCATGCGCTTCACCGAGTTCTTCCAGACCATCCCCAACTTCGCGCTGGCCATCGTGCTGGTGGCGATCTTCGAGCCGACATTGGCCTCGATCACCATCGCCATCGCCATCGTCTCCTGGCCGCCGGTGGCACGCCTCGTGCGGGCCGAGGTGATGTCGGTGCGCAAGCGCGAGTTCGTCGATGCCGCGCGGCTGGCGGGCCTGTCGCGCCCGCGCATCCTGATCAGTCAGGTTCTGCCCAACACCGTCTCGCCGATCATCGTCATGGCCTCGCTGATGGTCGCCACGGCGATCCTGCTGGAAAGCTCGCTGTCGTTCCTCGGCCTTGGCGATCCCAACGCGATGAGTTGGGGCTACATGATCGGGGCGGCGCGCACGGTGATCCGCAGCGCGTGGTGGCTCAGCTTCTTCCCGGGCATCGCCATCGTCATCACGGTGCTGGCGCTGAACCTCATCGGTGAGGGTCTGAACGATGCCCTCAACCCCCACCTCAGCCGGAAGGGCAAGGCATGAGCGCGCTGACCATTGACCATCTCAGCATCGGCCTGCCGCAGGGTGCCGACCGGGCCTTCGCGGTCGAGGACATCTCCTTCGCCATCGAGAAGGGCGAAATCCTCTGCGTCGTGGGGGAAAGCGGCTCGGGCAAATCGATGACCGCCAACGCGCTGATGGGGCTGCTGCCGCCGGGCGTGACGGTGAAGGCGGGCCGCGCCATGTTCGAGGCGCGCGACATCCTGCGCCTGCCGGAGCCTGAAAAACAGGCGCTGCGCGGCGAGCGCATCGCGATGATCTTTCAGGAGCCGATGACCGCGCTCAACCCGCTGATGCGCATCGGTGAGCAGATCTCTGAAGTCTTTGCCGCGCATGATCGCTTTAGCCAGCAGGAGCGGCGCGAGAAGGCGTTGAACCTCATCCGCGAGGTCGGCCTGCCGGACCCCGAGAAGATCATCCGCGCCTATCCCTTCCAACTGTCGGGCGGGCAACGGCAGCGGGCGATGATCGCCATGGCGCTGGCATTGGAGCCGAAGCTGCTGATCGCCGACGAGCCGACCACGGCGCTCGACGTGACCACGCAGGCGCAAATCCTCAAGCTGATCCTCGACCTGCGCGAGCGGCACGGCATGGCGGTGATGTTCATCACCCACGACTTCGGCGTGGTGGCCGAGATCGCCGATCAGGTGATCGTCATGCGCGAGGGCAAGGTGGTCGAGCGCGGCAGCGCCGCTTCGGTGCTCACCGAGCCGCAGCACGACTACACCCGGCGCCTGCTCGACGCGATCCCCACAGGCAAGCTGCCGCCCGCCCGCGCCCCGCGCGATGTGCCGGCGCTGGAGATCAAGGGGCTGCGCAAGGTCTACCGTACAGGCGGGGGCTTCTTCCGCCCGGTGCGCGAGGTGCGCGCGGTGGATGATGTCTCGCTCACCGTCGGGCGCGGCGAGGTGCTGGGGCTGGTCGGCGAATCCGGCTCCGGCAAGTCGACGCTGGGCCGCACCGCGGTGCGGCTGGTCACGCCGGACGGCGGGCAGGTTCTGGTCGGCGGCACCGATCTGGCGGCGCTGTCGGAAGAGGAACTGCGCAAGCAGCGCCACAAGGTGCAGATGGTGTTTCAGGATCCCTATGCCTCGCTCAACCCGCGCCAGCGCATCATGGGGGCGCTCACCGACGGGCCGATCACCAAGGGCGTGCCGAAGGCGCAGGCGCGGGCCCGCGCCAAGGAACTGCTGGAGATCGTCGGCCTTGGCGCAGACGCCGCCAGCCGCTTCCCGCATGAGTTTTCTGGTGGGCAGCGTCAGCGCATCGGCATCGCCCGCGCGCTGGCCATGGACCCCGAACTGATCATCGCCGACGAGGCGGTCTCGGCGCTGGACGTCTCCATTCAGGCGCAGGTGCTGGACCTTCTGCGCGATCTGCGCGAGCGGTTTGATCTGTCGATCCTGTTCATCACCCACGATCTGCGGGTGGCGGCGCAACTCTGCGACAGGATCGCCGTGATGCAGAAAGGCAAACTGGTGGAGATTGGAACCGTGCACGACATCTTCCTCAACCCGGCGCAAGCGTACACACGGCAGCTGTTGGCGGCCGTGCCGGGGGCGGACTGGGCCAGCGAGGGCGCCGCATGAGGGGCGTCATCACCAGCAGCGGCGGCGTCGATCTCTGGCCGCACTACAGCGAGATCTTCGCCAAGGACGCGCCCGAGCTGACCGTCATGCGGCGCGAGGAGATCACCGATCCTGCGCAGGTGGATTTCGTCTTCACTTTCATCCCGCCCGCCGATGTGTTCGAGGGCATGAGCGGGCTCAAGGCGATCTTCTCGGCGGGGGCGGGCACCGATGCAATTATGGCCTGCCCGTCGCGCCCCGAGAGCGTGCCGGTCTATCGCGTGGAGGATGCGGATCAGGCGCTGCAGATGGCGGGCTTTGCCGCCTTCCATGTGCTCTGGCATCACCGCGGCATGGGGCGCTACGTCGCGCAGCAGGCGCAAGGCAAATGGTCGCGCACCGTGACCGGCCTTTCGCCCACCTACCGCCGCGTCGGCGTGCTGGGCTTTGGCCATATGGGCCGCGCCATCGCCAAGGGGCTGATGGGGCTGGGCTACGCGGTGGCGGGCTATTCGCGGCGCGCGCCCGATCCGGCAGAACCCGGGGTCGAACATTTCCACGGCGACGGGCTGGATGACTTCCTTGCGCAGACCGACATCCTGATCAACGTGCTGCCGCTGACCGACGCCACGCGCGGGTTGATCGGCGCAGGCTTTCTGCAAAAGCTGCCGCGAGGCGCGGCGCTGGTGCAGATCGGGCGCGGCGGGCAGGTGGTCGAGAGCGAGTTGATGGCGGTTCTCGACAGCGGGCATCTTTCCGGCGCCTCGCTCGACGTGTTCGAAACCGAACCCTTGCCCGGCGATCATCCGCTCTGGACCCATCCCAAGGTGCTTCTCACCCCGCATGTGGCCAGCATTCCCGAGCGGCGCTTCGTCGTGCAGTCGATCCGCGAGCGGCTCTCCTCCCTTTAACTTTCCGAAGGCCCTTCCATGACAGACCCCAACGAGCTTTCCGCCCGCAACCTCGCGGCGGCGATCCGCAGTGGCCGGATGCGTGCGCAGGATGTGATCCGCAGCACGCTTGACCGAATCTCGCGTGAGAACCCGGCGATCAACGCCATCGTGCAGGACTGCAGCGCAGACGCCATGCGCGAGGCCGAGGCGCTGGACGCGCGCATCGCCGCGGGCGAGGACGTGGGCACGCTGGCCGGGGTGCCGGTGACGGTGAAGGTGATCGCCGACCAGAAGGGCTATGCCACCACCAACGGCACCACGCTGGCCAAGGACCTCGTCGCCACCGAGGACGCCGGCTTTCTGCGCAACATGCGGGCACAGGATGCGATCGTCGTCGGCCGCACCAACTGCCCGGCGTTTTCCTATCGCTGGTTCAGCTCGAACAAGCTGCATGGCACCACCAGCAACCCGCACAACCCGGCCCTGACGCCCGGTGGCTCGTCCGGCGGGGCAGGGGCGGCGACGGCGGCGGGGCTGGGGCACATTGCCCATGGCACCGACATCGCCGGATCGATCCGCTATCCGGCCTATGCCTGCGGCGTGCAGGGTCTGCGCCCGACGCCGGGCCGGGTGCCGGCGCAGAACCACACCGGAGCGGATCGCGCCATCGGTCCGCAGTTGATGGCCGTCGCCGGTCCGCTGGCGCGGCGGGTGGACGATCTGCGGCTCGGGCTGGACGGCATGTCCGGCTACGCGCCCGAGGATCCGTGGAGCACGCCGATGCCGCTCATCGGTCCGCCGCTGCCACGCCGCGTCGCGCTGGTCAAACGGCCCGGCGGCATCGACACCGATCCGCGCATCATCGCTGACCTCGAGCGCTCTGCCGCCATCCTGCGTGCCGCGGGCTGGCAGGTGGACGAGCCCACCGAGGTGCCCGACATCCGCGAGGCGGTGGACGTGCAGATCGACCTGTGGCTGTCGGATGCGCATGCGGACAAGCTGGCGGCGGCGAGGCTCGAGGGCGATCCCGGTGCCATCGCGTTGCTGAGCTTCTATGAAGAGCGGGCCAAGGCGATCGACGTGGCAGGGTTCGGTGCGCTCTTCACCCGCCGCTCGCGGCTGATCCGGGCGTGGCGGGCGTTCCTTATGGATTATCCGATCGTGCTGATGCCGGTCTCGTCGGAACTGCCCTTCGCGCAGGACGAAGACCTGAACGGCCCGGAGGCGATCGCCCGGCTCTGGGAGGCGCAGGTGCCGCAGATCGGCATTCCCGTGCTGGGGCTGCCTGCGGTCTCGATCTGTTCGGGCGTCGAGGCGGGCGTGCCCTGCGGCGTGCAACTGGTGGCGCCGCCGTGGCGCGAAGACATCTGCCTCGAAGCGGGCGAGGTGCTGGAAACGGCTTTCGGCCTGCATCCGCCAGCCTAAAGTTCTGCACGCATTTCGGACGCAAAAACGCCGGCCCACAAAAAGGGCCGGCGTTCTGTTTTGCGCGCAGGGTGGGCACCGGGGAGAGCCCTCCTGCGCGGGATCGGTCACTGTCCGTAGACCAGATCCACCAGCGAGAGAGACACCGCCGGCACATAGGTGACGAGCAGCAGCACCAGCACCAGCACGCCGACGAAGGGCAGGTTGGCAACCGAGGTGCGCCACACGTCGGTGCGCGCGATCGAACAGGAGGTGATCAATACGCTCGCCACCGGCGGCGTCTGCTGGCCAAGCGCGATATTCAGCGTCAGCAGAATACCGAACTGGATGGGGTTGATGCCCAGCTCATGCACCAGCGGCATGAAGATCGGCACCGTCAAGATGATCGCCGCCGCGCCGTGCAGCACCATGCCGACGAACAGCAGAAAGACGTTGATGATCATCAGCACGGCGAAGGGATTGGTGGTGATCCCGGTGATCCCCGCGGCCAGCCGCTGCGGCATCTCGGTCTCGGTCAGGTAGAGGCCGAGCACCGCCGAGGCGGCGACCATCAGCATCACCACCGAGGTCTGCAGCACCCCGTCGACCAGCGCCTGATAAAGATGCCGCAGGTCGATCTCGCGGTAGATGAAGACGCCGATGAAGAGTGCCGCCACCACTGCAAGCGCCGCACCCTCGGTCGCGGTGACCACGCCGCCGAAGATGCCGCCCAAGATCACCACCGGCAGGATCAGCGCCCATGCGGCCTCCTTGCCGGTTTCGGCGAGGCGGCGCAGCGAGAAGGCCTCGTCGCGCGGCAGGTCGTAGCGGCGGGCCATGTAGTAGCACAGACCCATCAGAAGCCCGCCGCCCAGCACGCCGGGCACGATGCCGGCGACGAAGAGCTTGACCACCGAGGTGTCGGACATGGCGCCGTAGAGGATCATCGGGATCGAGGGCGGGATGATGATCGCCAGCGAGGCCGAGGACGAGGTGATCGCCGCCGCGAGGCGCGGCTTGTACCCCTTCTGCTTCATTGCCGGGATCAACACCGACCCGGTGGCGGCAACGTCGGCCACAGCCGAGCCCGAGATCTCGGCAAAAAACATCGACACGCCGACGTTGACCATCGCCAGCCCGCCGCGCACGAAGCCGATCAGCGCCGAAACGAAGGCGATGAGCCGGGTCGAGATGCCGCCGGTGTTCATCAGCGCACCTGCAAGGATGAACAGCGGGATGGCGATCAGCGGGAAGCTGGTGGCGCCGTCGTAGAGCGACAGCGCGGCGTTGAGAAAGCCAAGCTCGCCGTTGAGCAGGAAGACCCCCAGAAGCGCCGAGCCGAGGATTGAGAAGGCGATGGGCATGCCGACGGCGATCAGCACGAACATGAAGAGCAGAATGCCGGCCTCGATCATTGGGTCACCTCGCGCTGCGTGGGGTGGGACGGGTGGCTCTTGCCACGGGCCTCGGCCAGTTCGGCCTCGGCGCGGGCGATCTCATGCTCGATCTCAGCGGTGTCGGGGTCGACGCCGTCTCGGACCGCTTGCAGACGCTTTGGCAGGGTCATCAGGCGACCGATGAACATCAGGCCAAAGCTCACCGGCAATACGCCCTGCAGCACCGCACGAGGCACGAAACGGACGGTGGTCATCACCTCGTCGCCAAAGATCTCGAGGATCGCCCAGCCGGCCCATGTGACGATCGCGCAGATGGTCAGGAACAGCAGCTCGACGAGGCCGAAAAGCACGAAACGTCCGGGGCCGGGCAGGCCGAACATCAGGCCGTTGAACCCCATGTGAGAGTTGCGCAGCACCGCCAGCGCGGCGCCGGTGAAGGTGATCCACGCGAGCAGCGCCGCGGCGACCTCGTCGTACCAGATCAGCGACTGGCCGGTGTAGCGATAGGCGACGCCAAGCAGCACCACGACGGCCAGCACGACGATCATCGCGATCGTGGCGATCTGCAGGGCGAGATCAAGCCAGCGGATGGGACGGGACAGCACGTTTGCCTCCGTGTGAATTGGGGGGAAGGGCGGCGCGGCAAGGGCCGCGCCGCCGGGATGGCTCAGGAGCCCGAGCCGTTTGCCAGCGAGAGCGCCTGATCGATCATCTCTTGTCCGCCCTCCACTTCGGAGGCGAACTTTTCGTAGATCGGCTTGGAGGCTTCGACGAAGGCTTCGCGGTCGGTCTTGTTGACCTTGAGGCCACCCTCTTCGAGCTTGCCCACCAGTTCCTCATCCTGCGCCGCGCCGGTCTCGCGTGCCCAGAAGGCGACCTCCTTGGCGGTTTCCTCGATGATCGTCTGCACCTCGGGGTCGAGCTTTTCGAAGGCCTTCACGCCGACGGTCGGGTAGGCCGGCGAATAGACGTGGCCCGAGAGCGAGAGATACTCCTGCACCTCGTTGAGCTTTCCGCCGTAGATGTTGGTCATCGGGTTTTCCTGCCCGTCGACCACGCCGGTCTGCAGCGCTACGAACAGCTCCGAGAAGGGCATCGGCGTCGGGTTGGCGCCGTATTCCTTGAACATCGCCACACGCCAGCTGGAATTCGGCGTGCGGATCTTCAGCCCCTCAAGATCGGCGGGGGTGGTGACCGGGCGCTTGGAGTTGGTGATCTGGCGGAAACCGTTCTCCCAGATCGCCAGCGGCTTGTAGCCCTTGGCCTCGGCGGCGGGTTTCAGCACGCTGTCGAACAGCGCCTCGTCGATCTCCGCCAGATGCGCGCGGTCGGCCACCAAGAAAGGCAAGTCGAACAGCGCGTATTCCGGCGCAATCTCGGGCATGGTCGAGCTGGGCAGGGTGATGTGCATCGTGCCCAGCTTGATCTTTTGCAGCATGTCCTTGTCTTTGCCCAGCTGCGAGCTGTCAAAGACCTTCACCACCGCCATGTCACCGAGCTTTTCATTGGCGCGGCGGGCAAATTCCTCGGCGGTCTGGTCCTGCAGCGAGCCGTCGGCGGCGCTGAGCCCGAAGATGATCTCGGTCTGCGCCAGCGCAGGCGCGGCCTGCAGCGTGGCGGCGACGGCGCCGATCAGTGCGATATGCTTGAGTTCCAAGAGTGTCTCCTCCCTGAGTGCTTGGTCCTATTGGTGGGGTGGGCTCAGCCGGCCAGAACCTCCGGTTCGGTGAGCGCCGCGATGGCCCCGGCCGCGTGCGTGCGGTCCTCCTCCGTGGCGGGCGGGCGGGGCTGCAGCCCGGCCAGCTTGCGGCCGAGTGCGATTGCGTTGAACGTGGCGCCGGTGTCGGCGCGGCCCTTTCCGGCGATGTCGAAGGCAGTGCCATGCGCCGGGGTGACGATCGGGAAGGGGTAGCCGGCGATCAGCGTCACCCCCCGGTCGAAGCCGATCAACTTCATCGCGATCTGGCCCTGATCGTGGTACATGGTCATCACCGCGTCGAACTCTTCGCCCTTGATGGCCCGCACAAAGACGGTATCGGAGGGCACGGGGCCGGTCACGTTGATCCCTTGGGATTTGGCGATTTCGATGGCCGGGGCGATCACGTCGTCATCCTCGTGGCCGAAGTTGCCGCCATCGCCGGCATGGGGGTTGAGCGCGGCGACGCCGATGCGCGGGTTCGGAATGCCGGCGGCCGTCATCACCTCCGATGTCAGTTTCAGGCTGTTCGCCACCCGCTCCGTGGAGATCGTGGCCGCCACCTTGCTCAGCGGGATATGCGAGGTCACGCGGGCGTTCCACACCTCATCGAGCACGTTGAACTCGCGGCCCGATTGCTGGGCCTCGATCACCGCGTCGACGAAACCGATCTCGTCGACGTAGCTCGACCGGGCGAGGCGCATCGAGTGCTTGTTGAACGGGGTGAAGGCACAGACGCCTGCGATCCCCGCCTTGCCGAGCAGCAGCGCCGTGGCGAAGTTCTGCAGCGAGGCGCGGCCTCCGGCCTCCGACGATTTGCCAGTTGGCACCGTGGCCGGATCGCAATTTCCCAGATCGAGCAGCAGCGAGCCCTTCGGTAACGGACGCGTCAGATCGGCGGTCGAGATCACCGGCAGATCGACCTTGAGGCCCGCGTCCTGCGCGCCTTTCGCCAACAGCCGTGCATCCCCGATGACGATCAGATCGCCAAGGTTCGCCTGTGCATCCGCCACGATCTTCGCAGCCAGTTCAGGCCCGATCCCGGCGGCATCCCCGATCGCCAATGCCACTCGCATATTCGATTCTCCTCCACATGTATTTTGTATATTTTGTGATCCAATACGGTATCGCGTGGCAAGAGAAAACTTGGTAAGTTGGGTGCATCAGTCATTTCGGAGGTGTCATGGACCTGTCTTCAGCTTCGGCCATGCCATTGCAAATCAAGAAAGAATCCCTTCATGATCAGGTCGCGAACCGGATCAGGGATCTGATCATCGAAGGCCATCTCGAACCCGGAAGCCGCATCGACGAAGTGCAACTGCTGGAACAACTCGGCGTCTCGCGCACGCCGTTCCGCGAGGCGCTGCGCACATTGGCGGCTGAGGGGCTGATCGTCATACAGCCATCGCGCGGCGCCACGGTGCGCAAGCTCTCACCGCAGGATGTGTTCTCGATGCTCGAGGTTCTGGGCCATCTGGAAAAGCTGGCTGGGCAGACCGCCTGCGCGCGGGCCAGCGACGAAGACATCGCCGGCATGCGCGCGCTGCACGAAGAGATGCTGGCGCATTATCGCAAGCGCGACAGGTTGCCCTATTACAAGCTGAACCAAGAGTTTCACTCGCGGCTGGCGGCCTTGTCGGGCAACGAGACGCTGCAGGAGATTCAGCAGAACATCCAAGGAAGGCTGAAGCGGATCCGCTTTGTCGGTAATGGCACCGAGGATTTCTGGGCCGAGGCGGTGGCCGAGCATGAAGAAATGATTGCCGCGCTGGAGGCCCGCGACGGAGAGCGGCTCGGCGAGGTGATGTCGCGACATCTGACCAACACGTGGGACCGGGTGAAAGAGACGCTTTAACCCTCATCGTCGGAACCGCAGGGAAGCCGAAGAGACGCCCGGCAGCATCGCCGGGCGCTTTTGCGTCGATTTCAGTTTTGCGGCAAAGGGGCGTGCGCCGCTGAGTCCGCCGGCTTCGCCCGTGGACAGGGCGGCCATCGCGCCGCGATCTGCATCGAAGTCGGCTGGCGTGGTCAGCGCAGCGGTTCTCCCATCGGTCTAAGCCCGATGAAGCACCACAGGGCCCGGGCACCGGGCAACGTCTTGAACACCCGACTGTCAGGATCAGTCACCCAAGCGCAGGTCGCCCCGGCAATCGACTTCGGCGTTGCGGTTGCGGCGCGTGGGGCGGGGCACTGGTTCGCAAGCGGGCATGGATTGACCGAGAAGGCCCGCGCGTGCTGGCGGAGAGTCGGTCAAACTCGATACCCAGCGCGCGCAGAGCGTCGTCTGCGATGCATCGGATTTTACGCAGCGGATGCCGGGTCGGGATGCGCTCCTCATGATCGACATGCCCGTCGAGGCCGGAGTTTTTCAGGGACCTATTAAGTTCCGCAGACCTACCGGTCACGTATGCTCTCTGCTGGCGCTCTTGGAGGTTGCGGGGAAACCTCACCGTTGAACAACAGGCGCGCGACACTGGATTTGCTGATGCCAACTGCGAATATGAGGGAGCCGAATAAGACCGCGATTGATCCGAGCAAGAAAAGAGCGAGTGCAGGTGCGCTTACCGTTGCCAAGAAAGCGCCGACAACGAGGACCAGCGGGTGATGCACAAGGTATATCGAGAACGAGTATCCCACAAAGCTCGAAATGATTTTTGACTCAAAATTCAAAAACTTTCTGAAGAGAGAAAGCGTGATTTGGGTTAAGGTCAGCGCCAGTCCTGCGTCTATGATTATCTCGGAGATTTTGTCCCATCGTGTTTCAGTTGGTCCTTGGGAAAAATAGGCGAGGATAAAGAGTAACCCTAGGGCCGTGAACATAACTGATGGCTGGGAAAATCGATCTGTCAGCCTACGATCTTGGAAAAGCACCGCTCCGAGAAGGAAGAACGGTAAGAATAGAGAAAGCTTCCGCAGTGGTATGAGGCCGTTGAGAATATTTGGATCGAATGGGAGCTTCCCGGCCAAGACTTTGCCTGCAATGCAAAGCAGAGCGATTGCAGCGACCATGACGAGGGGAAGCCACCTCGTGCGCGCCATGAAGGCGCTGATGGTTCGCAGCATTCCGGCGAGCCCGCGGCCCCAGAGGGCCGCGAGGATGACGCAACACCAGATGAGAGTTGGCAGGAACCAGAGGTGACTGATCCAATGAACGCCGGAAGTTGACAGCAGGGTCGCAGCCGCATCAAACGCCGCTTGCCAGCTGTCGGTTGTCACGCGCGCTATAATCAGCATCTGGATGGGAATAATTGTGAGTACGGATGCGATGAAGGGAAGTCCGAGGCGAATGACTCGTGAAGAGAGCCAATCGTTGGGCGACCTCCTGTTCAGCATCATCGCTGCGAAGAATCCCGCAAGGAGGAAGAAGGCGTGCATTCGAAAGGCATGGATTAAATCCGATATTGCAGAAATAGCTACGCTTCCATCGAGTGGGGAGTAGATCCAAACTACATCAGAGCTGAACAGAAGGGAGACATGAAAAGGAATCCCCAAGAGCATGTATGCCGCTCTAGCGGAGTCCATGAAGTGCAATCTTTCATTCGGAGAGGATGTTCCGGACATGAAATTCTTTCTCTGGGCAATGGGTATTCAAAAAATAATGTTTTGCGACCTTAAGGTCGGCGTAAGGGTCTTGGCGTGAAATCTCTGCCAAGACTTTTCCTCAGTGGAGCCGACGATAACGGGTCCGCTCTGGTCAGTGTTTGGTGCTCTAATGACCGCTGATGATACCCCGACGGGATGTGTCCGTCGAGCCTCGTGTTCGGAGGGCGGTGAGTGTCGTCGTCGCGCGATCCACTGTGGGCCTGTCGCGCTCTAGGCCCACTCCGCGTTCACGGGTTCCACTCATCGTGACCTTGAAGCCGTGTTGCCGCAGGAACTCTTGGCAATCGTCAGAACAGACCTGGCTGCGGAGGTCCGTGTGATGAATGCGGCCCTTGGCGGTCGCGGCAGTGCGGTGGCCTTGCTCAACGTCCGGGGCGCTTTGAATGTATTGCTCGGCCTGGCCGTGATGCGTGAGGCACAGTGATACTCGGTTCTCTCTTGAGGACGAGCCTGCGGCACAATCTTGATATGCGCGATGGGAAGAAAGCCTCTCAACCAAGGTTTGCCTTTAGGCACAACGGGTTGTGATGAGGTAATGGTAGCGGAGGAGGGACTTGAACCCCCGACACGCGGATTATGATTCCGCTGCTCTAACCAACTGAGCTACTCCGCCAAGAAGTGGGGGCTGAATATGGTTATGGGCGGGTATCGTCAAGCGGAAAAAACACCTGTCGCAGCGGAAATTTCCAACTTTTTCGACGCGCCGCGAAAGGCGCTATTTCACGATGGTTTCGTCGCGTACGAAGAGGTTCGCCCAGGCACGGTCGACCAGGTCTGGGGTCATCTTGTAGGGCCAGCCTTCGAAGTCGCAGATCGCTTTCATCTGGTCGATCAGGAAGACCGGCTGGTAGTTGGCGTAGACATTGTCGATGGTCGGATATTTGGTCTTCAGCAGGTGCACCAGCGAGGCCTCGTCGAGCACCATCTGCTTTTTGCGCGCGACCATGGCGAAGATTTTCAGAAAGTCCTGCTGGTTAGGCCCGTCGATCTTGATCTTAAAAAAGATCCGGCGCAGCGCCGCCTTGTCGAAGATCTCGTTGGGATGGAAGTTGGTCGAGAAGATCACCAACGTGTCGAAGGGCACCTCGAACTTTTCACCCGACTGCAGGGCGAGGATGTCCTTGTTCTCTTCCAGCGGCACGATCCAGCGGTTCACCAGTTTCTGCGGCGGCTCGGCCTGGCGTCCGAGGTCATCGACGATGAACAGCCCCCCAGCCGATTTCAGCTGCAGCGGCGCCTGATAGGTGCGTGCGGTGGGGTTGTAGACCAAATCGAGCATATCCAGCGACAGCTCGCCGCCGGTGATCACCGTGGGGCGGTCGCACAGCACGTAGCGCGAGTCGAAGCGGGTGTTTCGGCGCAGACGGGTGGGGTCTTCGACCTCGGTTTCGGCAGCGGAGTGCACGATCGGGTCGTAGACGGTGATCACCTGACCGGAATATTCGATCGCGCGCGGCACATAGATGCGATCGCCGAGCGCCGCGCGAATGCCGTTGGAGATCGAGGATTTACCGTTGCCCGGGGGGCCGTACATCAGGATCGAGCGTCCGGCGCTGACCGCCGGACCAAGGTGCGAGATCAGATCGTCGGGCAGCACGAGGTGCCCCATGGCGCCGGTCAGCGCCTCGCGGGTCATCTGAATGTTGCGGATCGATTGGCGCTGCACCTGTTCGCGGTAGACCGACAGCGGCACCGGCATGGGGCCGAAGTATTCCGACTGCGAGAGCGCATCCAGCGCCCGGGCTTTGCCGCTGTCGGTCAGCTGGTAGTTCATTTCGCTGGTGCCGACCTCGCCGCGGGTGCCCATGGCTTCGATCAGCCCGTGGCCGCGCCCGACATCGACCAGTTCCTGCGTGATCACGATGGGCAGGCAGATCGCATGGGCCAGTTTGGTGACCTTGGTGATGTTGCTGCGGAACATGGTCTTTAGAACGATGTCGCGCATCATGGTGCGCGGCAGCACCATGTCTTCGAGCCGTTTCGGCGCCGGAGGCGCGATCACCCCTGTGGTTTGCATGTTCATCGGTCGATTGTCCCCATCTGGCCCGCGTTGCGGCAAAGGCCATGCCTGTTCTCTTGCTGCACAGAAAGCCGCAGCAATGTGGCAAGAGCTTGGCTCGGTGCGGGAATTGCGGGGGCGCAGTGGCGGCGGGCGAGAGGCGGGCTGGGGGTGGTTCACAGGTGTCGGCTTGTGCCGGGTGCGGCGACCGGCGAAGCTCGTGGCGAGCGGCCGATATAGGAGACGAGGATGGACGAGAAAATGACGGTGGGAGTGATCGGCGGCACGGGGATGCTGGGTCGCAGCCTCGTCGCGGCGCTGCTGGACAGCGGCGTCGTGCGGGCAGGGGATTTATGGGTGTCGAACCGCTCGGGCCGGGATGGTGGCCTGCCTGCAGGAGTGACAGTGACCCCACGCCCGCAGGAATTGGTCAACGCGTGCGAGGTGGTGATCCTGTCGGTGCCGCCGGCGCAGTTCGGGGCGCTGCAGATCGATGCGCGCGGCACGCTTGTGATCTCGGTCATGGCGGGGGTGAGCCGCGCGCAGCTTGCCGCGCGGACAGGTGCCGCGCGGGTCGTCCGCGCCATGTCGAGCCCCGCGGCCGCGAAGCGTCTGGCGTTTTCGCCATGGTGCGGCGCGTTGGACGACGGCGACCGGGCGCGGGTCATGGCGCTGTTTGGCGCGTGCGGCAGCACCGCCGAAGTGCCTGATGAGGCGCAGATTGAGATTTTCACGGCGCTCACCGGCCCGGTGCCGGGGTTCGTCGCGCAACTTGCCGCCGCGATGGCTGACTATGCCGAGCGCCGCGGCGTGGCGCCGGAGGTGGCCGATATGGCGGTTCGGCAGCTGTTTCTAGCGTCGGGCGAGATCTTGGCGGACGATCCGCCCACGGCCTCGGAGCATGTGCGCTGGATGATCGACTACGCTGGAACCACGGCAAGCGGGCTGCTTGCGATGCAGCAGGCAGGGTTCCAATCATCGGTGGATGCGGGGCTGGATGCTGCGGTTGCGCGCACGCGCGAGATCGCGGGGTAGGGGGCTCAGACGGGCTCGGCTCCGTAGAACGTGCCAAGCAGAAGATAGAGGCCCAGCGTGCCGCCCAAGGCCAGCCCCATGGGGAAGCGGCTGCCACTTTCCCAGCTGGCCCATTCTGGGGCGAGACGGCGCAGCGGTGAGGCGCGCACCAGCCGGTGGCTGACGAAAGCGGCGAGCAGCGTTGCCGCGAAAAGGGCCATGACGAACCGCAGATCGCCGATGTGGATGAAAGGGGCTGCCGCGGCGGCGAACTTCGCGTCGCCGGCGCCCACGGCACCACCGGCGTTCAGCGCGATCCCGGCAACCAGCACGGCCAGCAACTGAACGTAGCGCCACGCGTATTCGCCCAGAGGTAGCACGAAGGGACCGATCAGCGCGAAGACCACGAAGAGCGCGATCACCGCCTTGTTGAGGATTTTCATCTGCTTCATGTCGGTGAAGCAGACCCAAAGGCAGATGGGCAGCACCAGCGGGAGGAACCAGAGCGCAGCGGATGCGGAAATCACCAGCACCTCCCCAGCCTCAGTTCACCACGGGCGCTTCGAGTGCGTCCAGCGCACGGGCGGCGGCCTCGAAATGCTGCGGGTGGGTTTCCAGCGCATCGCGCAGCAGCCCTTTGCCGATCTCCACGTCGCCGCGTTTCACCGCCGCAAGGCCAAGCGTCTGCAGAAGTTCCGCGCGCTCGATCTGCGTCATGTCCATCACCGGCAGGGTGTAGTTGCCCTGCGCACCCCGCGCCAGCACGAGGTTGTTCTTGGCGGTGAAGAGCTTGGGGTCGCGGCGGATGGCGTCGGAGAAGAGTTTCTCGGCATCGGCATAGTCGCCGCGGCTGAGTTTCGAATAGCCCCAGTTGTTGAGCACGGACCCCGGCTTGTTGGTCAGCCCCGAGGCGATTTCATAGAAACTGTCGGCCTTCTGCCATTGCTGGTGGCTGTCGGCGATCATTGCCTCGAGGCGGTAGCGCTGAAAGGTCTCATGGGTCGGCGGGATGCTGTCGAGCACCTGTTCGGCTTTTGGCCAGTCGTTGTTGCGGATCAGCGCGTCGGCCAGCGCCACGCTGTCCTCGTTGCTGGCATCCGACCGCGCGACGACCCCGGTCCATGCGGCGACCGCTTCGGGATAGCGCTTGGCGCGGACGAGCGATTTGGCCAGCCCGCGCTGAAAGTCGATACGTTCGGGTTGCTGATCGGCGCTGCGAGAGAAATAGGCCACCGCTTCTTCGGGATCGCCGGCGCTGAGCATGACCTCGGTCAGACCGGCGCCGTCGATGGCATTGACCCCGGTGAACTCGCGGTCGACCGCGTCCTTGTCGATGTCTTTGCTGCAGGCGGACAGGCCGATAAGACCCGCCACGCAGGCGATCAAAACGTTCCGGTGGCGCATTTTCTGCGTCCTTTTGCTGCTCTTGCCTCGTCTGGGGCCTGCTTGCAGGCCTAGGGCTTAGCCGCCGTGCCGGATCAGATAATCGCCACCGCCCCGGCGGATCAGCCTATAGTCTTGATTTTGCGCTGGATCATAACCCGTATCGTCGAGCTTTGCGAGCGCCAAGCGCAGGTTGTCCCGGATTTCGTCACTTTGGCCGTTGTCGAGCGCATAGGCGCGGCGCAGCACGCCTGCGGCCTCTGAAGTTTCGCCCGCCTCGATCAGCACCACGCCGAGGTTGTTCCAAGCCTCGGGCCAGTCGGGTTCGACCTCGACCGCGCGGCGCAGCAGCGTTTCCGCCTGCCCCAGACGTCCCAGCGCCAGATTGGCCGAGCCGAGCGAGCTGAGCACCTCGGCGGTGAGCCCGTGGTTTCCGGCGGCTCGGGTGTAGGCCTCCAGCGCCAGTTCGGGCTGTTTGGCCTGCATCAGCCTGTGACCGACGAGCAGCTGGTCGACCTCGGCGCCACGGGGGTCCAGCGTCGGGGCGTAGGGCGTGCCCGGTTCCTGCTCCAGCGTGTCAGGTTGCCCGAACGCATCAAGGCCGCCCGAGGAACAGGCGGCCAAGAGGAGCGGGATGAACAAAGGCGTGAGCGCGCGGGGCATGGGGCCTAGTTGGCAATGTTTCCGAGATTGGAGATGCCCACCACCGACGGACCCACGAGGATCAGCAACAGCGGCGGCACCGTGAGGATCATAGTGGTCAGCGTCATCTTTGTCGGCAGCTTGTTTGCCTTTTCCTCGGCGCGCATGACCCTTTTGTCACGCATTTCCGAAGCATAGACCCGCAGCGCGTCGGCGATCGAGGTGCCGAAGGACGAGGCTTGGTTCAGCACCGTGACAAAGGACGACACGTCCTGCACGCCGCAGCGTTCGCCCATGTCGTTGAGCACGGCGGCTTTCTCTTTGCCCGCCTTCATTTCGTTGCTGATGGTTTCGAACTCGTCGGCCAGCGCGGGGTAGGAGGCGTGCAACTCTCCGGCGACACGGCGGATCGACTGATCGAGCGATTGCCCTGCCTCGACGCAGACCAGCATCATGTCGAGCGCGTCGGGGAAGCCTTCGACGATCTGCTGGCGACGTTCCTCGACGCGGCGGGTCACCCAATACTTTGGGGCGAAGTAGCCGGCGGCGCCCGGGCCGATCATGAACAACATCTTTTCGTGCAGCGGTGCGTCAGGCGTGCCGAGCACCAGCAGGTAATAGGCGGTCCCGATAGCCAGCAGCCCCAGCCCCAGCACCATCTGCGCAAGGTAGTAGATGCGCACGGCATCGCGAGAGCGATAGCCCGCCTGCATCAGCTTCAGGCGCACCGCGCCCAGTTCTTCCTCGGTCTGTGGCTCGAGGTACTGCGCGTATCTGTTGAGCTTTTCATTGCGCCGCGTGTCGCGCAGCACCGCGCGGGTTTCCTTCTGCATCTTCTTGCGCGAGGTCTCGCGCAGCTTGTCCATCGGATCGGGCCGCGAGCGCAGCATCAGCGGAATGCTGGCGAGGATCAGGACGAAGGCGAGGCCAGCAACCACCATCAGTGGCCCGGCGGGACCCAGTTTGGCGGTGATCAGGGCGTTGAGCGTGTCAAGCATGGCTGAAACCTCAGACTTTGATGTTCACAAGCATCCGCATCACCAGAAGGTTGGCGGTGAGGAAGAAAGCCACGGCAAAGCAGCACGGGATGAAGAGCGGGTGGTCGACCACCTCGTCGTAGTAATGGGGGTCGAGCACCTGAATCGCGAGCAGCACTGCCACCGGGAAGCCGGAGAGAAACTTGCCGGACCACTGCGCCTCGGCGGTGATGGCCTTCACCCGGCGGAACAGGCGGAAGCGCGCCCGGATCACCTTGGCCAAACCGTCGAGGATCTCGGCGAGGTTACCGCCCGATTGCTGCTGGATGGTCACTGCCACGGCGAGGAACCGAAGGTCCTGCATGTCGAGACGTTCGGCCATGTGCTTGAGCGCTTCGCCGATGTCGCGCCCGTAGGTGGCCTCATCCGAGATCACGCCGAACTCGGTGGCCAGCGGGTCTTTGATCTCTTTCGACACGATGGTGATGGCTGAGCTGAACGGGTAGCCGACGCGCAGGCTGCGCACCATCAGTTCGACCGCGTCAGGTAGCTGTTCCTCGATCAGCGCAAGGCGCTTCTTGGCCTTGCTGTTGACCCACATGAAGACGCCGCCGATGCCGATCACCACGCCCATGATCAGCCGCACCGGCAGCGTGGCCTCGGTGCCGATGGTCAGGCCGAAGAACGCGAAGACGCTCACCCCGACCATGATCAGCAGCAGTTGCTGCGGGCTGAAGGCCAGCGCGGCTTTCTGTGCGCGGTCGGCCAGCAGAGAATAAAGCGGGATGCCGCGCCGTTCGAGATGCTGGTCCATCTCCTTGCGCAGCTTGGCCAGCACCTCTTCGCGGCTGTCGTGCTTGTTGAGCATCTCCAGCCGGCGGTTCACTCGGCTGTTGAGGCTGATCGATTTGCCGAAGGCCACCAGATAGACGCCCTCGACCAGCACCAGCACGCCGATGAAGATCAGGCCGTAGATGATCGGTTCTGCACTCAGCATGGCGCTTACTCCGGGCGGAAGGGTTCGTAGATCGAGGGCGGCACGTCATAACCCCACATGCGGAAGCGCTCGGAGAAGTGGCTGCGCACGCCGGTGGCGGTGAAATGGCCGAGGATCTTGTTCTCGGGGGTGAGGCCGACGCGCTGGTAGCGGAAGACTTCCTGCATCGAGATCACGTCGCCTTCCATGCCGGTGATCTCGGTGATCGAGGTCATCCGGCGCGAGCCGTCTTGCAGGCGGCTGGCCTGCACCAGAATGTGGACCGCCGAAGAGATCTGGCTGCGCATGGCCTTCAGCGGCATCTCGACACCGGCCATGGCGATCATGTTCTCGAGGCGCGAGATGGCATCGCGCGGGTTGTTGGCGTGGATCGTGGTCATCGAGCCGTCGTGGCCGGTGTTCATCGCCTGCAGCATGTCGATGACTTCCTCGCCGCGCGTCTCGCCGACGATGATCCGGTCGGGGCGCATCCGCAGCGCGTTCTTGAGGCAATCGCGCGGGGTGACCGCGCCTTTGCCCTCGACGTTCGGCGGGCGGCTTTCCATGCGGCCCACGTGGGTCTGCTGCAGTTGCAGTTCCGCCGTGTCCTCGATCGTCAGAATGCGCTCGCTGTCGTCGATGAAGGACGACAGGGCGTTGAGCGTGGTGGTTTTGCCCGAGCCGGTACCGCCAGAGACGATGACGTTGAGACGCGTGGCGACAGCGGCCTGCAGGTAGACGGCCATCTCTTCGGTGAAGGCGCCGAAGTTCACCAGATCGTCGATGCCCAGCTTGTCTTTCTTGAATTTCCGGATCGACACCAGCGAGCCGTCGACCGCGATGGGCGGCACCATGGCGTTGAAACGCGAGCCGTCGGCAAGACGGGCGTCGACATAGGGATTGGATTCGTCGACCCGGCGTCCCACGGCAGAGACGATCTTGTCGATGATCCGCATTAGGTGACGTTCGTCCTTGAAGGTCACGTCCGACAGCTGCAGCCGGCCATCGCGTTCGACGAAAATCTGCCGCGGCCCGTTCACCAGGATATCCGAAACGGTGTCGTCCTTCAGCAGCGTCTCGAGCGGGCCAAGGCCCTTCACCTCGTCGTAGAGTTCCTGATTGAGCGTGCCGCGTTCGTCGCGGTTGAGCACGATGCCCTTTTCCTGCAGCACCTCGGCGGCGATGGCGGCGATCTCTTCGCGCAGCTCGCCCTCGCTGGCCTGATCGATGGCCGCAAGGTTGAGGTTGTCGAGCAGCGCCCGGTGCAGTTCGAGCTTGATCTCGCCCAGCCGTTCCTTGCGCTTTTTTTCACGATCCTGCGGCGCGGCCTCGGCGGCACGCTGTGGCTTGGGCTTGCGCTTCGGCAGCGGTTTGGGGGCGGCAGTGGGCGCAGGCGCAGCGGGAGCGGCCGCGGTGGCCGTTGCCGCTTCGGCGGGGGCAGGGGCCGGCGCGGCTGGTTTCGACGGGGTCTTCTTGTAACGCGAGAACATGGCGGGCTCCTATTACGCGGCTTCCGCATCCGTTTGGCCGACGGCGTAAAGCTCGGCAGCCAATTTGGCGATTTCCTTGCGCAGGGGGTTCTTGGCGGCCTGCTTGGCCAGGGGCACGCCATGGTCTCCGGACATCTGCACTTGCTTGCCGCCGTCGGGCAGCATGACGCTGAATTCGATACCCAGCCCTTCGGCCATGCGCTTGGCGCGGGTCTTGCCCTGCAGGTCGGTGAACTTCGGCGCATGGTTCAGCGCAAAGCGGATCTTTTCGAAGGGCAGGTCCTCGGACTGCAGCGCGCGCTTCAGGCGCAGCGCATTCTGCGCCGAGCGCATGTCGAGTTCGACCAGTGCGAAATAGACCTGAGACTCGGTCAGCACGGTGTCAGTCCAGTCCGAGATCGTCTTGGGCAGGTCGATCACCACGAAGTCGAAATGCTCGCGCGCGACGTCGAGCAGGGCTTTGACGTCGGTGGGCGAGAGCATGTCGATCGGCAGCATGTCCGGCGGCGCGGTAAGCACCTGCAGGCGGTCATCATAGGTGGCCAGCGCCTGGGCGAAGCTGTCGCCATCCATCGCGGGAATGTCGCTGAGAAGTTCCAGCACCGCATCGCGGCGCGGCAGATCGAGATAGGTCGCGACGGTGCCGAACTGCAGGCTCAGGTCGATCAGGCAGACGCGCGGCGAGGCGTCCTTTTGCACGGTGGCCAGTTCCCACGCGAGGTTGACCGCGAAGGTCGTGGTGCCGGTGCCGCCGCACAGCCCCTGCGCCGCGATCAGCACGCCGTCGCCGCCGCCTTCAAGCTTCGCGGCGCTGGGGGCCGGGGCGGCAGCGGTCGCGGCAGCCTCGGCGCGGGCGCGAATGCGCGCCACGGCGTGCGCCAGTTCGCCCTCGGGCAGCGGGTAGGGGGCAAATTCGTCGGCACCGCCGCGCAGCAGTTGGTGCAGCGCCGCGGGGGTCACATCCTCGGCGATCAGCACCACCTTGATGCCGCGCTCGGATGCCCGCGAGATGATGGTGCACAGCAGCGGCAGCCTGTCTTCGTCTTCGCTGTCGATGGCCAGCGCAATGAATTCCAGAGTGCCCGCGTCGGGCTGGCCGAGGAAGGTCAGCGCCTCCTCGAACCCCAGATCACCCCAGCCTTCGCCAAGCAGGGTTTCCATATCCTCGATAAGCAGGTCGAAGTTCTGCACGTCCCGACTGACGGTACAGGCCAAGATCGGGGCGGGGGCGGCGCTCTGCCTCTCGAGAGTGGTCGTCATGCGTCTAGTCCTTTACCTCAGGCGGTGACGCGGATGGCAGGACGCGTTTTGCATCCTGAATGACCCATCCGCCGCGCGGACCGACTCGTGATCGAGCCGGGTCCGCCCCGCTGAAGGAGAAATTGTCGGTAGAGTGAGGCAACATTTTGACCGAAAAACCGTAATTGTACGGTATTCTCGGACGATGAGTTGAGCGGGAAGGGGTGTTTGGGCCGGGCGTTATTCGCCGCCGCCACCGCCGGTCAGCGAGCCACCACTTAGCGTTGAGGCGGGCTGCGCGCTGCGCACGTATTCGCGGTAAATCACCTGGGCATACTTGCCGTCCAGAAGGTTCGGGTGATCCTGAACGAATCCCGAAACCTCGGTCACCGTGCGACGGTTGCGGCGCTCGCGCCCTTCGGTGACGATCAGCGGCTGTGTTTCGCCAAACGAGACAACCGCCTCGAGCCGCGAGGTCGAGATGCCGCGGCTGGAAAGATAGCGCACCACCGCCTGCGCGCGGCGCAGGCCGAGCGACTTGTTGTAGGCGGCGTTGCCGACCAGATCGGTATGGCCGTAGACGCGAAAACGCACCTCGGGGAACTGGCGAATCCAATCGGCCTGCTGGCGCAGCACCTGCTGCGCGCTGGCGTCCAGCACCGTGCTGTTGAAGGCAAAGTTCACCATGCTGGGCACTTCGGCGGCGAAACGGCTGGAGAGATCCTGCACATAGCTGCGCTGGCCGGTCATCAGCAGCGTGTTGTTCATCGTCGCATTGCCGAAGTTGCCGCCATCGGCGTCAGAGCCGGTTTCTTTTTGCGAGCAGGCGGCGACCAGCCCCAGCGCGAGGGCGGCGGTGCCGCCCTTGATCATCATCCGTGTTGTCCGCACCAGTCCTGCCCGCATCAGATTAATCCATCACATAGCCGTAAGAGCCGCTGAAGTCCTGCTTGGCGACTTCGCCTGCCGCGCCGTTCACCGGGCGTTTGCCCTCGTCGGTCACGCGGCCATAGAGGAACAGGTCGCGCTCGGAGGGCGGGCGCACGCGGTCGGTGGGCAGGGCCAGCGCCTGACCGCGGGTCGGCGTGACCAGATGCGGCGTGACGATGATCACCAGTTCAGACTGCTGGCGGCTGTATTCGGCGCTGCGGAACAGCGCGCCCAGCACGGGCACATCGCCCAGCCACGGCACCTGACCGTTGAGATCGGTGAAATCGTCCTGCAGCAGCCCTGCGATGGCAAAGCTTTCGCCGTCACGCATCTCGACGGTGGTCGAGGTCTCGCGGCGGCGGAAGGCATCGATGCGGATACTCTCCTGATCAAGCCCGTTGGTGCTGTCGATCGACGAGACCGCGGCTTGCAGTTCGAGGTTTATGAGATCGCCATCCACCACGCGCGGAATGAAGTTGAGCTCGACGCCGAAGGGTTTGAACTCGACCGAGATCGCCCCCTCGTCCTGCGCCACGGGCACCGGGTATTCGCCGCCGGCAAGGAATTTCGCTTCCTGCCCGGAAAGCGCGGTGAGGTTCGGCTCGGCGAGTGTGCGCACAACGCCTTTGGATTCCAGCGCTTCGAGCAGGATGCCCACTTCGAGCCCGCCAGCGTTGAAGCCAAAAAGCGCGGCGCCTTCGGTGTCTTCAGACAGCGTCAGCGCGGAGCCCAGTTCGTTGTTATTCTGCAGCCAGCTGCCGGATTCCGAGTCGAGCCCCAGATCGCCGCCCAGCAGATCGCCACCCATCGACAGCGAACTGCGCAGGGTCTTGGCGACCGAGCGCTGCATCTCAGCAAAGCGCACCTTCAGCATCACCTGCTGCACGCCGCCCACCGACATCAGGTTCGACACCCGCTCGGGCGCATAGCGCTCGGCCAGATCGAGCGCACGCTGCAGCTTCTGCGAGCTCGATACGGTGCCCGAAAGCACGATGCCGTCGTTGGCGGTGCGCACTTCGATTTTTTCGCCGGGTAGGATCTGCCGAAGGCGTTCCTTGAACTCGGTGACATCGGCGGCGACGCGCACGTCGACATTGGTGATCAACTGCCCGGCGGCGTCGAGGATCGTCAGCGTCGTTGTGCCGGGCGTCTTGCCCAGCACGTAGATCGTGCGATCGGACAGCGACGAGATGTCGGCGATGGCGGGATTGGCGATGGAAAGCTCGGCGAAGGGCGCGTCGCTCTCGACCACCACGGCACGGTTCATCGGGACGTTCAGCGCGCTTTCGGTGCCGGTGCGGACGACGCGCAGGCTGTCTGCCCATGCCGGGGGGGCAAGGGTGGTCACGCTCAGCGCGAGCCCAACAAGGGCCGCTTTGAAGATGCTGTCAGCTGTCATGTGACCTGCCTTTCGATCACGCCTCGGAGGCGGGTCTTCTTGCCCGCATTTCTTGCCACTCTGCGCGCAATGGCGATTTTATGCAATAATCAATGGGTTCGCTGCGTCTCTTGTTGTGGATCCGTGGCAACAAAAGGGCAGCGGAGCGCATAGAAAAGGGACGCCCGGAAGGACGTCCCGCATTGATTTGGGCGCTTGAGGTCGCGCGTGTCGCGGCGGAATTACCTCTTCGCTGCGGTCAGTTGGTGCAGGGAATCGCGATCTCGGCCACTTCGCCGCCGCGGCGGACGCGGGTGGTGCAGACCTGCGGCGCGCGTGGTTCCGGTTCCACCTGCGTTGCGGTAAATCCCAGCAGAGACCGCTGGTCGACCTCGATCGCATCGGCGACCGTGGTGTCATTGGCGTTCATCAACGATAGCGACAGCCGGCCCGTGCTCTGCGCCTGCGCAAGCGAAGCGATCTGCTGCGGGCTGGCGGCCACGGTGACCGACCGGGCCACGTTCACGTCGGCGTCTTCCATATCAGCGGTCTGGTCGATCGCCAGCAGCCGCACGCCGGTTTGGATCAGCTTGGTGAACTCGCCGCGCGGGCGGTTGGCTTCGTCGCTCGCGACGCGGCCCGTCCAGTAGATGTCGACCCGGTCACCCGGGCGCAGGAAACCCGAGACGCCGGAGTGCACGTCCACCTTGATCGCAAAGGCGCGCTGGCCCGGCTGGAGACGGGACGTGAGGCCCGCGTCGCCGCCGGGTTCGCTGATCTTGGTGGGCACGACGGCTTCGAACTTCTCCATCGGTCGCATGGCGACACGCGGGGCATCGCCCTCTTGAAAGAGCGGTGCTTCCGTGTCGAAGACATCGTCTGGCAGGATCTCGACCGGCCACGGAGCGAGGCGCACATCTTCGGATGTAACGACCTGTCCGTGCGCGATCGCGCGGGTGGTCACATAGATCTTCTTGGTGGGCACGGCGGCGACCGATTTTGCGCGCTCTTCCTGCAGGGCGGCCTGATACGTGCCGACGTAATTCTGCGCCATGTGGACGGCGAAGCCGGCGAGCCCGAGCCCCGCGATCAAAACCAGTCCGAATAGCAGTCGCATGTCATACCCTTTCGAGACCGGGCCACAGAGGCCCATGTATCTTGTCACGCGGTGTCGCTGTTTCCCGCGCGCTTCCAGTCATCAAGGATGACTTGGGATTGTGTTCAAAAATGGCCGGTAGTTTGCTTTCACAGCGGCAGTTGCAGGGCGGGGGCGAGCATTGCCTGTGCAAACGCGTCGATGGCCGCGCCTTGCAGGTGCAGCCTCTCCGCGGGGTGCGGAGGAAAGGTAAGTGTCTGACAACATGACGACGGTTGCGCAGCGTGAATGTGCTCCGCCCAGAGGTTTCCCGCCGCCGAAGCGCCTTCCGGAGACTCAGTTCCCGGTGTCGGTGTCTTCGAAGATCGCGGTTTCCGCAGCCAGTGCGGAGCCGGCGGAATCCATCAATTCGCCGCTCGCGTTGCGGGTCATGTAGATTGAGACTGCGGACATGGCGACGACGGAAGCGGTTAGGATCACCCAATCGACCGTTACGGCGCCAGACTCGTCGGTCGCAAAACGTTTCAAGACTTTTGGCATGCGTGCTCTCGCTTGTTTTGGTCTTGCGGGTGCCGCCGGGCCTGGGCCCGACGGCTTTAGTCAGGATCGTGGGTCGGCCGATTACTCAGTGAACAGGCTCGTCTGACCGGCCACTTGCGAACCGGTGGCGCTGAGCAGTGTGTTCGCGTTATCGTCGATCACCGTGTAGGCGCCAATCGCCATGGCCACCACGGCGGCGGTCAGCACGACCCAGTCCACAGTCACTGCGCCGTCTTCGTCCTTGCGGAAGGTTTTGATGAACTTCAGCATTGTGTCTCTCCGTAAATCCAGTTTGTGTTCTTCAACCTGCGTGGTTCCCGTCGCGGGCCTCTCTCATTGCCCAGGTTCCTCGCGGCCTGGACCCAATAAAGCCGTTGGATTGAGGCGGGAATTTGGCACAATCGGATTGTTTTTGGCGTCGAGGTTGAATCGCGAGATGCTTACGTAAGGCGATGAATTTTATGTATTTTTACTTCGGCGGCTCTCTGTTTTTGGCAAAGGCGCGTCCAACGACATGCCGATTGCCCGGGTTTGCTCTGGGAATCAGCGGCTTAGCTTGGTCGATCAGGGATTCTATGCAACACTGTATAAGGATGGGGCAGGCGATGTCTGTCCCGCAATAACGACTCGCGCGGGCTCTGCCAGACGGTGGTGTCTTAGGGCGGGCAGATTTTGGCAGGACTTCAGGACCGTAGGGCGTATCGCCGAAGATGCGCGGCGGTCAGGCATCATGATCCAGTGTTGCCGGACTCTCGTGTTCGGCACGCAGCAAGGAAGGCGAGCAGGCAGCAATGACCAGCATAGGCAGAGTTTTCGGCCCCGCGCTCCTTGCGGTGCTTCTGAACGCCGCGATCGCGCTCCCGCTTCTGGCGGAGCAACCGTCACCTTTTCCTGACTTCTCGGCCAAGCGGGTGACCCCGCCCAAACCCGGCACCAAGAAGCGGATCACCGTACAGATCGCCCCGGCGCCGGCCAAGCCGGTGCCGCTTGCGCCACCGCCCGGCTCTGCCGCGCCTTCTGCCGGCCGCGCCGAGGGCGGCGGCAGCTACGCGTGGTTCTGGCAGGCGGTCTCGCCCGAACTTGCGGCATCGGGGCCGGGCCGGCTCGAACCCGCGCTCCTCAAGCTCGCCAGCGCGCCGCAGGGCGCGGGTGTGCGCGCGCCGCGGCTGCAGCAGTTGCAGGACATCGCCGCGCGCTATGGCCGCGACCTGCTGGGCGCCACCGTGGGCTCGCGGGTCTCGCCGGCTCTGGCGCTGGCGGTCATGGCGGTGGAATCCGGCGGGCGCAGCGACGCGGTCAGCCATGCCGGGGCGCAGGGGCTGATGCAACTGATGCCCGCCACCGCCGCGCGCTTTGGCGTCGCCGATGCGCTCGATCCGGTGCAGAACATCAAGGGCGGCGTCGCCTTTCTCGATTTCCTGATGGAGCGGTTCGACGGAGATCCGATCCTCGTGCTCGCGGGATATAACGCGGGCGAGAATTCCATTCCGCAGCATCAGGGCGTGCCGCCCTACAGCGAAACCCGCGACTATGTGCCCAAGGTGCTTGCCGCCTTCACCGTCGCCAAGGGGCTCTGTCTGACGCCACCGCAGCTGATCTCGGATGGCTGCGTCTTCCGGGTCAGCGCCAACTGACGCCTTCTTCTCTTCGAAAATACGCCGGGGGAGCCGCGCGCAGCGTGGCGGGGGCAGCGCCCCCATATAGCGCTGCTTCTGAAACACCTCGGCAACGTGTGGGCCACCCCTCGACGCGCCCGCAGCGATCCCGCATAACCGCGCGCATGGACCATCTGCCCATCGACGCCGCCCTTCCCGAGCTCATTTCCGCCCTGCGTGCCAAAGGGCGCGCCGTGCTGCAGGCGCCGCCGGGCGCTGGCAAGACCACCCGCGTGCCGCTGGCGATGCTCGAGGCGGGGCTGACCAAGGGCCGCATCCTGATGCTCGAGCCGCGGCGGCTTGCCGCACGCGCCGCCGCGACGCGCATGGCCGAGACGCTGGGGGAGGCACCGGGAGAGACCGTCGGCTACCGCATCCGGGGCGAGAGCAAGTCCTCCAAGGCAACCCGTATCGAGGTGGTCACCGAGGGCATTCTCACCCGGATGATCCAGTCCGACCCTGAATTGGCGGGCATCGGCGCGGTGATTTTTGACGAGTTTCACGAGCGCTCGCTCAATGCCGATCTGGGGCTCGCGCTCTGTCTCGAGATCGCCGGGGCGCTGCGCGACGATCTGCTGCTGCTGGCGATGTCGGCGACGCTTGACGCGGGGCCGGTGGCAGATCTGATGCAAGCGCCGATCGTCACCTCCGAGGGGCGCAGCTTCCCGGTCGAGGATCGCTGGCTGGACCGGTCCGTGCCGAAAGGACAGCGCTTCGAGCCCGCGATGGCCGATCTGATCGCGCAGGCCGCGCGCGAGACCACGGGCGGCATCCTCGCCTTCCTGCCGGGCGAGGGAGAGATCCGCCGTACCGAGGGGCTGCTGAAAGGACGGCTGCCCAAGGATGTGACGATCCGACCGCTCTTTGGCGCCATGGAGTTTGCCGCGCAGCGCGCTGCCATCCGGCCTGAGGGGCAGGGGCGCAAGCTGGTGCTTGCCACCTCGATTGCCGAAACCTCGCTCACCATCGAGGACATCCGGGTGGTGGTCGATGGCGGGCGTGCCCGCCGCGCGCGTTTCGATCCCGGCTCTGGCATGTCGCGGCTGGTGACCGAAAAGGTCACCCGTGCCGAGGCGACACAGCGTGCGGGCCGGGGCGGCCGGGTGGCCGAGGGGGTCGCCTACAAACTCTGGACCAAGGGCGAGGAGGGCGCGCTGCAGGCCTTTCCGCCCGCCGAGATCGAGACCGCCGATCTGGCGGGGCTGGCGTTGGAACTGGCACTGTGGGGCGCCACGCCCGAAGACCTGCCCTTCCTCACCGCGCCGCACCCCGGTGCCTATGCCGAGGCGAGGGCGCTGCTGACCATGCTCGGCGCGCTTGATGGGTATGCGCGGATCACCGATCATGGCCGGGGACTCGCCCGATTGCCGCTGCACCCGCGGCTTGCGCATATGCTCAGCTTTGCCGGTCCGGACGCGGCGCCGCTCGCTGCGCTGCTGGCCGAGCGCGATCCGCTGCGCGGCGCGCCCTCCGACCTTGGCTTCCGGCTCGAGGCAATCCGCGATCTGCGGCGCTTCAGCCAGAGCCGCCCCTACGAGGTGAACCGCGCTGCGCTGGAACGGATCAAGGCCGAGGCCAAGCGGCTTGCGCGCGCGGCAGGCAAGGGCGCCGAGCGCATGTCTCCGGCGGCGCAGGCGGCGCTGGCCTATCCTGACCGTATCGGGCTGCGCCGCAAGGGCGATGCGCCGCGCTTCCAACTCTCGGGGGGCAAGGGTGCGGTGATGGACGAGGCCGATCCGCTGGCCGGCACAAGGCTCATCGTGGTCACCGATACCGACGGCAACCCGCGCGAGGCGCGCATTCGGCAGGCGATTCCGATCGCCGAGTCGGACCTGCGCGACCTCTTTGACGAGCAGATCGCGTGGCACGATGTCTGCGAATGGTCAAAGCGCGAGCGCCGCGTCATCACCCGGCGTCAGGAGCGGTTCGGGGCCATCGCGCTGGATGAGCGGCTGTGGAAGGACGCCCCGCCAGAGGCCGTTGCCGAAGCGATGCTGGACGGGGTGCGCGATCTGGGGCTGGCGCTGTCCGATGCCGCCCGCCGCTTCTGCGCGCGGGTGGAGATCGGTCGCGAGGCGGGGCTCGATCTGCCGGACATGGGCAGCGAGGCGCTTCTCGCCGATCTCGAGAACTGGCTGCTGCCGTATCTGACGGGCGTGAAATCCGCCGACGGCTGGAAGCGGTTCGATCTGCTGCCGGCGCTGCGCGCGCGGCTCGACTGGGGGCAGATGCAGGCGCTGGACGCCTCTGTGCCGGGCAAGTTCACCACACCGCTGGGGCGCGAGATCCCGATCGACTATTCTGGCGAACACCCGGAGATCACCCTGCGCATTCAGGAAATGTTCGGCCAGCGCGACCATCCGAGGGTCGGCAAGCAACCGCTGCGCGTGACGCTGCTGTCGCCAGCGCGCCGCCCGGTGCAGACCACCATGGATCTGCCGGGCTTCTGGGAAGGATCCTACGCCGACGTGCGAAAGGACATGAAGGCACAATATCCCAAGCATCCGTGGCCCGAAGACCCGCGCGAGGCCGATCCCACGCTGCGCGCCAAGCCGCGCAGTCGCTGAGCGGCGCGCCTATCGGGGGCGCGATGTCGTCTGGTGGCTGGGCGCGCTTGGCAAATGGGACGCCGAGGCGCCCTCCGGGTCCGACCACACCGCCATCGCGGTTGGCGGCGTTTATGGCGGGCCTACGGTCTTGCGCCTCGGTTTGGGCCCGCGACCTCAGCCGCGCCATGATGTTCTCGGACGCGCGAGCCGCCAGCGCGGACACGAGCAACACCGTCGACGCGCTGTCGGCCCCCTTCTTCGGCACATACTCTGCGCCAAAGGCCGGCCGGATCGGCTACTGAGGGCGCTGGCGCGGTGGGGCGGGGTGCATTAGGGTATGCCTAACAATCCCGATCCCGGAGTGAGCCGTGCCCTTACGCTTTACGCTGCGCCAGATGGAATATTTCGTCGCCGTGGGGGAGTGCGGCTCGATCGCCCTCGCCGCCGAAAAGGTGAACGTTTCCTCTCCCTCCATCTCTGCGGCGATCTCGCAGTTGGAGGCGGAGTTTGGTCTGCAGCTTTTCATCCGCCGCCACGCTCACGGGCTGTCGCTGACGCAGGGCGGAGCGCGCTTCATGACCGTCGCGCGCGAGTTGCTCGAAAAAGCCGCGATGCTCGATGATTTGGCCAACGACATCTCGGGGCAGGTGCGCGGGCCGCTGAACGTTGGCTGTCTGCTGACCTTCGCGCAGATCGTGCTCCCGCAACTGCGCCGCAGCTTCGTCGACAGTTGGCCGGACGTCGAGTTCCGCCAGTACGAGCGCGACCAGCAGGAGTTGTTCGACGGGCTACGCGCGGCGCGGATCGACGTGGCGCTGACCTATGATCTGAACGTGCCCTCCGACCTTGAATTCCTGCCGCTGATCGAACTGCCCCCCTTCGCGCTGGTACACGAAGGGCACGCGCTTGCGGCGCTCGACAGCGTGACCCCCGCCGAGCTTTCGGACTATCCCATGGTGCTGCTCGACCTGCCGATGAGCGGCGAGTACTTCCTGTCGTTCTTCACCAAGCTCGGCATCACGCCGATGATTGCCGAACGGACCCGCGACATCGCGGTGATGCGCTCGCTGGTGGCCAATGGCTTTGGCTACGGCATGGGCAACACGCATCCGGCCACCGATCTTGCCCCGGACGGACGTCGCCTGAAGTTCATCCCGATGACCGGACCGGTGCGCACGCTGCGGCTGGGGCTTCTGATGAGCGAGGGCGCGCGCAGTTCCCGGACCATCCGGGCCTTCATCGAGCACGCGCAGACAAAGATCACTGAAACCCAAGCGCCGGGCCTGCAAATGCGCCAGTGAAGGTGTTCTGTCGCTGATTAGACGCATCGTTTCATCCCTGAAGTGCGCATGCAAGCTGCCGCCCGACAATGCGATTTGGGGGCGCTACGCTTGTCTTCGGCGCGATTGGCCGACCGCGCCGCTTCGCCGTTCTCTGCCATCCAAAAGGCGCGAGCGCGCGCCCTGGGCCGAGAACGTGCCCGATCAGCGCATCGCCTTCGACGCGGTGATCGACGCCTAGACTACGGGTAGCAGCGGCGACGCGCTCTGTACCGAAGACGCGCGGGGCCGCCTTGCGCCGGGCATGGCGGCGGGCTGGGGGCTGCTCGCAGGAGGTCCCCGGGCGGTTGAAGCGAGGGGTCGACGCCTGCGGGTGCCAGCGAGCATCTGCGATGGGGCGACTCTCCGACGATCTTGGCCAGTTCGAACCTTGCGCCGATTGACCGGGTGCAGCGCTTTCTGCGCGAGGCTGGCGTCACCGTCACCGTCACCGTCACCGTCACCCGAGTCGAGGCTGAATGGCAGCCAGAGGTCGGGCTGCTGCCGCGCGTGCGGGCGGCGCTGCGGTTTTTCCGCGCGGCGCGCCCGCGCGGGTGGACATTCCCTCCGCCGGTGGCCCAAATCGGGGCAAACGGAGCGAGGTGGCATGGATACCGAGGATCTGGCAACACGGATCGAGGCCGGCGAGCGGCGCGCTTTGGCGCGCGCGATCACGCTGGTGGAAAGTGGCCGCGCCGATCACCGCGCGCAGGCGACCGCGCTGCTTGAGCGGCTGCGCGGGCAGGGCCGGGGGCGCGAGGGGCTGCGTATCGGCCTGTCCGGCACGCCCGGTGTCGGCAAATCGACCTTCATTGAAGCCTTCGGCATGATGCTGACCGGGCAGGGGCTGAAGGTCGCCGTGCTGGCGGTCGATCCCTCCTCGGCGCGCTCTGGCGGTTCGATCCTCGGCGACAAGACCCGCATGGAGCGCCTGTCGCGCGACCGTAACGCCTTCATCCGGCCCTCTCCGGCGCAATCCCAGCTCGGCGGCGTGGCTCGCCGCACGCGCGAGGCGATCGGCCTGTGCGAGGCGGCGGGCTTTGACGTGATCCTGATCGAGACCGTGGGCGTCGGCCAGTCCGAGACCATGGTGGCCGAGATGTCGGACCTGTTCCTGCTGTTGCTGGCGCCCGCCGGTGGCGACGAGCTGCAGGGCGTCAAGCGCGGCATCATGGAGACCGCTGACATCATCCTCATCAACAAGGCCGACGGCGATCTGCGGGCCACTGCAACGCGCACCTGCGCCGATTACGCTGGCGCGCTGCGGCTCTTGCGCAAGCGCCCGCAGGACCCCGACGGCTTTCCCAAGGCGATGACCGTCTCGGCGCTCGAAGAGGCCGGGCTGGAAGCGGCGTGGCAGGAGATGCAGGCGCTCACCGACTGGCGCCGGGAGGCGGGCCAGTTTGCCGCCCGCAGGGCCGAGCAGGCGCGCCACTGGTTCGAGGCGGAGGTGCGCGAAGGCCTGCTGGCGCGACTGCGGCAGGAGCCTGTCCGCGGTGCCATGGAGGCGCTTGCGCGCCGCGTCGAATCCGGCGAGATGGTGCCTGCGCGCGCGGCAGATGAAATCCTGCGGACTTATCTGCCGGGCTTTGCCGGGAAGGGCACTTGACGCCATCCTGCCTTGGAGCTAGAGAAGCGCGACCAGATTCCGGGCGCTGTGAAAGCGGCGCCCTTTGATATTGGCGGAAGGCCCGCTTTCGCCCCGAGACATGAAGGAATGGACCAAATGTCGCGCGTATGCGAACTGACCGGCAAAGGCCCCATGACGGGCCACAACGTGAGCCACGCCAACAACAAAACCAAGCGTCGCTTTCTGCCCAACCTGAACGACGTTACCCTGCAGTCGGAAGCCCTCGGCCGCGGCGTTAAGCTGCGCATCTCGGCGTCCGCCCTGCGTTCGGTCGACCACCGCGGTGGCCTCGACAAGTTTCTCGCCAAGGCGAAGGACACCGAACTGAGCGCCAACGCGCTGAAAGTCAAAAAAGAAATCGCGAAGGCTCAGACGGCGCAAGCCTGATCTGGTCCACAGAGATTTCCACAGCCCCGAAGCAGGCCGCTTCGGGGCTGTTTTCGTTTGTTTTCAGAATATTGCCCTTGCCCGCATTGGTGCGCGGCAAAATCTTCTCTACGGGTTATCCCCACGTCACGCTCTTGCGTCCCGGCTGTGGATGGTTCACGAAACGCCTGTCGGTTCTGTCGCTTGGGGAGGGAAGCTGAGAATGCGGATGAACTTTGTCGCGGGTCTTGTGCTGGCCCTGTCCACAGCGTTTGGCGGATACGCGCATGCCGAGATTCTCGTCGAGGATGCCTATGCCCGGGCGGCCATGCCGTCGGCCCCCACCGGGGCCATCTTCATGACGTTGCGCAACACTGGCACCGAAGACATGCATCTTGTCTCGGTCGACTCGCCGGCCGCGGCCAAGACCGAACTTCACACCCATCTTGCGGGCGACGACGGGGTGATGCGCATGCGTCCGATCGAGGGCGGGCTGGTGATTCCCGCAGGCGGCAGCCACGCGCTGGCCCGTGGCGGCGATCATGTCATGCTGATGGGGCTGACCCAGCCGTTTGAGCCGGGCACCCGCATCGATCTCAGCCTCGGGTTCGAGTCCGGCGCGCAGATTCGCATCGAGGTGCCCGTCGATCTGGAGCGCTGACGCTCAGCCCGCCAGCAACTCGTCGACCCAATGCGGTACGATCCGGCTCGCCGGGCCGACCCGATGTTCGGCGAACAGCCGCGATCCCGCGCTGTCGGCCAGATTGAGCTCCACCGTGCGCGCGCCCGCGTATGCCGCCTCCTGCACAAAGCCGGCGGCGGGGTAGACCTCGCCAGAGGTGCCGATGGCGGCAAAGAGATCGCAGGTTTCCAGATGCCCGGCGATCTCGTTCATGTAATAGGGCATCTCGCCGAACCAGACGATGTCGGGCCGTGTGGCTGCGCGCCCGCAGGAGGGGCAGGGGTCCGCCGGCGCCATGACCAGCGGCGCCTCCCAGCGCACCCCGCAGGCGGCGCAGAGCGCCCCTGTCAGCGTTCCATGCATGTGCAGCGCCGCAGCGCCCGCCGCCTCGTGCAGCCCGTCGACATTCTGCGTGACGAGGATCACCTCGCCGGGGTGCTCGCGCTGAAGCCGGGCCAGAGCCGTATGCGCCGGATTGGCAGCGGCCCCGGCGGCCTGCGCACGGCGCGCATTGTAAAAGTCATGCACCAGCGTTGGGTTGCGGGCGAAGCCCTCGGGCGTGGCCACATCCTCGATCCTGTGTTGCGCCCAGAGGCCGCCTTCGTCGCGGAACGTGCCCAGCCCGCTTTCGGCGGAAATGCCCGCCCCGGTGAGAATGACGATCTTGCCCAGTTCTGCCACTTGCCCGTGCTCCTGCTTTGCGCCCGCGCGTTTGACGCGGTATCACGGGCCCGGAAGGAGACCCGCATGGCTTACCGTATCCTCTTTGTCTGCTTGGGCAATATCTGCCGCTCACCCTCGGCAGAGGGTGTGCTGCGCGTGATGGCCGCCGACCGCGATGTGCCGCTCGAGATCGACAGCGCGGGCACCGGCGACTGGCACGTGGGCGAGCCGCCCTACGGGCCAATGCAACGCGCCGCGCGCAGCCGCGGCTATGATCTGTCGCGCCTGCGCGCGCGGCAGGTGGAGGCCGGGGATTTTGAGCGTTTCGATCTGATCATCGCCATGGACCCGTCGAACCTTGAAAACCTGCAGCGTCTGCGCCCGGCGCAGGGCGGCGCGGACCTGCGGCTGTTCACCGACTACGCCCCGCAAAGCGGCGCGACAGAGGTGCCCGATCCCTATTTCACGCGCGATTTCGACGGCGCGCTGGAGTTGATCGAACACGCGGCCAAGGGGCTGTTGGACGAATTGCAACGCTAAGCGCATGTTGCCGCTAGGGACCGGCGCAGGCGGCGCGCGTCGCGGGCGGGTGGACAGCCTGCGCCGCATGCGCCATTGAGGCGCTAGGCAATACCGAGGCGCGGCAGGCGCCGGGGCAGATCGGAAGGTAGAAGAATGGCAGACGGAACCTTTGCAGTGCTGATGCTGATCGCGGGTCTCAGCGACATGGGCATGAACTATTGCGGCACTTCGAATGGCTGTGTCGGCAGCAACGAAACCTCGCCGCGGGTCGCCTTCTCGGCGGGCACCGTGGTTGAGCGCAACGCAGAGGCCAAGCCTGAGGCCTATCTGCGCTATGATTTCGGCCGCAAGTTCGGCCCCTTCGGACAGGCGATCGGCGTGTCGGTGGCGGAAGACGGCGAAAGCTGGATCGGCTACGGCGCGACGTGGAACATGGCTCTGGGCAACACGCCGTTTTATACCGAACTGCACGCCATGCCGGGCCTTTACGCCGACAACGGTGGCTTTGATCTCGGGGGGCCGATCGAGTTCCGCTCGGGGATCGAAGTGGGCTATGAGAACCGCATGGGCTGGCGCTTTGGTCTGAGCTACGATCACCGCTCCAACGCCGAGATCTACGACGAGAACCCGGGCATCGAGACGGTGCAGTTCCGGGTCAGCATTCCGACGCGCTGATCCAAATCGCTCGGCACACCGCTAAAGGCGCCGGCAGGGGCGCCTTTTTGCGTTTCCAGAGGGAGGCCGCGCGGGGTGACGAATTCGTCATGATGCATATAAATTTTGGCCGCGGTGGCAAAGCGGTGTAAATTGCGGCTGCCTGTCTTGGGAGAAAGCCTATGTCGCGTCCGCACAAACATCCGCGTCGCCCTGCCTTGCTTGGCCAGATGTCTGGCCTGATGTCTGCCCTGATGTCTTGCCTGATCGCCGCGGTGCTGTTGCTCGGGCCCGGCGATGCGAGCGCGCAAATGTCCGGCCACGGCTCTGGCATGATGCACGGCCACGGCGCCGATGGCACCGGCCATGACGAGGCCACCATGCCCGGCCTGCGCGGTCTTAATGTCACGCCCGCGGAGAGCGCCGAGATGGCCACGATGTTCCGCAATTTCCCGACCTTCTCGCGCGAGGTTACCAATCTGCCGAACGGCATCCGAACGGTGACCCGCTCTTCCGATCCCGAGGTCATGGCCGCGCTCGTCAGCCATGTCACCGGGATGATCGCCCGGGTCGAGGCGGGTGATGATCCCAAGGTCTTCATCCAGAGTCCGACGCTCGACATCTTCTTTGCCCGACCAGAGGCGATCGACACGCAGATCGAGGTTACCGACGCCGGGATCATCGTCACCCAGACCTCCGACGCGCCGCAGATGGTCAGGGCGCTGCAGACCCATGCTGCCGAGGTCTCTGACATGGCCGCGCGCGGCATGCATGCGGTGCACCAGCGGATGATGCATCAGGGTGGCTGAGCCGCGGCGGCAGACCCCACGCAAAAGGGCCGGGGTGATCGCCACCCCGGCCCTTCATTGTACCTAACATACGCGATCCCGCCCCTTGCCGCCTTAGCGGCGCGGGGCAGGGGCGCGGCGGTTTATCCCAGCGCCTCGTCACAGCGCGCGCAGGTCGCAGAATGGCTGTGCGTCCCGACGTCGGGCAGGATCTTCCAGCAGCGCTGGCACTTCTGGCCCTCGGCCTTTTCAAACACCACGCCGACATTCGCCACTTCCGCCATGCGGAAGGCTTCGGCCGGGGCCGGATCGGCGGTCAGCCAGACCCCGGAGGTGATGCAGATGTCTTCAAACGCGACGGTCTTCAGCGCCTCGAGCATCTCGGCGTCCTCGACGTGCACGATCGGTGCGGCCTCGAGCGAAGCGCCGATCACCTTCTCGGTGCGCTGCAGTTCCAGCGCCGCGGTCACCGCACGGCGGGCCTGACGCACCTTGCCCCACTTCTCGGCCAGCGCGGCATCGCGCCAGTTGTCGGGGGTGTCGGGGAAGTCCTGCAGGTGCACCGAGCTTTGCGCGCCCGGGAAACGGTCGAGCCAGACGTCTTCCATGGTAAAGCACAGCACCGGCGCCAGCCAGGTGGTCAGGCGGTGGAACAGCAGGTCCATGACCGTGCGCGCGGCGCGGCGACGGGCAGTGTCGCCGTCGCAGTAGAGCGCGTCCTTGCGGATGTCGAAGTAGAACGCCGACAGGTCCACGGTGCAGAAGGTGAAGACCTGCTGGAACACGTGCTGGAAGTCGTAGGCGCGATAGCCCTCGCGCACCACCGTGTCGAGCTCGGCAAGGCGGTGCAGCACCCAGCGCTCAAGCTCGGGCATGTCGGCGGGATCGACGCGGTCGCTTTCCTCGAAGTGCCCCAGCGCGCCCAGCATGAACCGCATGGTGTTGCGCAGGCGGCGGTAGCTGTCGGCCACGCCCTTGAGGATCTCCGGCCCGATGCGCTGGTCAGCGGTGTAATCGGTCTGCGCGACCCACAGGCGCAGCACGTCGGCGCCGTATTGCTTCACCACTTCGGCGGGCACGATGGTGTTGCCGAGCGATTTGGACATCTTGTTGCCCTTCTCGTCCAGCGTGAAGCCATGGGTGACCACATTGCGATAGGGCGCGTGGCCCGTGGTGCCGACCGATTGCAGCAGCGAGCTGTGGAACCAGCCGCGGTGCTGGTCGGTGCCTTCCATGTAGACGTCGGCGATGCCGTCCTTGGTGCCGTCTTCGCGGTCGCGCAGCACGAAGGCGTGGGTCGAGCCGCTGTCGAACCACACGTCGAGCACATCATAGACCTGCTCCCATTCGTCGGCGTTATACTCTGCACCAAGGAACCGCTGCTTGGCGCCATCGGCATACCAGCAGTCGGCGCCTTCGGTCTCGAAGGCCTCGCAGATGCGCGCGTTGACCGCCGGGTCCCGCAGCAGGAAGCCCTCGTCGGTGGGCAGCGCGCCCTTGCGGGTAAAGCAGGTCAGCGGCACGCCCCACGCGCGCTGGCGCGACAGCACCCAGTCGGGGCGGGCTTCCATCATCGAGTGCAGGCGGTTGCGGCCCGATTGCGGCGTCCATTTCACCTGATCGATGCAGGTCAGGGCGCGGTCGCGGATGGTCTTGCCGTTCTCGTCCTGCCCATCGTTCACGTCGCGATCGATGGCGGCGAACCACTGCGGCGTGTTGCGGAAGATCACCGGCGCCTTGGAGCGCCAACTGTGCGGGTAGGAGTGGCTGACACGGCCACGCGCGATGATGCCGCCAGCCTCGACCAGCTTGGCGATCACGGTGGTGTTGGCCTTGCCTTCCTTGCCCTTCTGATCGAACACGCGCAGCCCGGCGAAGAACGGCACATGCGGCAGGAACTCGGACTCCTCGCCCACGTTGTGGGTCATCCGGTCGATCCAGTTGCGCTTGACGAAGCACTCGTAGTCGTCGGCGCCGTGGCTGGGCGCGGTGTGCACGAAGCCGGTGCCCGCGTCGTCGGTGACGTGGTCGCCGTCGATCATCGGCACGTCGTAATCCCAGAAGCCATCCGCACCTTCGGCCCCGCGCAGCGGGTGGGCGAGCGTGAGGCCCGACAGCTCATCAGCCGAGACGCCGCGCTTGCGCGAGACCATATCGGGCTCGAGACGGGCGGCCTTGAACACGTCGCCGGCCAGCTTGTCGGCCACCACGTAAAGATCGCCGACCGAGCACCAGCATTCCTCGGGGGTGCCGGTGACCTCGTAGAGCCCGTACTCGATGTCGGGGTGATAGGCGACGGCCTTGTTCGACGGGATGGTCCACGGCGTGGTGGTCCAGATCACCACGCGGGCGTGCTGCAGGTCCTGCGCCAGAAGTTCGGTGTCGGCTCCGGCGTAGTCGTCATCCTCGCCCTGCGGCAGCGCCATGTGGCCGCCCGAGACGATGCTGAACGGCACCCAGATCGTGTGCGATTTGTGGTCGTGATACTCGATCTCGGCCTCGGCCAGCGCGGTCTTCTCGACCGGCGACCACATGACCGGCTTCGAGCCCTGATAGAGCGTGCCGTTCATCAGGAACTTCTGGAATTCTTCCGCGATCACCCGCTCGGCGTGGAACGCCATGGTGAGATAGGGATCGTCCCAGTTGCCGGTGATGCCAAGGCGCTTGAACTCGTCGCGCTGGATGTCGACCCAGCCTTCGGCGAACTTGCGGCATTCCTGCCGGAAGTCGATGACCGGAACCTCGTCCTTGTTCTTGCCCTTCTTGCGGTACTGCTCTTCGATCTTCCATTCGATCGGCAGGCCGTGGCAGTCCCAGCCCGGCACGTAGCGCGCATCATGGCCCATCATCTGGTGGCTGCGCACGATCATGTCCTTGATCGTCTTGTTCAGCGCGTGGCCGATGTGCAGGTGGCCGTTGGCGTAGGGCGGGCCGTCGTGCAGCGTGAAGGGCGTGCGGCTGCCGTCTTCGGCTTTGTCGCGAAGGCGGTCGTAGATGCCGATTTTCGCCCAACGGTCGAGCCATTCCGGCTCGCGCTTGGGCAGGCCCGCACGCATCGGGAACTCGGTCTTCGGAAGGTTCAGCGTGTCCTTGTAGTCAGGCGTCTGGGTGGTTGTGTCGGCGCACATGTTCTGCGGTCCCGGAAGTTATGTCGGATGTCTGAGAAAGATCGGCGCGGCGGTCCATACGCCTTGTCCCGGCGGCTCTATTGGTCAGAGCGCCGGGCATGTAATTCGAATGATGATCGCATTGCGGGGCATCATGGGCGCCTTATAGGCGTCCGACTCGCGATGGTCCAGTGGTTGCGCGCCTGCGGATGTGCCGGGCGGTATGGGCGGAAATCCCCCCGTGACGCTGCGGCAATCCGGCGTTCTGCCGCCAGCGCCGGGGACGGCTGGCGGGGATCGGCCAATGCATGGCGGGCGATGTGGCGGCAGGGCGCCGGAATCCGCGATCACACAAGAAGTGAGGCGCTCGGCCCGGCGAAATGGGGTTTCTACGGGCAACCGCAGCGCGGGCCGGGCTACTGCCATCTCACAGAGTTCCGAGCCGCCGCATGCCCAACGACCCCATGGAGACTTCATGGCCTATCGTGACGACAAGCTGCCGCAGGGCAGCCCCTTCGGCTCGACCCTCAGGGCGGAGCCGACACTGCGTATCGCAGAGCCGCCGCAAACCGGCGCCTTCGGCAATTTCGCCGGCGGGCTGCTGGTGGCGGTGCTGCTTGCCCTCGGCCTGATGGTCGGGATCGGAACCCTGAGCGTGCGCGGGGATGGGGACCTCCCCGCCGCTGCGCCGGGGGACGAAGCCCTGCGCTTCGTTCCGGGAGGGGATGGCGGATCGGAGAGCGCCGCCCCTCGTGTGGCGCCGGCCTATTGAGGCTGGCGTTGTGTACCCCTCGTCCTGCCGCACGGGACCCGCTATCACTCACGGATGGTACGGGCGGGGGTGTCCTCCCATGAATTGGCCTGCGTAACGGGGCCTGCTCAGGCCAGTGCCGCCGGGGATCGGTCCCGAGACCCCGCGCGGTGCTGGCCAACCCTCTCGGCGCAGTCTCCCCCCGCGATCCAGCAAGTCCGCGCTCACAGCGCGAAGAGCCGCCCGACGACGAAGGCGATGCCCGCAGCGACGCCGCCGATGGCCAGCGTCTCCAGCCCAGAGCGCCACCATGGGCTAAGCGACCAGCGGCTCTTGTAGGCGCCGATGGCAAAGAAACAGGCCAGCGTCAGCACCGTTGTCACCATCAGCGCGTTTTCCAGCGCCAGCACGAAGGGCAGCAGCGGCACCAGCCCGGCGGCGAGGAAAGCGCCGAAGGTGGCGAGCGCCGCGCGCATCGGCTTGGGGTCCACCGCCGACAGCCCGTGGTCCCCGGCCAGAAGCTGCGTGCACCAATGCTCGGGGTTCTGGGCGATCTGATCGGTGGCAGCCTCCAGTACCTCGCCCGATAGGCCCTGCCGCGCCAGTTGCGCGCGCAGGTCGCGGCGGGCGGTTTCGGGGGCGCTGTCGATACGGGCGCATTCGGCCTGCCGCAACCTGTGCAGATCGTCGAGTTCTGCCTTGGTGCCCGAGTAATTGCCCGCCGCCATGGAAAACCCGTCGGCCAGCACATTGGCAAAGCCGAGCGCGAGGATGATGAACGGCGACAGCTCGGCCCCGGCCACCCCGGCGACGATGGCAAAGGTGGTCACCGACCCGTCGATGGCGCCATAGACGATGTCGCGCAGGCGGCCATGGCCATCGGGCTGTGGCAGGTCGGCGGGTGTGTCGGGCTGGCGGGTCATGCGGCTGGCTCCTGCTTGCGGGCACAAAGTGACCTTGCCGCAGGGCGCGTGCCTTGTCCTCAATCAAACTGCCCTCAATCAACTTGGCCCTTGATCAAACGGGCCGGTCATCTTGAGGTCGTGAAATCCGGTTATCAGCCCTTGCCGGCGTCCTTCACCACCAGCCCCGCCAGCGCGGTGCGGATGATCTCGCGCACAGAGGGGCGCTTGCGCCGGGTGAAGGGCAGGGGCCGGCAGACCTCGATCGCGGCTACCCCCACGCGCACGGTCAGCGCGCCGTTCACCATGCCCTCGCCAAAGCGGCGCGACAGCTTGCCGAGCAGACCGCCCCCCAGAACCGGCTCGAGCATGTCATCGCCCACCGCCACGGCGCCGGTGGCCACCAAATGCGACATCACCGCCCGTGTCAGCCGCCAGCTGCCCAGCGTGCCCGAGCGACCGCCGTAGATCTCGGCGATGCGGCGGATCATGCGGATGTTGGACGACAGCGCGGCGATCACGTCAGCCAAGGCCAGCGGCACCAGCGCCGTCACCGTCGCCACCTGCCGGGCCGCCGCCTCGACCTCGCGCCGGGCGGCTCGATCGAGCGGCTCCAGCAGTTCGGTCTCGGCCAACCCGATCAGCCCGGAGGCGTCGAACACCTCTTCGCCGCGCTCCTTGAGCCGCTGGCGGCCCCAGCGCGTGTCCTCGCGCCCGGCGTAGAGCGACGACAGATCGCCCACCAGCTTGCGCGCCGCCTTGAGGTCTTCGGCGGCAAGCGCGGCATCGGCGGCACGGTGCAGCGCGTCGACCTTGGCCAGCCGCGAGATCGCCGCCAGTTCCTTCACCACGATCGCCAGTGCCACCAGCACGAAGAGCGCGATCAGCACTGTCACCGCCAGCCCCAGCAACGGCACCGAGGCGATGAGGTTCATAACGAAACGCCATGCGGCGATCGAGATGAGGGTGGTCAGCAACGCGCCCGCCAGCGCCCAGAACCAGCGCGCCAGCTTCGACGGGCGCCGCGCGGCCAGCGCTGCGGCGGTGGTCATCGCCTGTCCTTGCGGGCCGGGCAGATCGGGCTCGGGCACCGGCGGTGCCTCGGACGGGCTGGCCACCGGCCCTTGGTCCTCGTCGAGATCGAACAGGATCGGACCCTGACGCGCAGGTTTGTTCGGGGGCAGATCGCTCATCCGCGGGCCTCCATGCTGGGGGAGGCGGCGGCCTCCCAGACGTAGAAAAGATCGGGCAGGCCTTCGTCGTTGGCCGACCCGTCGCCGCGCTTCGCCACGGCGAAGCCGGCACGCTCGTAGAAGCGCCGGGCCCGGGTGTTGGCGACAAAGGTCCAAAGCTCCAGCCGGTCTGCCGCGCGCTTGGCGGCGTCCAGCAGCGCCCGACCAACGCCGCGTCCCTGCGCCTCTGGCGTGACGAAGAGCGCATGCACATAGCCCTGCTCGCGGGCGAGGAACCCCATCAACTGTCCGCTCTCGGCCTCTGCCACGGTCACCCAGCCGCGCTCGATCATCTGCCCGGCATGGGCGATGTCCTCGGCGGCGCTGTGCAGCACCGGCTTCCAAGCGTGTGCGGCCACCGCATCGCTGATCATTGCGCCAAGCTGGCCTGCGTCGGTGGACCGCGCGGCGCGCAGGGTCGGGGTTTGCCCGCTCACAGCCGGTCCCCGAACAGGAACTGCGCCGCCCGGTCGAGGCGGATGTGCGGCGGGCCCTCACCGGGTTTCAGCGTCAGCGGGGCGGGGGCGAAGCGCATGATCTCGTAGTCGTCGCCGAGCCAGCTTTGCGCGCCTTCGCGCGCTGGGGTCAGCAGATGTGCCGGGTCCTCGGGCAGCGCGCCGGGGTAGAAGGCGGCCTGCCGCCCGCGCGTGCCGTCGGCGTTCAGCAGCGTGCCGCGCACGCAGTCGAGCTCGCGGCCCTCGTGCGGCAGCGTCTGCTCCACGGTTGCGCGCAGCGCCGCCATCGACATCGCCGAGGTCTCGGCCCCGGCAAAACGCGCGCGGTCGCGGGCCTCGCGGGTCAGCGCCTCCATGATCGCCGACAGGCGCCCGTGCTGGCTGTGATGCAGGTGGTCGGCCTTGGTGGCGGCAAAGAGGATCTTCTCCACCCGCCGCCCGCGCAGCAGCTGCGCCAGCCAAGCGTTCGACCCGGGCCGGAAGGCGCCGAGAATGCCCGCCATCGTGCGCCGCAGATCCTCCAGCGCCTGCGGTCCGGCGTGGATCGCGCCAAGTGCGTCGACCAGAACGATCTGCCGGTCGATGCGGGAGAAGTGATCGCGGAAGAACGGTTTGACGATCTGCGCCTTGTAGGCTTCGAACCGCCGCTCCATCTCGCGCCAGAGACCGCGCCGGGCGGGGCTCTCGGGTTTCGGCATCGGCGCGAAGGTCAGCGCCGGGCTGCCCTCCTTCTCGCCGGGCAGCAGAAAGCGCCCCGGTGTGCAGTCCGAGAACCCGGCCTCGCGGGCGGTGTTCAGCGCCTCGGTGAACGCCGCTGCAAGGGCTTTGGCCTTGGGCTCGGAGAACTCCTCGTTGGGATCGACGCCGCCGATCAGCGCAAGGAACGGCTCGGCGCCCGGGCGCTGCGGCAGCCGTTTCAGCGTCGCCTCGGTCCATTGCTCGAAACTCTGCTCGAGCAGCGACAGGTCGAGCAGCCATTCGCCGGGGTAGTCGACGATATCGAGATGGATCGTCCGCGGCCCCTGCAGCCCCGCGAGCATGCCCGTCGGCCGCACCTTCAACGACAGCCGCAGTTCCGAGACGGCGCGGGTGCTCTCGGGCCAATGCGGCGCGCGGGCGGTGAGCGCGGCGAGATGGGTCTCGTAGTCGAACCGCGGCACCGTGTCGTCGGGCTGCGGCTGCAGGTAGGCGGCCAGAATGCGCGCCTCGGCCTCTGCGGCAAGCTGTGGCATCCGCCCGCGGTCGAGCAGATTGGCCACCAGCGAGGTGATGAAGACGGTCTTGCCAGCGCGCGACAGCCCGGTGACACCAAGGCGGATCACCGGTTCGAAGAAGGTTTCAGACAGCGTGTCGGTGACGTTGCCGACGCCGCGGGTGAGCGTGTCGGCGATGGTTCCGATGACCAAGGTAAAGCCCCTCGTTCTGCGTTTGATGTTAGAGATAGAGGCGCAGAGGCCGGGTTGCCAGTGTGCAGCACATCGTCGCGGGCACGGCCGCAGCCGCGCGGCCTGCGGGACGGCTTGTGCGGGAGGGGGCGCTGCCCCCTCGGCGCGGCGCGCCTCACCCCCGGGATATTTACGTCTAGACGAAGGGCAGGCGTGTCGCGGGGATTGATGGCTGCGCGGGGGCGGGGTAAGGGGCGGGCCATGCCCAGATACGCGCTTTTGGTGGAATATGACGGCGGCCCCTTCGCGGGCTGGCAACGACAGGCGGATCAGCCCTCGGTGCAGGGCGCGATCGAGGCTGCGCTCGGCAAACTCGAGAAACGCGCGCACACCATTGCCGCCGCCGGACGCACCGATGCCGGGGTGCATGCCCGCGGGCAGGTGGCGCATTGCGACATGGACAAGACGTGGGATCCGTTCCGCCTCGGCGAAGCGCTCAATTTCCATCTCAAGCCCGCGCCGGTCGCCATCCGCGCCTGCGCCGCGGTGAGCGATGACTGGCACGCAAGGTTCTCGGCCACGGAGCGGCGCTATCTGTTTCGCGTGCTTGTGCGCCGCGCGCCTGCCACCTTGGAGAAAGGGCAGGTCTGGCGGGTGATGCAGCCGCTCTCGCTCGACGCGATGCGCGCCGGGGCGGCGCATCTTGTCGGCCTGCATGATTTCACCACCTTCCGCTCGACCATGTGTCAGGCCGCCTCGCCGGTGAAAACGCTGGACGACTGCCGGATCGAGCAGGTCGAGACCGGCGCGGGCACCGAGTACCACTTCCATCTGCGCGCGCGCAGCTTTCTGCACAATCAGGTGCGTTCGATCGTCGGCACGCTGGAACGGGTCGGCGCGGGCAGCTGGCACCCGGACGATGTGAAGGCCGCGCTGCAGGCCGCCGACCGCGCCGCCTGCGGGCCGGTGTGCCCGCCGGACGGGCTCTACCTGATGGCGGTCGGCTACCCGGACGCTCCCTTCGCCGAGTGAGGCCGCGCATGGTGCTTGATTTACGCCGCGAAACCCGGCAAGAGCAGCGCCATGACGCAAGTGATCCGAATCCGACGAGCCTGAGCTCCTCTCTCCGTGCCCAATCGAGGCGCGTCGCATCCGCTTGCCGTCACCCATCCCCTTTGAAAACTTGACTTGGCCCCGGGCCCTTGGCACCAATCGGGCCTCATTGCAGAGGAAGACCCAATGATCCCCTCCGTCCTGCCGACCTATTCGCGCGCGCCGCTTCACTTCGTGAAGGGCGAAGGCTGCTGGCTGATCGAGGAGGACGGGCGCCGATTTCTCGACATGGGCAGCGGCATCGCGGTGAACGCGCTTGGCCATGCGCATCCGGCGCTGGTGGCGGCGCTGACCGAGCAGGCGAACAACCTTTGGCATGTGTCGAACCTCTACGAGATCCCGCAGCAGCAGGCGCTGGCCGACAAGCTGGTGGCCGCGACCTTCGCGGACACGGTGTTCTTCACCAACTCCGGCACCGAAAGCTGCGAGCTGGCGGTGAAGATGGCGCGCAAGTACTGGTACGAAAAGGGCCAGCCCGAGAAGACCGACATCATTGCCTTCACCGGCTCGTTCCATGGCCGCTCGTCCGCCGGCATCGCCGCGGCGGGCACCGAGAAGATGGTCAAGGGCTTCGGGCCGATCCTGCCGGGCTTCAAGCATCTGCCCTTCGGAGACATGGCGGCGCTGGAGGCGGCGATCGATGAGACCACAGGCGCCATCCTGATCGAACCGGTGCAGGGCGAGGGCGGCATCCGCCCGCTGCCCGACGATCAGATGAAGGCGCTGCGGGCGCTCTGCGACGACAAGAACATCCTGCTGATCCTCGACGAAGTGCAATGCGGCATGGGCCGGACGGGGCGGCTGTTTGCCCATGAATACGCCGGTATCATCCCCGACATCATGATGGTCGCCAAGGGCATCGGCGGCGGCTTCCCGCTGGGCGCCGTGCTGGCCACCGAAGAGGCCGCCTCGGGCATGACCGCGGGCACCCATGGCTCCACCTATGGCGGCAACCCGCTGGCCTGCGCCGTCGGCGGCGCGGTGATGGACGCGATTTGCGCCGAGGGCTTTCTCGACGAGGTGAGCCGCAAGGCCGGGCTGATGCGGCAAAAGCTCGAAGGCCTTGTCGCCGCCCATCCCGACGTCTTTGAAGAGGTGCGCGGACAGGGGCTGATGATCGGCATCAAGACCAAGGTGGCGCCGGGCGATTTCGTCAAGGCGGGCTACGACAACGAACTGATCACCGTGCCCGCCGCCGACAACATCGTGCGCCTGCTGCCGCCGCTCAACATTTCCGAGGAGGAGATCGCCGAGGCGGTCGCCCGTCTGGACGCAACCGCCACCGCTCTGGAGGCCGCCGCCTGAGCTTCGTCTAGAGACAAATATCCCGGGGGTCTCCGCCGCAAGGCGGGCGGGGGCAGCGCCCCCATCTCCCGGCCCAACAACAAAGACCCGACAGATGAACCATTTTCTCGATATTCACAAAACCGACCCGGCGGACCTGCGGGGGATCATCGACAGCGCCAAGGCGATCAAGCAAAGCCGCAACGGGCGTCCCAAGGCGATGGCCGATGACGAAACCCCGCTCAACGGCCGCATGGTGGCGCTGATCTTCGAGAAGCCCTCGACCCGAACCCGCGTCTCTTTCGACGTCGGCGTGCGCCAGATGGGCGGGCAGAGCATGGTGCTGTCGGGCAGCGACATGCAGCTTGGCCATGGCGAGACCATCGCCGACACCGCTCGGGTGCTGTCGCGCTTTGTCGACATGATCATGATCCGCACCTTCGACGAGGCGGTGCTGACCGAGATGGCCGAGTTCGCCACGGTGCCGGTGATCAATGGTCTGACCGACCGCACCCACCCGTGCCAGATCATGGCCGACATCCTGACCTTCGAAGAACACCGCGGCCCGATCAAGGGCAAGAAGGTGGTCTGGTGCGGCGATGGCAACAACGTCTGCTCGTCTTTCCTGCACGCGGCCGGGCGGTTCGGCTTCGACCTGACCTTCACCGGCCCGGTGCAACTCGACCCCGAGATGGAATTCGTCGGCCTCGCGCGCAACGAAGGCGCGAGCGTGACCATCGAGCGCGACCCCTACAAGGCGGTCGAGGGCGCAGACCTTGTGGTCGCCGATACATGGGTGTCGATGCATGACGCGCAGAGCGCCAAGGAGCGCCGTCACAACATGCTGCGGCCCTATCAGGTGAACGAGAAGCTGATGGAGGCTGCCGGCAAGGACGCGCTCTTCATGCACTGCCTGCCGGCGCACCGCGGCGAGGAGGTCACCTCGGAAGTGATGGACGGGCCGCAGTCGGTGATCTGGGATGAGGCCGAGAACCGGCTGCACGCGCAGAAGGCGATCATGCGCTGGTGCCTCGGCGCCTGAACCGGGCTCTTGGCCCCGAAGGCGCCGCCGCCCCGCGTGCGGTGTAGGTTGGGCGTATTTTCAAAGAGAAGAAGCCGGGCGGCAGCGCCCGGTTTTTTGCTTTTCCGGGGGTGGCACATCCCATGCACAAAACGTGCACAGCGCGTGTGCATCCTGTGCGTGGGTGGCGGCTTGCGTCGGGGGCTGTTATCGCTACCTTCCGCGGCAAAACGAAAAAGGAGTCCGTCATGGCTGAACCGCAGATCGGCATTTATGGCCTGGGTACGATGGGGGCCGCGCTGGCGCTCAACATGGCCGACAACGGCATCGACATCGCGGTGTCGAACCGCAGCCCCGAGCCCATCGCCGCTTTCATGACCCGGGCCGAGCCCTTCGCTGCGCATGTGACTGCGCTGGACACGCTGGAGGCGCTGATCGCGGCGCTGCCGAAACCGCGGCTGCTGCTGGCTATGATCCCCTCGACGGCCCCGATGGACGCGTTTCTGACCGATGTGATCCCGTTGCTGGATGCGGGCGACACGGTGATCGACGCGGGCAACGCCGATTTCCATTCCACCCGCGCGCGCGCGGCGCAACTGGCCGAGCATGGGCTGCATTTCGTCGGCCTTGGCGTCTCGGGCGGGGAGGACGGCGCGCGGCACGGGCCGTCGATGATGTTCGGCGGCGCCGAGGACAGCTGGGTTGGCCTGAAGCCGATCCTGTCGAAGATCGCTGCCCAGTTCGAGGGCGCGCCCTGCGCCGACCGCATGGGCCCCGATGGCGCGGGGCATTTCGTCAAAACCGTGCACAACGGCATCGAATATGCCGACATGCAGATGATCGCCGAGGTCTATGACCTGCTGCGCAATGGCTCTGGCCTGTCGCCCGCCGAGATCGGTGCGCAGTTCAGCCGCTGGAACGAGGGGCCGCTGGAAAGCTATCTGTTCGAAATCACCGGCACCGTGCTGGTCTACGAGGACGCCTTGGGCGACGGGCCGGTGGTGGATGCCATCCTCGACCGGGCCGGTCAGAAGGGCACCGGCCGCTGGACGGCGATCGAGGCGGTGAAGCTTGGCCAGTCGGCGACGATGATCGAAGGCGCGGTCGCCGCCCGCGCATGGTCTGCCGAAAAGCCGCTGCGCGAGGCTGCGGGCGCGGCGCTTGGCAGCGACCGGGCGGCCTTTGCTCCCGATCCCGATGAGCTTCAGGCGGCCCTGCTGGCGGCCCGTATTCTTGAGTACGCGCAGGGGTTCCGGATTCTGGCAGCGGCGTCGGACGCGTATGACTGGCAGCTCGATTATGCCCGTATCGCCGAGATCTGGCGCGCCGGGTGCATCATCCGCGCGCGGCTGCTTGACGATATCGCTGCGGCGTTCCGCGAGGACGCGCCAGAGGGGCAACTGTTCCTCGCCCCGCGCTTTGCCGAGGTCTTCGAGGCGGGTATCCCGGCGCTGCGGCGTCTGGTCTCGCAGGGGATTGCCGCGGGCTATCCGCTGCCGGTGCTGGCCTCTGCGCTGGCGTTCTGGGACACGCTGCGCCAGCCGCGCGGCACCGCAGCGCTGATTCAGGCGCAGCGCGATTTCTTCGGACGCCACGGGTTCGACCGGGTCGACGGCAAGGACGCCCATCACGGGCCGTGGTGGGACTGAGCCGCATCCCGGTCGAGACAGGCACCATCCGCGCGGCCCGTTGCCCGTTGCGGTTTTCGGCCTAGCTTGCTCATGCACGGATCGCGGTCTTGATTTGGCCGCGGTTCCCGCGCAACTATTTTGGCCGAGGCAAACAGAACCGGGCAGGACATAAGGCGGAGCGATGCTGTCGATGAAGTTTGAGCTGCTGGGCGGTCTGGGACTGCTCGGCGCGCTGATCTTGGTCTTTATACAGCCGGGCGCCGTGACCGAGCGCATGGCCCTGAGCGCCACGATCGAAGCGGCGCGCCAGACGGTGTCTTACGACGTCTTCGGCCCGCAGTAGCTGGCTCTGGCGCGGTGCGGTCCGAAGCGCGGAACGTAGACATCCGCACCACCGGCAGGCTGCCCACGGTGCCCGAGTAACGAGGAAAGAGACCATGTTTTCGCGCCCATTGCCGGGGCTGACCGGCCTGCGTGTTGCCTTCTGTGCGGTCCCCGTTCTGCTGTCGGCCTGTGCGGATGCCCCGGCGTCTGGTCCCGCGGCCAGCCCAGCGACCAGCTTCGAGAGCTTCGGGGCCTCCACTGATCTGGCCATCGCCTGTCAGCATCAAGACGCGCTCGCCACGCTGGGCCGAACCGAGGCAGCGCGCGGCGGCAGTACCAGCGCCAGTGAACTGCAGCGGGTCGTCCTGCTGCGGAACGCGGGCCGGACGATCGACGCGGCCAGCGTGCTGCGCGAGCGCAACGCGCGCGATGATGTGACGGTGGACGCGGCGGTGCGCTCGGGCACAGAGGTCGAAGAGGCGCTTGAGCGCATTCGGTCGCAGCGCGCCGCGCGCACTGGCAGCCGCAGCTGCGGCTGAGCCCGCAGCCAAGTCTGCCGCAGACCGGTGGAGTGTGGTATAACCTAGGCAGGGAGGATGCGGGCCGGACTGGCCTGCATAGTGCAGCCGACGCCCCGCGGGTCCTTCCCCGGAGGAGTCGTTATGCCAACATTCATAGTGACAGGGTGCTACACGGCGGCGGCGTTGAAGGGCATGATCGCCAATCCCAGCGACCGCGCCGAGGGCGCACGGTCGGTGGTCGAGGCGTCGGGGGGCAAGATGCTCTCTTACTACGCCACGACCGGCGCCACCGACTGGATGGTGATCGTCGAAATATCCGACGTGCACGACCTGCTGGCCAGCCTGATGGGGGTCGGTGCCTCGGGCATGGTGAGCAATATCCAGACCGTCCGCGCGTTTTCGGCCGAGGAACTCATGGACATGCAGAAGAAGGCCGGAAAGGCGGCGCAGAGTTACAAGGCGCCGGCCTGAGCCCCAGCCTGGGCCCCGGTCTGGGCCTTGGCCTGCGCCCCGGCCTGTATCAGAGATCGGGGGCGGCTGCGTGCCGCCCCTTTTCCGTGGCGCGGTTCAGCTGCGGATCACCGCGCCGGGGTTCATGATACCCGCCGGGTCGAGCGCCGCCTTGATCGCCCGCATGGCCGCCAGTTTCGCCGGGTCGGAATAGCGTTCCAGATCGGGGACCTTCAGCCGCCCGATGCCATGTTCGGCGCTGACCGAGCCGCCCATCTTGGCCACCAGATCATGCACGCAGCGCTGCACATCGGCGCGGATCGCCTCGTACTCCTGCTTCTTCCGGCCCTTTGGCGGAAAGACGTTGTAGTGCAGGTTGCCGTCGCCGAGATGGCCAAAACAATTCACCCGGAAGTCGCCCAGTTCGGCCAGCCGCTCCAGCCCCGTGCCGATGAACTCGGGCAGGGCGCTCAGCGGCAGCGAGACGTCGTGGCTGGCGATTGCGCCGATGTGGCGGTTGGCCTCGGGGATGCGCTCGCGGATCTCCCAGAACTGCTGCGCCTGCGCCTGCGATTGCGCGACCAGCCCGTCGCTGACCAGCCCGGCCTCCATCCCCGCGGCAAACAGCGTCTCGAGCGCCGCTTCCGGGTCCATGCCCTGCGCCAGCCCGAGGTCGACGAGCACGCACCACGCCGGGGCCTCGGGCCATGGCTGGCGCAGATCGGGCAGCGCCTCGGTGAGAAAGTCGAAACTCATCCTCCCGATCAGTTCGAACGCGCTGACCATCTCGCCCAGTTGCGTACGCGCAAGCGCCAGAAGCTCCAGCGCCGCGGCGGGGCTTTCGACGGCGAGCAGGGCGGTGCCGGTGCTGGCCGGAACCGGCGAGAGTTTCAGCGCCGCAGCGGTGATCACCCCCAGCGTGCCCTCGGCGCCAAGCAAGAGCCCGCGCAGATCGTAGCCGGTGTTGTCCTTGCGCAGCCGCTTCAGCCCGTGCCAGATCGACCCGTCGGGAAGCACCGCTTCCAGCCCCAGAACCTGCTCGCGGGCGTTGCCGTAGCGCAGCACGTTGAGGCCGCCGGCGTTGGTCGAGAGCAGCCCGCCAATGCGGGCGGTGCCCTCGGATGCCAGTGACAGCGGGAACAGCCGCCCGGCCTCTTGCGCCGCGCTCTGCACGTCGGCGAGCACCGCGCCGGCCTCGGCGACGAGCACATTTTCCTGTGGGTAGACTTCGCGCACCGCCGACATGCGTTCGAGCGAGAGCACCAGCGGTGCGGGGCCGTCGGGGGCGATCTGTCCGCCCACCAGCCCGGTGCCGCCGCCGTAGGGGACGATCCCGACCTGCGCCGCGTTGCAGGCGCTGACAATGGTCGAAACCTCCTCGACGTTGCGCGGCAGTGCCACCCAGCCCGAGATGCCCTGCCAGCGTCCGCGCGGCTCTTCGAGATAGCGCGGCTCGGCGCGGCGCAGCGTGCCCTCGGGCAGGGCGCGGCTCAGGGTTTGTGCAAAGGCGTCATCGGCGGCATTCAGGGGCATTGCGGTCTCCGTTTCCTGCGCCCGTGATAGCGCGCTCACCGGCGATGCCAAGCCCTGCGCGTTCGGTCGCGATCCGCGCGAAGCGGCGGTAAAGCGGGGTCATCAGCAGCGGGGTCAGGAACATCGGCACCTGATAGCAGCCGATGAACAGCAGCAGCGGGTCGGTGACGCTGACCGGCAGTGCCACAAGAAAGAGGCCGATGTTGCGGTTCCCGGCGATCATTGCCAGCGCCTCCAGCCCCTCTCGCCGCCCGGCGCGCGCAAGCCCCCAGCCGACCAGCATCTGCGGCCCGAGGTTGGCGAGAAAGGCAAGCGCCAGCCATCCCACAAGCTCGGCCGGGCGCTCTAGCAGGGCGGGGCGGATTTCCGAGGTCAGCGCGAGCACGATTACGGTCATCAGCAGCGCCGAGGCACCGTCGAGTTGCGCCAGCGCGCGCGGGTGCGGATCGGGCAGCAGCCGTGGGCGCAGGGCAAAGGCGATGCCCGTGGCCAGCAGGATCACGACGAGCAATTTCAGTGAGGCCCCGAGAATGCCGCTGGCGCCGCCAAGTGCGGGCAGCAGGGCAAAGACCGGCAGCGTCGTCAGCGGCAGCATCAGCATGCCGAGGATCAGCAGCCGCAGCGCCGGGCCGGGGTCGCCGCCGACCATGAGCGTCAGATTTGGGCTGCTGGCCAGCGGCGCGGCGGCCAGCATCAGGGTCAGCGCCAGCGCGACGGGGCTGTCCAGCATGCCGAAGGGCGCAAAGAGCGCCAGCACCACCAAGGGCGCGACCAGTTGGAACGCCAGCGTGGCGCCGAGGTTGCCGCGCAGGTGCCGGGCCGCGCCAAGCGCCGCGCGCGGGCCGATGCGCAGTGCCGCGGTGAACAGCATCAGCGCCACAAGTTCCGACAGCCACGGGCGGACGAATTGCGCCACGCCGGGCACCGCGATTCCGAAGGTCAGGCCGATCAGCATCAGCCAGCGGGCGTGGCGGGCGAGAAAGGGCAGTGGGCTCACGCGAAGCGATCCGGCGCGAAGGGCGCCATGTCGATATTGGGGCGCTGCTCGCTGATCAGTTGCGCCAGCAGGCGGCCGGTCTTGGGGCCGGCGGTCAGCCCGACGTGGTCGTGCCCGAACCCGAGGAAAGCGCCTTTTACGCCCGGCGCCGCGCCAATCAGCGGCAGCGAGTCCGAGACCGAGGGGCGATGGCCCATCCATTCCACCTCGTGCTTCCAGGTCAGCCCGGGCATGGCGCGGGCGATGCAGCGGCGCAGCAACTCGAAGGGCGCCTTGGAGGGCGGCGCGTCGAGGCCGCCGAACTCGACGATCCCCGCCAGCCGCAGACGGCCTTCCATCGGCGTGGCGACGAATTTCTGCGCCGCAAACATCACCGGGGCGCGGGGCATCATCGAGGGCTCCCACAGTTCGAGGTGATAGCCGCGCTCGCTCTCCAGCGGGGCCGCGACGCCCAGACGCTTTGCCAAGGGGCCGGACCAGACGCCGGTGGCGACCGCGGCGGCGTCGCAGGGCAGGGTCTCGCCGCCGATGCGCAGGCCGCTGAGCGCGCCGCCCTCTTCCACAAAGTCGGTCACCTCGCCGATCACCAGTCGCGCGCCAAGGCTTTGCGCGTGGTCGGCCAGCGCTTTGACGTAGGCGCCGGGGTCGGTGATGCGGCCATGATCCGGTTGCCGCACGCCGAGCGTGAAGCTTTCGCTCATCGCCGGATCGTAGCGCTGGAAGGCGCCGTTTTCGAGCACCTCATGGGCAAAGCCGAGCGCGCTTTTGGTCTGCCACGTGAAGGCGTCGGCTTCAAAGGCGGCGCGGTCGGGATAGGCGTAGACATAATCCCCCGGTTCCAGCCACTTCTCGGCCGGGGTGCCGCTGGCGAGCGCCTGATGGTCGGCCAGACTGTCGCCGATCAGCGGTGTGATCGCATGGGCGCGGCGCAGGGCGGCTTCGGCATTGGCCTCGCCCATGTAGCGGCGCAGCCATGGCAGCAGCTTCGGCAGGTAGGACCAGCGCAGGAACAGCGGCTGATCGGGATCGAGCAGCATCTTCGGTGCCTTCGCCCAGAGGCCGGGGCCGGGCACCGGCAGCACCGCCGCTGCCGCCAGCACGCCGCCGTTGCCGTGGCTGGTGCCTTCGGCCGGGCCTTTGCGGTCGATCAGCACCACCTCGTGACCATCGCGCAGCAGCGCGATCGCCGTGCTGACGCCGACAATCCCCGCACCGATCACTGCCACCGTCTTCTTCATAGTTGGTCCCTTGCGCGCTGTGGTTTGTCGCCGGATTTACGCGGCTTTTTCATCGCGCGCCATAGGGCGCTGTTGTGGCAGCTTGTGCAAGGGGGGCTATGGCGCGTGCGGGACCGATGCGGGACAGATTCAGGGGCGAGCTATGAGGAGGAAGGGCATGGGCGCATGCATGGCTGCCCCTTGCGAAATGTCGCGCAAGAGATAGGGGTTGCAGTTGGTGCTGTCGCCCGGACTCAAGCCGAAGGCGCCGGGCGAGCGACGGCCCGTCCCGGCGGGCTGGCGCTTTGGTCACGGAGCACGACGTTCGATGGGTGTCCGGATTTGGCTTGCATGAAGCGCTGACCCCAAGTGGTGCAGCGCCAGCCCACGGGCGGTGGCTCGCCCGGCACCTTCTTGCGTAGTCTGAGAAACGAAAAGGGCCGGAGCTTTTGCCCCGGCCCTCCATGTTTAGAACTGAGGCCTCACATCGCCGCGCGGAACAGCGCCTCGAGGTTCTCTTCGGTCAGTTCGATCGGGTTGCCACCGCAGGACGGGTCCTTGATGGCGCCTTTCACCAAGTCGGGGATCGCCTCCTCGGTGACGCCGAGCGCGGTCAGCCCCTTGGGCACGCCAAGGCTGTCGTTGAGTTCGTCCACATAGGCGCAGAACTCGTCAAAGCCGCCCTCGATGCCCAGATAGCCTGCCGCCTTGTCGAAACGCTCGCGGATCGCATCGGCGTTGAATTTGAGGACGGCGGGCATGCAGACGGCGTTGGTGGTGCCATGGTGGGTGCCGAAATGTGCGCCGATGGGATGGCTCATGGCATGGATCGCGCCGAGGCCCTTCTGGAAGGCGGTGGCGCCCATGGCGGCGGCGCTCATCATCTGGGCGCGCGCCTCGATGTCGGTGCCGTCGGCGTAGGCGCGGGGCAGGTACTCGATCACCAGCCGCATGCCTTCGAGTGCAATGCCTTGCGACATTGGATGGTAGTGCGGCGAGGAGAACGCCTCGACGCAATGGGCAAAGGCGTCGAGCCCGGTGCCGGCGGTGATCGCCTTGGGCATGCCGACGGTCAGTTCGGGATCGCAGATGACGACCTCGGGCAGCATCTTGGGGTGGAAGATGATCTTCTTTTCGTGGGTTTCGGCATTGGTCAGCACGCCGGCGCGACCGACCTCGGACCCGGTGCCTGCCGTCGTCGGCACGGCGACGATGGGGGCGATGGCGTCGGCATCGGCGCGGGTCCACCAGTCGCCGATGTCCTCGAAGTCCCAGACCGGGCGGGTCTGCCCGGCCATGAAGGCGACGCATTTGCCAAGGTCGAGCCCGGAGCCGCCGCCGAAGGCGATCACCCCGTCATAGCCGCCCGCGTTGTAGGCCTCGACCCCCGCGGCGAGGTTGCGCTCGTTGGGGTTGGGGTCGACGTCCGAGAAGAGGCCGCAGTGCAGGCCCGCGGTTTCCAGCACGGCGATGGTGCTCTCGGTGACCGGCAGCGCGGCGAGGCCGCGGTCGGTGACCAGCAGCGGCTTGGTGATGCCGGCCTGCGCGCAGGCGGCGGGCAGTTCCGCGATGCGGCCCGCGCCGAACTTGATGGCGGTGGGGTAGGACCAGTTGGCGGTGAGGCTCATTTCGTCACCTTCTTCAGATGGTAGGATTTGGGACGGGTGAGGTTGTGATAGCCGATGACCGACAGGCCGCCGCCGCGCCCGGTCTGCTTGCAGCCGGTCCAGCACAGGCCGGGATCGAGATAGTCGGCGCGGTTCATGAAGATGGTGCCGGTTTCGATAGCGTCGCCGACCTTCTGCGCGCGCTCTACATCCTGCGTCCAGAGCGCGGCGGTGAGGCCGAAGGGGCTGTCGTTCATCAGCGCGATGGCCTCGGCGTCGTCTTTCACCGGCATGATGCCGACGACGGGGCCGAAGCTTTCGTCGCGCATGACGCGCATGTCGTGGCTGACATTGGTGAGGATCTGTGGCGTGAGATAGGCGCCGCCGTCGTCCTCGGGGAAGGTGTCGACATGGGCGGTGGCGCCCATCTCCAGCGCCTCTTTGATCTGCGCGCGCACCTCCTGCGCAAAGCGCACGTTGGCCATCGGCCCGATGGTGGTCGCCTCGTCGAGCGGGTTGCCGAGCTTATAGCCTTTGACCACCGCCACGGCCTTTTCGACGAAGGCGTCAAACAGGCTTTCATGCACGTAGATGCGCTCGATGCCGCAGCAGCACTGGCCGGAGTTGAACATGGCGGCATCAATCAGCGTGTCGACTGCCGCGTCCACATCCGCATCCTCCATCACGTAGCCCGGATCCTTGCCGCCAAGCTCCAGCCCCAGCCCGGTGAAGGTGCCTGCCGCGGCACGCTCGATGGCCTTGCCGCCGCCGACAGAGCCGGTGAAATTGACGAAGTTGAAAGCGCCCTCGGCGATGAGCTCGGACGTGGTGTCATGATCGAGATAGAGGTTCTGGAACACCGCCTCGGGCACGCCGGCCTTGTGGAAGGCATTCGCCAGCCGCTCACCCACGAGCAGCGTCTGCGTTGCGCCCTTCAGCACCACGGTGTTGCCGGCGATGAGGGCGGGGGCCACGGTGTTGATCGCGGTCATATAGGGGTAGTTCCACGGCGAGACGACAAAGACCACGCCATGCGGCACGCGCTTTATGTAGCGTTTGAAGGTGGCATCCTCGCCGACCTCGATGTCGGCCAGCGCATCCCCGGCGATCTCGGCCATATGCGAGGCGCGTTCATTGAAGCCGCCGAACTCGCCGCCGTAGCGGATGGGGCGGCCCATCATCTGCGCCAGTTCGGGCACGATCTGATCGTTCTGCGCGCCGATCTCGGCGACACCCTTCATCACCAGTTCGATGCGCTCGGCCAGCGGGCGCGCGGCCCATTCGGCCTGCGCGAGACGGGCCGATTTCGCGGCTTCGCGGGCCATCTCGAGGCTCAGCGTCTCGCGCGAGGCGAAGACCGATCCGTCAATGGGGGAAATGCAGTTCAGCGTTGTCATAGTGTCCTCTTCACGCTCTCTCGAAGCCGCGCGCCAGTTCATAGTCGGTGACGGCGCGGTCGAAATCCTCCTGCTCGATCCGGGCGGCATGGGCGTAATGCTCCATCACCATATCACCGAAGGCCGCATGCATCATCTGAGAGCCGGCAAAGGCGTCGATGGCGGCGCGCAGGGTGTTGGGCACGTCTGGCACATCATCCATGCTGTAGACGTCGCCTTGGGCGGGCGGGGCCAGTTCGAGCTTCTCTTCGATGCCCGCCAGCCCTGCGGCCAACTGCGCGGCGCAGGCAAGATAGGGGTTCATATCCGATCCGGGGATGCGGCATTCGATGCGCACGCCCTTGCTGTCTTCGCCGACGAGGCGGAAGCCGGCGGTACGGTTGTCGATGCTCCACGCGGTCTTGGTGGGGGCAAAGGTGCCGGGGGCGAAGCGCTTGTAGCTGTTGATGTAGGGGGCCATGAACAGCGTTATATCCGGGGCGTATTTCAGCAGCCCCGCAACATAGTGCTGCATGGTCTGCGACATGCCATGCGCGCCGCTTTCGTCGTAGAAGACGTTCTCGCCATCCCTGAACAGCGATTGGTGGATATGCGCGGCGCTGCCGACCCGGTCGGACTGCCATTTCGACATGAAGCTTGCGGCGTGGCCGTGCTGATGGGCGATCTCTTTGACCGCGTGCTTGGCGAGCGCGTGGTGATCGGCGCAGGCCAGCGCGTCGGCGTAGCGGATGTTCAGTTCCTCCTGACCGACCTCGGCCTCGCCCTTGGTGCACTCCACCGGCACGCCCATGGCGTAGAGGTGATTGCGCAGCGGGCGCATGACGTATTCCTCGCGGCTGGTGAGCTGGATGGAATAGTCCTGATTGTAGGGCGAGAGCGTTTCGAGATCACGCCAGCCACTGTGGCGGATCTCGTCAAAAGAGCGGGCGAAGAGGAAGAACTCCAGTTCGGTGGCCATCATCGGGCTGAAGCCCATGGCCTCGGCGCGGGCGATCTGCGCCTGCAGGATCTGGCGCGGGGACTCGGGGGCCGGGGCGTGGGTGTGGTGGTCCATCACGTCACACAGGATCATCGCGGTGCCCTCGAGCCATGGCACGGGACGCAGCGTCGCGAGATCGGGCTTCATCACGTAATCGCCGTAGCCCGAGGCCCAGCTGGTCGAGGCGAAGCCCTCGGGAGTGCTCATCACCAAGTCGGTCGCCAGCAGGTAGTTGCAGCAATGGGTCTCGTCGATCGCTTGCTCGAGGAAGTTCGAGATGTGGAAGCGCTTGCCCTGCAGACGGCCCTGCATGTCCACGATGCAGGCGAGCACGGTGTCGATCTCGCCGGCCTTGGCGGCGTTCTTCAGTTGGTCGAGGGTCATCGGGACGGCCATTCCGGGCTCCTTGCTGGGCGCATCGCGACGCGCGCGCGGACTTATCTGCATGGGGGATCTAGAGGTCCGGCCCCCGCGCGGGCTGCGCGGAGGCCGGATGGGTTAGGGCATCTGGCCTCAGAAGGTGTAGGGCGGGCCGGCTTGGTTGATGACGCCGTTGTACTCTTCGAAGATCGACACGACCTTGGCGTGCACTTCGCCTTCCTGCGCGATCTCTTTCCAGAACGCCTTGGCGGCGTTCTCGACCTCGGCCCACTCTTCGGGCGGCACCGAGCGCAGTTGCAGCTTGTCGCCGGTGGCACGCAGCTTGGCCTCACCACCCCAGTACCACTGGTTGCGGTAGGTGTCGGCGGCTTTGATCGCGGACATCACCAGCGTCTTGAGGTGCTCTGGCAGATCGGCCCAACGCTGCTGGTTGACGAAGATCGAACCAATCCACGCACCCGAGATGTTGTTGGTCAGGAAGTAGTCGGTCACATCCGCCCAGCCGACGGTGTAGTCCTCGGTGATGCCCGACCACGCCATGCCGTCAAGCTCGCCGGTCTGCACGGCAACCTCGGCATCCTCGTAGGGGATGTTCACCGGCACCACGCCGAACTGGCTCAGGAAGCGCCCGGCGGTGGGGAAGGTGTAGAGCTTCAGCCCGTCAAGATCGGCAAGGCTGGTGATCTCTTTCTTGGTGTTGAAGTTGCACGGGTCCTGACCAGCGGCGGACAGCCAGGTCACGCCGACCTTTTCGTATTCCGCGCGCCAGATGTCGGCGAGGCCGTATTGCTCGAAGAGCACCGGCACGTCGAGGATGTGCTTGGTGGCAAAGGGGAAGTAGCCGCCGAAGACGCGCATAGGGGTCGGCGAGGCCATGGAGTCGTCATCCGAGTGCACGGCGTCGATGGTGCCGCGCTGCAGCGCCTGAAACAGCTCGCCGGTCGGCACGATCTGGTCGGCGTAGTAAAGTTCGATCTCCAGTTCGCCCTGTGCGGCGGTGTTGATGTAGTCGATGATCGGCTTGGTCACCTGTTCGCCAAGTGCAGCGCCCGCGTAGGTCTGGAAGCGCCATCTGATCGGCTCTTGGGCGCGGCCGATGGAGGGCGCGGCCAGCGCTGCGGGGGCGGCGAGGGCGGCCCCGCTGAGGATCTTGCGTCGTGTCAGTGTCATCTCGTCTCTCCTGTTGTTGGGTTTCGGTCTGTGCCCCTCTTTGCGGGGGTCTCTTTGTTAGTTGTCGTAAACCAGGTCCGGCAGCCAAAGGGCCAGCTCGGGGAAGATCATGATGATGGCAAGCACCACGGTCATCACCATCACGAAGGGGATGATCGAGGTATAGATGTCGCGCAGGCCGATCTCGGGCGGTGCCATGGCGCGCATGAGAAAGAGGTTATAGCCAAAGGGCGGCGTCATATAGGCGATCTGGCAGGTGATCGTGTAAAGCACACCGTACCACACCAGATCGAAGCCGAGCGCGCCGACCAGCGGCACGTAGAGCGGCGCCACGATGACCAGCATCGCCGTGTCATCGAGGAAGGTGCCCATGACGATGAAGCTCAGTTGCATGAGGATGAGGATCATCCACGGGCTGAGGCCCAGCTTCTCGGTGAAAAGCGTTTCGATGGCGTTGACCGCGCCCAGCCCGTCGAACACCGCGCCAAAGGCGAGGGCGGCGAGAATGATCCACATGAACATGCACGACACACCCAGCGTTTGGCGCACCGAGTTCTCAAAGACCTCTCGGGTCATGCGGCCTTTGATCACCGCGGCAAGGAAGGCTGCGATGGCGCCGATCGCCGAGCTTTCGACGAGCGAGGTCCAGCCATTGACGAAGGGCACCATCATCACCGCGAAGATGATCAATGGCAGCAGGCCAGCGCTCAGCAGGCGCAGTTTTTCCGACATGGGGATATCGCGGTCGGCCTTCGGCAGCACCGGGCCGAGCGCGGGGTTCAGGCGGCAACGGATGATGATGTAGATGATGAAGCCCGTCGCCATCACCAGCCCGGGCACGATCCCGGCCAGCCATAGTTGCCCCACCGGCTGCCGGGCGATCATCGCATAAAGCACCAGCACCACAGAGGGCGGCACGAGGATGCCCAGACTTGACCCGGCTTGGATTACCCCCGTGACCATGCGCTTGTCATAGCCGCGTTTTAAAAGCTCGGGCAGGGCGATGGTGGCACCGATGGCCATGCCCGCCACCGACAGGCCGTTCATCGCCGAGATCAGCACCATCAGGCCGATGGTGCCCACCGCCAGCCCGCCGGACAGGCCGCCCATCCAGACGTGGAACATCTTGTACAGATCGTCGGCGATTTTTGACTCCGACAGCACGTAGCCCATGAAGATGAACATCGGCAGCGTCAGCAGCGGATACCACTTCATCAGCTTCATCGACGCGGCAAAGCCGAGGTCAAAGCCGCCCCGGTCGCCCCAGAGGAAAAGCGCAGCCAGCACGGCGACAAAGCCGATGGCACCGAACACGCGCTGGCCGGTCAGCAGCAGGCCGAGCATGCCCGAGAACATGACGATAGCGATCAGGTCTTGCGACATCAGATTTCCTCTCCGCGGATGCGGGCGATGTCGCGGAAGAACTCGGCGACGCATTGCAGGATCATCAGCGTGACCCCGAAGCACAGGATGACCTTCACCGGCCAGACATAGGGGCGCCACGCGCTGGGACTGCGTTCAAGGTATCCCATCATTTCGCCCGCAGCGCTGGGCCCACCGGTGACGAAGGCCCAGATGAGTTGAGCGAAGAAGGTGAAGGGCTCGGTGCCGAAGTAGCCGAAGCTGTAGGCGGTGGAACTGACCGCGCCCCACAGCAGCACGCCAAGGTAGAACAGCAGGAACCAGATGGTGATCACGTCGACCATCGCCTTCCGCCGCGGCGACCAGTCGCCATAGAAGAAGTCCATGCGCACGTTCGAGCCCATCTGGATCGAATAGGGGCCACCCAGCACGTAATAGGCGACCATGATGAACTGCGCGGTTTCCAGCGTCCAAAGCGTGGGGGTGAAGAAGGTCTTCGACACCGACGACCACAGCAGGACAGCGATCAGGGCGAAGATCAGGTACATGGCAAACCGCCCGATGAAGCGGTTCATCCGGTCGATGACACGTACGTAAGAGACCATGGCCTCAGGCATTGTTCGTCTCCGTCAGTCCAAGCCCCGCCAGCGCCGGGCGCAGCAGGGTCAGCAGTTCGCCGGCGATGGTTGCGATGCCGGTCTCATCGGCCAGCAGGTCGTTGCGCACTTCGATCATCACGTTCGGCAGATCGTTTCGCATGCCGTGCAGCTTGAGCGAATGGGTCACCCCGTCCTCGGGGCCGTAAGGGTCGTTGCGGGCGATGCGGCGACCGGGCAGGCGAGCGGCTTCTTCGAGCATGAAATCCGCAAGCCGGCTGTCGTCGTCGTGCAGGATACCGATCTCGACCTCGCGCTTGATCCCGAACCATGTCGGGGTGAAACTGTGCACGGTGATCAGCGCGAAGGGCGTGGCCAGTGTCTTGCGATTGACCACGGCACCGGTGACGGCGGCGCAGAACGGATCGTAGATGTCGCGTGCGCGTTGGGCGCGAGTGGCGGGGTCGAGGCCCTGATTGCCGGGCACTGCGATGGTTTCGGTCTTTTCGGGCATCGCCGAGGGCGCCTCTGGCGGGCGATTGAGGTCATAGACCAGCCGCGAGATCGTGCCTGCCACCAGCGGCCCGTCCAGCGCCTCGGCAAGACGGTCCGCCAGCGCCAGCGCGCCCGGATCCCACGCGGCGTGGCTTTGCCTGTCGGCGTCCGAAAGGCCGAGGCCGTCATAGCGTGCGGGGATGGCGTTGGAGGCGTGTTCGCACAGGAACAGCGCCGGGCCCTTTCCCATGGCCCTGCGCACCTCGAATGCGGTCGCGTCCCCTTGCTGCACGGCTGTCCCCCCTCGTCTCTGGAAAAACCTTTCCATGGGGTCTGTAATGCGTCAATATTTTTTCAGAGCGGATTCCCGCAACGCTGGACGACGGCAATGGGTGACGTGTATCTGCTCAAAAAATCGACCGCAGGCGAAGAGGAGCCGCAGGTGACCAGCCCGACAGGCACCGTGCGCCAGCTCATCCGAGAGCATTATGCGCATCTCACCAACTCGGAGCGCAAGTTCGCGCAGGCGCTGCTCGACGACTATCCCGGCGCGGGGATCGCCTCGATCACCGCCGCGGCCTCAACCGCCGGCGTGTCGACGCCGACGGTGGCGCGGATGGTGCAGAAGCTGGGGTTCAAGGGCTATCCGGCCTTCCACGCGGCGCTGTTGTCTGAACTGCAGGCCAAAGTTTCGGGGCCCGAGGCGCGGCGCGCGGTCTGGGCGTCGGAGGCGCCGGAGTCGCATCTGCTCAATCGGTTCGCCGAGGCGGTGACGCAGAACCTGCGCCAGACCTTCGCCAATATCGACGCGGCGCAGTTCGACGCGGCGGCGCGGCAGCTCGCCGCCACCGACGGGCGGCTTTACGTGGTGGGCGGGCGGATCACCCGCTCGCTGGCGGAATACGCTTTCACCCATTTTCAGGCGATCCGGGCGCGGGTGACGCATCTGACCTCGTCGTCGGCCACATGGCCGCACTACGTGCTGGACATGACCGAGGGCGACACGCTGCTGGTCTTCGACATTCGGCGCTATGAGGAGAACCTGCTTCGGCTGGCCGAGATCGCACGGGCACGGGGCATGCAGGTGATCTTAATCACCGATCAATGGGCGAGCCCGATCTCTGGCGTCGCCGACCACGCCTTCAACTGCTGGGTCGAAATCCCCTCGGCGTGGGATTCCAACATCTCCACCTTGTCGCTGGTCGAGGCGCTGGTGGCGGCGGCGCAGGAAGAGCGCTGGCCCGATGCCCGCGAGCGGTTTGAGCGGCTTGACGAGCTGTTCGAGCTGACGCGTCTGTTCCGCAAGCCATGAGGCCAAGCGTGCCGGTCACCCGTAACGGACAAAAGAAGCCCCCGGCGCTGTGAGGGGCGACGGGGGCAGGCGGGGAGAAACAGGCTCCCTTGGGGTATGTGGTGCGGGGGTATGTGGTGCGAACGGGGGTCAGAACCCCACGGCGTCGGCGCCTTTCGTGTCCAGTATCTCTCGGGCCTCGTCGGGGGTGGCGAGTTCCAGCCCCAGCCCCTCGACGATCTGCCGGGCCTTGCTGACCTGCTCGGCGTTGCTGCGCGCCAGAACGCCGGGGCCGGCCCAGAGCGAATCTTCGAGCCCGACGCGGACGTGCCCGCCCATGGCGGCGGCCATGGCGGCGATGGGCAACTGGTTCTTGCCCGCGCCCAGCACCGACCAGCGATACTGATCGCCAAAGAGCCGGTCGGCGGTGCGCTTCATGTGCATCACGTCATCGGGATGCGCGCCGATGCCGCCCATCAGGCCGAACACCGTCTGGATGAACAGCGGCGCCTTCACCAGCCCTTGGTCGAGGAAATACTTCAGGTTGTAGAGATGCGCGGTGTCGTAGCATTCAAACTCGAACCGTGTGCCGAGCGCGCCCAGCGTGGTGAGAATGTGTTCGATCTGCCCGAAGCTGTTGTTGAAGATGATGTCCTTGTTGCCGACATAGTCGCGTTCCCACTGGTGGGCGAGGTCGGGAAAGCGCTGCAGCATCGGGAACAGGCCGAAGTTCATCGACCCCATGTTCAGCGAAGCGATCTCGGGGCGGTGGCTCTGGGCAGGGCGCACGCGCTCTTCGATGCTCATGGTGGGCGCGCCGCCGGTGGTGATGTTCACCACCACGTCCGAGCGTTGCTTGATCACCTTGAGAAACGGCGAAAACGCCTCGGGCGTCTGATCGGGGCGGCCGTCCTCGGGATCGCGGGCATGCAGGTGCACGACCGCGGCGCCAGCCTCGGCGGCGCCGATGGCGGCGTCGGCGATCTCGGAGGCGCTCACCGGCAGGTATTCCGACATCGACGGGGTATGGATCGCGCCGGTCACGGCGCAGGTGACGATCACCTTGCGTGTCTTGGCCATGTCGTTATGTGCCTCAGACCAGCGCGTGGGCGCGGCAAAGCGTGGCGAGCATCGGTGTCATCTTGGTCCTCCCCTGCGCGTAGATTCAAAGATCACACCAGATTCTGGTGACCCGAGTTCGCGGGGCAGTGTTTCCTCCCTTGCCACGCGATCTACTGTTGCGGTCTTGTCCGTTCTGGTGTGATCTGAGATCACAGTTTCATAAGGGCTCGGCAAGAGTCAACGGGGAGATAGGGGATATGGGACAAATTTCGCAAACGTCACCGCCGCAGCGGCCGCGTACGCTGGCCGATCAGGTGCATGAAACCTTGTGCGAGATGTTGCTGTCGGGGCAGCTCAAGCCGCGCGACCGCATTTCGTTGCGCGATCTGGCCGAACGGCTGGACGTATCGATGATGCCGGTGCGCGAGGCGGTGAGCCGGCTGGCGGCCAGCGGTGCGTTGCTGGTGGAGCCGAAGCGCGCGGTACAGGTGCCGCTGATCAGCGCCGCCGAGTTCGAGGACCTGACCGAGATGCGCGTGCTGACCGAAGGGCAGGCGGCGCGGCTGGCCGCCGAGCGCGCCTCGGCAGAGCAGGTCGACGAGATCCTGTCGCTGGCGGCGCGGTTCGAAGATCTGCTCGACACCGCCTATGGCACCGCCGAGCCGGTGGCCGCCAACAAGGACCTGCATTTCGCGCTCTATCGCGCTGCCGGATCGCCGGTCCTGATGGATGTGATCCGGATGCTCTGGCTCAAGGCCGGGCCGATCATCAACTACGACATCGGCACCAAGGCCAGCGTTCCGCTGGCCGAAGAGATGACCCGTTCGCGCACGCACCATTCGCGCAGCCACCACCGGCAGCTTTGCGAGGCGTTGCAGGCCCGCAACGCGGAGGCGGCGGCGCAGGCGGTGATCGAAGACATCCGCGTGGCCTCGGAGTTGATCCGGGCGCGCGCGGTGGAGGAAATGGAAGACAGCAGGAGGAGGTTGTTGCCGTGAATTTGGAACTTGAAGGCGCGCGGGTCATCGTCACCGCCGGGGCGCAGGGCATCGGGCGCGCAATCGTCGAGGGGTTCGTGGCGGAAGGCGCGCGCGTGGCCACCTGCGATATCGACGACGGCGCCTTGGCGGATCTGCCGCAAGAGGTGTGGCGCCAGCATTGCGACGTGTCGGACCCGGCGCAGATCGAAGGCTTCATGCAGGCGGCTATCGCCGAGCTTGGCGGTCTCGATGTGCTGGTCAACAACGCCGGGATCGCCGGACCGACGGGGCCGGTGGAGGAGATCGACCCGGCGGAGTGGGAGCGCTGCCTGACGGTCTGCCTCAGTTCGCAGTTCCACTGCGTCCGTCATGCGGTGCCGGCGCTGCGCGACAGCGGCAACGCCTCGATCATCAACCTGTCGTCCATGGCGGGGCGAGTCGGCTTTGCTCTGCGCACGCCCTACGCGGCGGCGAAATGGGGGGTCATCGGGTTCACCAAGTCGCTGTCGATCGAACTGGGTGGCAGCGGCATCCGCGCCAATGCGATCCTGCCGGGCATCGTCGCCGGCGACCGCCAGCGCCGGGTGCTGGATGCCAAGGCGCAGCGCCTCGGCCAGAGTTTCGAGGAGGTCGAGGCGGCGGCGTTTTCCTACACGTCGCTCAAGGAGTACGTCGAGCCGCAGCAGATCGCCGACCAAATCCTTTTCCTCGCCAGCCCGCGCGGGCGGACGATATCCGGCCAAGCGGTGTCGATCTGCGGCGATTGCCAGATGCTGGCGTAACGCGCGGCGCGGTCCCCCGGCTCAGCCTTGCGGCTGGGCCGCGGTGTTGGCCGGGTAGGGGGCGACCGCCGCGTCGGTGCGTTCCAGCACCAGCAGCGTCATCATGCCCACCGGCGGCAACGCGCGGCGCTCCACCAGCCTCAGCCCCGGCGTGTCCAGCACCACCGAGATGTCGAAATCCGAATGCCAGCCGATACGGTCGGCGAATTTCGCGGTGCGCCGCGACAGATGCGCCAGCGGCCCCTGCTTGCGGGCGAAATGGTTCGACATCACCAATTGTCCGCCGGGTTTGAGCACCCGCACCATCTCGCGCATCACGCGCTCCGGCTCGGGCACGACAGAGATCATGTGCATCGCCACCACCCGGTCGAAGCTGGCGTCGGCAAAGCCAAGCTCGCGCGCGTCCATGCGTTCCAGCGCGGCGATATGCGGCAGCTGCATGCGCGCGACGCGGCGTTCGGCCTGTGCCAGCATCTCGGCGCTGTAGTCGACGCCCGTCACCTTCATGTGGCGCGGCAAAAGCGGCAGCGACAGGCCGGTGCCAACCCCCACTTCCAGCAGCGTGCCCCCCTCTGGCCCGGTGATCCGGCGGCAGGTGGCGCGGCGCGCGGCTTGCGTGATGGCGCCGAAAGTCTGGTCGTAGATCGGGGCCCAGCGGGCGTAAACGGTTGTGGCGGCGCGTGGATCCAAGATGCCCTCCCTGCATCACCGTCCCGGGACGTGCGGAACGGTTACGGCATATCATGGCCCCCTCCGGGTTGCGAGCCACAGAGCCGCGATGTGGCCGCGCGTTGCCCGTGGGCCGCCAGCAAGGGCCGCATTCCCGCGCAATGCATCCGCCCCGGCTGCCGGAAACATGCCTCCCTTGGGGAGTGTCGAGGGCGGGTGAAAGAGCGCCTCAAGCGCCTGTGAAGTGCTGGGCATCTCCCCGCCGCCCGGGTTGCCGAAAGACGGCAAGTCCTTGCCGGAGCTTGGCGTTTTCGTGTTGCGGCCTTTGAACCGGGCGGCCTTCGCACCTAGCTCAGGCTCAACGCCGCGGGATGCTCCCGCGTCGACAGGAAAACGGAAGGAGACTTCTATGAAACTCAAGTCGACCCTGCTCAAGTCCACCGTCATCGCAGCGCTGGTCGCAGCCCCCGTGGCCCCGGTGATGGCGCAGACCGCTACACCCGAAGCCCCGGCAGAAGCCCCGGCGCAGAGCCAGGCTCCGGTCGAGGCACCGACCCCGGCAGCTGACTTCAGCGATGACCAGCTGACCGCCTTCGTCGATGCCGCGACGCAGGTGCAAGCGGTGCAACAGGACTACATGACGCAGATCAATGCCGTGGAAGAGCCCGAGGGCAAGCAGCAGCTTGTCGAAGAGGCGCAGGCCGAGATGGCCGACGCGGTGAACGACACTGATGGCATGGACGTCAACACCTACAACCAGATCGGTCAGGCGGCGCAGGCCGACCCCGAGCTCAACGAGCGCATCATGGCGATGCTGCAAGAGCGCACGCCCGCCAGCCCCGAGACGATGACCGAGTAACCCCCCTTAGAGCCCGGTCATTGCGGAGCCGTCCCCTCGGGGGCGGCTCTTTTCGTGCAGCCTCCGCGTCGGAGCCCGGTCTGGTCTGGCTTGGTCAAGGCAATCCCATGTCCTCATGTAGCCGAGCGACGCACGCGCGGCGCTTTCCTATGCGGCGGTGGCGGTCAAAGCGGGTGCCGCGCGGGACCGACGCGCCGGGCACCTTTCGCAATGAGACAGAAACGAGAAAGGCCGGGGCGTTTGCGCCCCGGCCTTTTTGTTCGCGTCCATGCGGACGTAGCCCGGATCAGCTGTCCATCTTGAGTGCGGAGATAAAGGCCTCCTGCGGGATCTCGACCTTGCCGAACTGCCGCATCTTCTTCTTACCGGCCTTCTGCTTCTCCAGCAGCTTCTTCTTCCGGCTGGCGTCACCGCCGTAACACTTGGCGGTCACGTCCTTGCGCATCGCCGACAGGGTCTCACGCGCGATCACCTTGCCGCCGATCGCCGCCTGGATCGGGATCTTGAACATATGGCGCGGGATCAGCTCTTTGAGCTTCTCGCACATGGCCCGGCCGCGCATCTCGGCGCGGTCGCGGTGCACCATCATCGCCAGCGCGTCGACCGGCTCGTCGTTCACCAGGATCGACATCTTCACGAGGTTGTCTTCGCGGTAGCCGATCATCTCGTAGTCGAACGACGCGTAGCCCTTGGTCACCGATTTCAGCCGGTCGTAGAAGTCGAACACCACCTCGTTGAGCGGCAGGTCATAGACCGTCATCGCGCGCCCACCGACGTAGGTCAGATCCATCTGGATGCCGCGGCGCTCCTGACACAGCTTCAGCACGTCGCCGAGGTACTCGTCGGGCACCATGATGGTGGCCTTGATGCGCGGTTCCTGAATGTGGTCCACGGTCGACATGTCGGGCATGTCGGCGGGGTTGTGCAGGTCGCGGCGCTCGCCGTCCTTGGTATAGAGGTGATAGATCACCGAGGGCGCGGTGGTGATCAGCTCGATGCCATACTCGCGCTCGAGCCGGTCGCGGATCACCTCAAGGTGCAGCAGGCCAAGGAAGCCGCAGCGGAAGCCAAAGCCAAGCGCCGCCGAGGTCTCCATCTCGAAGGTGAAAGAGGCGTCGTTCAGAGCCAGCTTCTCGATGGCGTCGCGCATGTCCTCGAAATCGTTGGCATCCACCGGGAACAGCCCGCAGAACACCACCGGCACCGAGGGCTTGAAGCCCGGCAGCGGCTCGGCGCATTGCTTCTTCTCATGGGTGATCGTGTCGCCGACGCGGGTGTCGCGGACCTGCTTGATCGAGGCGTTGAGATAGCCGATCTCGCCCGGGCCCAGCTCTTTCACATGGGTCATGGCGGGGCGATAGACTCCCACATCGTCCACATCGTAGGTGCCGCCGGTTTTCATCATGCGGATGCGGTCGCCCTTTTTCAGGGTGCCGTCGATGATCCGCACGATACAGATCACGCCGAGGTACTGGTCGTATTTCGAATCCACCAGCATCGCCTTCAGCGGCTTGTCGCGGTCACCCTCGGTGGGGGCGGGCAGGCGCTGCACGATGGCTTCCAGCACGTCGGGGATGCCGATGCCGGTCTTCGCTGAGATCAGGCAGGCGTCCTGGCTGTCGATGCCGATGACGTCCTCGATCTGCTCCTTGACGCGCTCGGGTTCCGCGGCGGGCAGGTCGACCTTGTTGAGCACCGGCACGATCTCGTGGTCGGCGTCGATCGCGGTGTAGACGTTGGCCAGCGTCTGCGCCTCGACGCCCTGCGTGGCGTCGACCACCAGCAGCGAGCCTTCGACCGCCTGCATCGAGCGCGCGACCTCATAGGCGAAGTCGACGTGGCCGGGCGTGTCGATCAGGTTCAGCACATAGGTCTGACCGTCCTGCGCCGGATATTCGATGCGGACGGTGTTGGCCTTGATGGTGATGCCCCGCTCGCGCTCGATATCCATCGAGTCGAGCAGTTGCTCCTGCATGTCGCGTTCGGCGACGGTGCCGGTGAGCTGAATCAGCCGGTCGGCCAGGGTGGATTTCCCGTGGTCGATGTGGGCAACGATGGAGAAGTTACGGATATGCGCGAGATCGGTCATGATTGGGTCGATATGTAAGGGTTTTGGCCCCCGGTCAAGCCCGCGCGCGCTGGCCTGCGCGGCGTCATGAGCGATGCGGTGCCGCCCTGCGGCGCTCTGCGCGCGCCGCGCCGCCTTACCACCGCCGGTTCTGCACGCCCCGCCCGCGCCCGAAGGCCTGCCCAGAGCGGCGCCAGAGCCCTGCCGCCTATCTCTAGTCTCTTCTTCTCTTTGAAAAATACGCCGGGGGTGAATTGGCCGCAGGCCAAGAGGGGGCAGCGCCCCCATTGCGCCCTCGCAAGCCGCGCTTAGGGCAAGGGATCGTCGCGTCCAGCAACGAATCGGTGAATTGAAAATCCCGCGCGTATGGGGCATCCTGATGCAAAGCCTCATCGACGAGGGCGCAAAGCCCCGGAGGCATAGGCAAGGGCAGCGAATGGGCAGGCGGATGAAGCCAATTTATCTGGTGACGATTCTCGCGCTCGCGGCGGGCTGTGGCGGCGGCTCTCGCGACTACGATGTGACGCGCTTTGCGACCGGTCCGGTCAGCAAGGCGTGCATGAACTCGGATCGCAAGGCGCGCAGCCGCGCGCTCTGCGGCTGCGTTCAGGCCGCCGCAGACACCGAGCTGAGCTATGGCGATCAGCGCAAGGCGGTTGGGTTCTACCGCGATCCGCACCGCGCGCAGGAAGTGCGCCAGTCGGACCGCAACTCGGACAGGGAATTCTGGCGGCGCTATTCGGCCTTCGTGAATCGCGCCGAGAGCCTCTGCCGCGGGATCTGATACATCGAATCTGAGGCGCTGCGGCAAAGGTGTGCGGCCTGGGCTCGACGCAGGTGCCGTCGCCGAAGACTGCCGGGGCGCCTTGCTGGCGGCGCGGGGTGTTTGGTGGGGTGAAACCTGCATCTGCGGCCCGCCATTTGCGACAACACGCCGCTGCGCGCCTCTGTCCTCTTTAAACGCGCCGCGTCCTGCGCCACCTTTGGGTCATGCGAACCGAGGTGCCCCTTATGCCCCAGATGACGCCGGAGACCGGCACGCCGGACAAAGCCGCCGGCTCCGCCCCCGAGAGCGCCGAGCGCGACACGTGGCCTGCCGTCTGGCGCGGCTTCCGTCGACGCTGTCCGAACTGCGGCAACGGGCCGATCCTGCGGTCCTATCTCAAGGTGCGCGATCATTGCCCGGTGTGCCGCGAAGACCTGCACCATCACCGCGCCGACGATGGGCCGGCCTATCTGACGATCCTGATCGTCGGCCACATCATGGCGCCGGCACTGCTCTGGGTCTTCACCACGTGGCGGCCCGAGCCGCTGATCCTGATCACGATCTTCCTTATTGGCTGCATCGGGCTTTCCCTCTACCTTCTGCCGCGACTGAAGGGGGCGATCGTGGGCTTCCAATGGGCGCGCGAGATGCATGGTTTCACGCGCGAGCCCTGATCCCGCGCAACGATGCCCCGCCGCGAAGACCAAACAGGGCAGGGCAGAGGCATGAGCAGCGACAAGACAGCAATCCGCGACGCGGCGACGGTGATAGTGCTGCGCGACCGTGAGGACCGCCCCAGCATTCTGATGGGTCAGCGCGGCGCCGCGGCGGTCTTTATGCCCAATAAGTTCGTCTTCCCCGGCGGTGCGGTCGATGACAGCGACGCCGAGGTGAAGCTGGCCGGCCCGCTGTCTGCGCTGTGTGCCGCGCGTCTGGCCGAGGACGCGCCTGCGGGCCGGGCCAGCGCGCTGGCGGCGGCGGCGATCCGCGAGCTTTGGGAGGAAACCGGTCAGATTTTGGGCTGGCCGGGGAAATGGCCGAGCGCGCCTGAGGGCTGGGAAGACTTTGCCGAGACCGGCCACCGCCCCGATGCCTCGGCGCTGCAGTTCGTGTTCCGTGCGATCACCCCGCCGGGCCGTCCGCGCCGCTTTGATGCGCGCTTCTTCCTCGTCGATGCCGAGGCGCTGCGCAGCGATCCGGATGATTTTTCCGCCGCGTCCGACGAGCTGTCGCATCTGCAATGGGTGCCGCTGGACGAGGTGCGGCGCTTCGATCTGCCGTTCATCACCGAAGTGGTGCTGGCAGAGGTTGCCGCGCGGGCCGAGGATCGCACGCCGCCGCGCTCGGTGCCGTTCTTCCGCAATGACGACGAAGAGAGCCTCTTTTTGCGCCTGCGCGGCCGTGCCCCGGACCAGCCCGAAAGCGACCGACCGCGGCGTCAGTTGCGCATCAGAAGGTAATATCCGGCAAACAGCAGCGCCGCGAGCAGCGCAAGGTTGAACATCAGCCCGCCCAGAACGCCAAGCTGCCAGTAGCGGCGGCGGGCCTTGGCGTCGATCCCTTCCAGATGGCCCGCGACGCGGGTTTCGGCCCGTCGCAGCGCGGCTAGGTCGAGTTGCTTGGCAAGCTTTGGGTGCCCCACCATGCCATGTGCGGCACGCAGTTGCGCCAGATCGCGTCGCGCCCAACGCGGCAGCCGGTGCGCGGCGCGTTTCGCCCGCGCCTCGAAGCCGCCCTTGGCAAGGCCGAGACGGCTTTCAAAAAGCGGCATCAGCTTTGCGCCGATTTGGGGGTCCTGATCCATGCCGGGACAGTCGGCGATTTGCGCGGGCGGCGCAACGTCCTTCGGTGCGTTTTGCTTGCGCCGGCCCCGCGCTTTTGGCCTTTTCCCACCTGCGCCCGCGGCTTAGACAGGGGGCATGCTGAACATGATCCGCCACGGCTCCGCCACCGACCTTCCGCCGCTCGTCATCGTCCACGGGCTTTTTGGCTCCGCCCGGAACTGGGGGCTGATCGCCAAGCGGCTGTCGGATCGGCGCGAGGTGATCGCGGTCGACCAGCGCAACCACGGCGACAGCCTGCGGAGCGAGAGCCACGGCTATCCCGACATGGCCGGCGACATCGCCGAGGTGATCGAAAGCCTTGGCGGAAACGCCGACGTGCTGGGGCACTCCATGGGCGGCAAGGCAGTGATGATGCTGGCGCTGACCCGGCCCGAACTGGTGAACCGGGCGATCCTCGCCGATATCGCGCCGGTGACCTACACCCACAGCCAGATGGACAACATCGAGGCGATGCGCGCGGTCGATCTTTCCCGTATCGAGAAGCGCTCGGACGCCAACGAACAACTGGCGGCGCATATCTCCGATCCGACCCTGCGCAGCTTTTTTACCCAGTCGCTGGACCTGCAGAACAAAAGTTGGAAGCTGAACCTAGACGTGCTGGCTGCCGAGATGCCCAAGATCATCGGCTTTCCAGAGGTCGAGGCGCAGTTCGATGGGCCGGCGCTGTTCCTGTCGGGGGGCAATTCGGACTACGTGCAGGCCGAATACCGGCCCCGTATCAAGGAGCTTTTCCCGAACGCGAAATTCGCCAAGTTGCCGGGCTGCGGCCACTGGCTGCACGCCGAAAAGCCGCGCGAGTTCGAAGCGGCGGTGCGCGCCTTTCTCGACCTGACCGCCTGAGTCTGACCGCCTGAGTTTGACGGCCTGAGTTTGACCGCCCGATCTAAGTCGCCGGGCTGCTCATTTCACGGGCAACGACGGCCCCAAATTCAGGTTTCCCAAATCGGGGCATCCCTGTTCCGAAAAACTTCCGTCTTTGCCTTGCCCTAAAGGGGCGCGGGCGGCTTGTACTTTCCGAAAGTCTTATGACACGGAAAGGACCCGCCGCATGCGTCTGCGCCCGTCATTCGCCTTCGAGCAGGTGCAGCTTGCCGTCGAGCCAGGGCAGTTGGCGCAGCGCCGGGCTGATCACCAGATCGCTGACGAGCTGGCGCATGGTGCGCGCCACGTCGCGCGGCACCCGGTCGGCCCAATCGGCGGCGGCGAACAGCGAGATGGTACGGGTGAAGGGCTTGATCGGCAGCGGGTGCGCCTCGATCCGGTCGTGGACGCGCGCCGCGCGCATGTAGCCCAGCGGCGTGGTGATGCCCCAGCCGACGCCGCGCGCCACCAGAGTCATCAGCGACAGATGCGCGCCGATCTCGAACCGCTCGGGGAAGTCGAGCTTGAGCCGCGACAGATGCGTCTCGATCTGGCGTCCGATCAACTGGTCGCGGTCGTAGCGCAGCATCGGCAGCGCCGACATCAGCGCCTCGGTGCCGCCGGCCTCGCGCGCCTTGCCGCGCGGCGCGACCAGAATGAACGGATCGCGCACCAACGGATATTCGATCACGCCGGGCGTGACGGTGCCGGGACTCGCGGCGATGGCAATATGCAAATGGCGGTCGGTCATCGAGCGCATGATCTCATGACTCGGGGCGGTGACCAGCTTGAAGCGGCAGCGGGTCATGTTCTCTGCAAGGATCGTCACCAGCTGCGGCGTCAGGTCGTTATCGAAGTCGTCGATCACCCCGAGATTGAGCTGCGACAGATGCGTCAGATCCATCACCGTCAGCTCGTTCTGTGCCAGCCGCAGCTGCCCGAGAACAGCCTGCGTGCGCATCAGGAAGGATCGCCCGGCCGGGGTCAGTTGCATCGGCCTGCGTCCGTGGTCGACAAGATCGGACCCCAACGCGGTTTCGAGGTTGCGCAGCTGCTGGCTCACCGCCGGTTGGCTCAGCCCGGTCCGCTCTGCTGCCTGCGCCACCGAGCCGCTGGCCGCCAGCGCCTCGAACACCTCCAGCCCGCGCAGGGTGATCCCCTTCATCAGCATCGCGCAATCCTTCTTTCGCTGCCGGGCCGGCGCACCGGTGTCCGCCGCCTCCTTCGGTCGCTCCGGGCGCGTCCCGGTTCCGCTGCGACCCTTGCACAGATTCACCAAACCCGAAACTCCCAAGCAACAGGCCAGCGTTTTCCCTCATGTCCGTAACCTATCTCAAATCCGCCCCCGGCCTGCCGCCGCGCTCTGTCGCCGATACCGCAGACATCGTTCAGATCATGCTCGCCCGACTGCGCAGCGAGGGGGCCGCCGCCGCGCGCGACTATGCCGCGCGGCTTGACGGCTGGGAGGGCGAGATCGCCGTGCCCACCGCACGGCTGGCGGAGGCGCAGCGCGCGCTGCCGGTGTCGCTGCGCGAGGATATCGCCTATGCGCATGCCAATATCCGCGCTTTTGCCGAAGCGCAGCGCGCCTCGGTGCAGGAGTTCGAGGTTGAACTGCGCCCCGGTCTGCGTGCCGGGCAGCGGCTGATCCCCGTCGATTGCGCGGGCTGCTACGTGCCCGGCGGGCGCTATGCTCACATCGCCTCGGCGCTGATGACGGTGACCACGGCGCGCGCGGCTGGCGTTGAGACGGTCATCGCCTGTTCGCCGCCTGGCCCCGACGGCATCCATCCGGCGATCCTGCACGCGCTGCATGTGGCTGGGGTGGACGAGGTGCTGACGCTTGGCGGTGTGCAGGGGATTGCGGCCATGGCCTTTGGCCTATTCGGCCAGCCGGAGGCTGACATCCTTGCAGGGCCGGGCAATCAGTTCGTCGCCGAGGCGAAGCGGCAGCTTTTTGGCCCGGTGGGCATCGACATGGTGGCCGGGCCGACCGACGTGATGATCCTCGCCGATGCCACTGCCGATCCACATCTCGTGGCGCTCGATCTGCTGGGGCAGGCCGAGCATGGCGGCAACTCGCCGGTCTGGCTGGCCACCGATCACCGCCCGCTGGCCGAGGCGGTGATCGCCCGGCTGCCACGGCTGATCGAAACGCTGCCCGAGCCCAATCGCAGCGCCGCCCGAGAGGCTTGGGCGCAATTGGGCGAGGTGATGCTGGTGCCGGGCCGCGAGGAGTTGGCCGCGCTGGCCGACCGCTACGCGCCCGAGCATCTGCACGTGCAGGCGCGCGATCTGCCGTGGTGGCGGGCGCGGCTGCGCGCCTATGGTTCGTTGTTTCTGGGGGCGCAGACCACGGTGGCCTTTGGCGACAAGGCAGCGGGCCCCAACCACGTGCTGCCCACCGGGCGCGCCGCGCGCCACACCGGCGGGCTGTCGGTGCACAAGTTCCTCAAATGCGTGACATGGCAGGAGGCCGATCCCGAGGCGCTGCCGGATCTGGCCCGCGCCAGCGCCGGGATTTCGCGCGCCGAGGGCATGGAAGGCCACGCGCGCAGCGCCGAGGCTCGGCTGAGCCCGGCGCCGCTACGCGCTGTGGGGTAGGGCGATCCAGCGGTTATCACGCGTCTGTGATGCTTGCTATGCGGTTGACTTGAATAGATATCTCGCTCTCTGGACCGGCGACGAGCACGGCAACTCGGAAAAAACTTCTCTGGTCGCGACGGGAACTCTGCGGCCCTGCGTGAAAGCAAGTGATCGGCAGGCAACGAGGCCTCCGGCGCAAATAGCGATGAATGAGGAGATCGCAGCGATGACACGCATGAACAAACTGATGACCGGCGCCGCCCTTGTGGTTCTGGGCACGGCGAGCCTTGCCTTTGCTGCAACCGACGCCAAGCCGATGGGCCCGCGGGCCAATGGTTCGGCGCCCATGACGCAGATGTTCGAGAGTTTCGACACCGATGGCGACGGCAGCATCAGCCGCGAAGAGTTTCAGGCCAACGGCCCTGCGGCGGGCTTTGCCGAGGCCTACGCTGTGGCCGACGCCGATGGCAACGGTGCGTTGGAAGGCGACGAGTTGATCGCCTTCGCCGACGCCCGCAAGGCGGCGCGCGCCGCGCAGCAAATGGAGATGCGCAAAACCCGGATGGAGCAGCGCATGCTTCGGCGGTTCGACGCCAATGACGATGGCAAGCTGACCCTCGAAGAGATGCAGGCGCAGGGTCCTATGGGCTTTTTCGACCGCTTCGACGCGGATGAGGACGGCGCGGTGAGCCAGGACGAGCTGGCGCAGGCCGGTCCGATGCGTCGGGGGGCGCACGGCGGCGAAGATCGCATGATGCGCCGCGATGGGGCGCATGCCCACGATGGTGCGCGTGGCCATGGCGGCCATGACGGCCAGTACGGAATGGGCTTCAAACGCGGCCCGCGTGATGGCAGCGGCCCGCGGGGCGAAGGTTCGCGCGGCGGCATGCAGGATTTCTGGCAGTACTGAACGGATCCGGGTGGGCCGCCCCTGCGGCCCCCCGGCCATTGCGCGGCCCGGTGCTTCGGGCTAGCGCAGGGGAATGGACCGGATGCCCTATGATGCCATGAGCGAAGTGAGCGACGAGGCGTTGCTGGCGGCCTATGCCGCCGGTGAGCAGGCCGCGGCACGGGCGCTGGTTCAGCGCCTTGCGCCGCGCGCCTTCGGCCATGCCGTCCGGATGCTCGGCGACCGGGCCGAGGCGGAAGACGTGGCGCAGGAAGCGTTGCTGCGCCTGTGGCGCGCGGCGCCCGGCTGGCGCGAGGGTGAGGCGAAGGTCTCGACATGGCTCTACAAGGTCGTGTCCAATCTTTGCATCGACCGGATTCGCCGCCGTCGTGGTGGCACGGTGGACCTTGGCGAGATCGCCGAGCCCGCCGATCCGGCACCCGGGGCCGAGGCCGACCTGCAGGGCCGTGCCCGGGCGGGGGCGCTGCAGGAAGCGCTGGAGACGCTGCCCGCGCGGCAGCGGCAGGCGGTGGTCCTGCGGCATCTCGAGGGGCTGTCGAACCCCGAGATCGCCGGGATCATGGAGATCGGCGTGCGCGCGGTGGAAAGCCTGACCGCGCGCGGTCGTAAGGCGCTCGAGGGGCTGCTGGCCGGAAAGCGCGCAGAGCTGGGGTACGACGATGACTGACGAGCGCAGGATTGAAGAAGCGGACCTTGGTCCCCTGTTCGAAGCGGAACGGCGCGATGCCGCGCTGCCCGCAGGCGATTGGATGGCTCGGATGGAGTCGCTGGCGCTCGACGAACAACCGGCGCCGCGCGCGGCAGAAGCCCCGGCGGCAGCGCCCCCGCCGCGCGCCGGATGGCGTGCCGCGCTGCGCGCCTTTGGCGGCTGGCCAGCGATGGCCGGCCTCGCCGCGGCCTGCGCGGCAGGGGTCTGGATCGGCGTCGCCTCGCCGGATGCGATGACCACGCTGATCTCGGGCGACAGCAGCGACCTGCTGTCGGCGATGGAGCCGGCAAGCGGCTTTGACTATGCGATGTTGGGACTTTGACGATGGCACCTGAGACACCAAAACAGCCGGCTTCGCAAAGCGGCGGGTCGGGCGGGCGATCGCCGCGCTGGATGCGCTGGCTGTTGCTGGGCTCGCTGGCGCTGAACCTTGCCGTTCTCGGCGTTGTCGCCGGCGGTGCGCTGCGCCACGGTCGGCCTGAGCATGGCGGACCGCCGCGTGGCCGCGATTTCATTGCGCCCTACGCCTCGGCGTTTTCGGAAGATCAGCGTCGCGCTCTGGGGCGCAGGCTCTATGCGTCCTTCGAGCAGATCCGCGGCGATGCTCCGCGCCCCAGCCCGTTCCGGGCGTATCGCGAGACATTGGACCTGCTGCGCGCCGAGCCGTTCGACCGGGCGGCGTTCGAACAGGTGCTCACGGCGCAGGATATGCGTGCCGCCGAGCGGCAGAAGATGGGCCAGCAGGTGCTGGTCGACTACGTCTCGGAGCTTTCGCCGGACGAGCGCGCCGCCTATGCGAACCGCCTCGAAGTGAAGCTGGACGCGCTGGCCGAGCGAATGCCGCGAAAAAAGCGCGACTGACCACCGCGCGCCGCGGTCTTAGCGCAGAAGCGCCGGCGCGCTGCCAAGCGCGCGCGTCTGCGGTATGCGCTCGCCAGCCAGATGCACGCGGTTGCGCCCGGCGCGTTTGGCTGCATAGAGCGCCTCGTCGGCGCGATGCAGCACCGCCTCGGCTGTGTCCTCGCCAGCGCTTTGGGCAAGTCCGATGCTGACCGTGACGGGCGGTGGGCCACCCGCCACATGCGGCACCGCCAGAGGCTGCGCGGCGACGCGGGTGCACAGCTGTTCGGCCGTGCTGCGCGCTTCGCTCGCGTCGAGGCCGGGCAGGGCGAGCAGAAATTCGTCGCCCCCAAGGCGCGCGACGAGACCCGCGCCGCACCGATCTTGGCCAAGGGTGTCGGCGGTGGCGCAAAGCACCCGGTCCCCCGCCGTATGGCCCCAACGATCATTGACAGCCTTGAACTGATCAAGGTCGGCCAGAAGCACGGCCAGCGGCTGCGCGTGCTCGCGCGCGTGCTGCAGCATCCGTTCAAGATGCGGCAAGGCATAGCGGCGGTTGTAAAGCCCGGTGAGCGGGTCGGTGATCGCAGCGCGCAGCCCGTGGCGCAGCGCATTGCGATGGCGGTCGGCTTGCCGCGCGCGCCGGATCAGCCGCGGCAGGCGCAGCACCAGTTCCAACGGATCTAGCCCCCCGGCCAGCACGTCATCGGCCCCCAGATCCAGCGCTTTGACCGCGATCTCCGGGTGGTTTGGGCCGGTCACGTAGACAAGTGCTGTACGGCGTTTCCGGCGCGCCATGCGCAGCTGTGAAAGCAGCGCGATGCCAGCCCCCGCACCAGGGCCGGTGTCGATCAGCACGATGACCTCGGCCGCCGGGCCACGTGCGGCAAGCAGCTGCGCGGGCTCGGCCGAACGCAGATCTGCATCCAGCCCGATGCGCAGCTGCGCGGCGGCGGCGTCCTGTGCCGGATCGGATGTCAGCGGCAGCAGGATGATCCGCGGCGGCCTTTCGAACCCGCCACAAGGCTCCGACAGGCCAAGCGCGCGCTGCGTGTCGTCGCGCATCCGCATGTCTTCGCGGGCGCGGATCTGTCCCATCAGGTTGCGCAGCCGCGCCAGCAGGGCCTCGCAGTCGCTGCGGGCGATCACATCATCCGCACCGACCGCCAGCAAGGCGAGCCGCTCTTCGGGATGATCCGCTTCGCTGCGCAGCACCAGCGGCGTGTCGCGGTGGCCGGTAAGCGCGCGGAGCCCGGTGCAGAAGGCCGTGCCGCACATGTCGGGCAGGGTGGTGCCGGCGATCACCAGATCGGGGCGTGTTTGTTGCGCGATGCGCAGCGCCTCGGCGCCGGTTTCGGCGGTCGTGACGGTGTAGAATGCCGAAGCCAATTTGGCCCGCAACAAGATGCGTTGCTCTGCGGTGGCTTCGGCGATGAGAATTCGTCCTGTCATGGTCTTAAATGGGTCTCCCGCCGTCGCTGAGCCGTGACGGCCTTTGATGTGCCTGTCGGGTCTTCTGGTCTCGATCTGTCGTGCCCTCATGTCGCCGCGCTTTGCCGCGGTCTGCCCTCGATGACCTCCGGCGTCCAAATCCCCTTGCCCGGCGCGCGCCCGGTGCCCTTGAACGCGGTTGCGACCGTGGCCAAAGTTGCTCCCTCCGCCGGGGCTTGCATCCCCATGCGGGCTCAGTCTTTATGAAAACTGGTTAAGAAAGCCTTTCGAGTACTAGGAGAGGAACGCAGATGCTGGGCCGCGACGAGGCAGAACTGATCGGGTTGCAGGCGGCGGCATGGCTGGCCGCCAATGACGAGCTTCTGCCGGTCTTTCTCGGGGCCAGCGGTGCCTCGATTGACGACTTCCGCAGCGGTCTGTCGGACCCGGCGTTTCAGGGAGCCGTTCTTGATTTCCTGCTGATGGACGACGCTTGGATCCGTGCGTTTTGCGACGAAACCGGGAGGGCCTACGACGCCCCATTTCAGGCACGTCAGCATATGCCCGGCGGCGGTGAGGTTCACTGGACATGAACGCGGGCGGGCGGCGCGCCGATGGCGTGCTCTTCGACAAGGACGGCACGCTGTTCGATTTCGCCCGCACGTGGAATGCTTGGGCTCTTTCGGTGATGCATCACCTCGCCGGGGGCGCGCCCGAGCGTGTGTCTGCCATGGCGCACGAACTGCGTTTTGATCTGACCGCCGGGCGTTTCTGCAAGGACAGTACGGTGATCGCCGGGACCAACCGCGAGGCGGCAGAATGTCTGGCGCGGGGTCTCGGGCGACAGGATGTCACTGAACTCGAGGCGTTTCTGGCTGCCGAATCTGCCCGCGCGCCTTTGGCAGAGGCGGTGCCGCTGGCGCCATTTCTGGCGGGGCTGGCGCGCGACGGGCTGCGGCTGGGGGTTATGACCAACGACAGCGAAAGCGCGGCGCTGGCGCAGTTGGCGCAGGTTGGCGTGGCCGAGAGCTTCGATTTCATCGCAGGCTTCGACAGCGGCCACGGTGCAAAACCCTCGCCCGCGCCGCTGCTGGCCTTCGCCCGGGCGGTGGGCTTGGACCCGGCGCGCGTCGTCATGGTGGGCGACAGCACGCATGATCTGGAAGCCGGCCGCGCCGCAGGCATGATGACCGTTGCGGTGCTCACCGGCCCTGCAGAGGCCCCGGACCTGACGCCGCATGCCGACGCCGTGCTGCCCGATATCGGCCACCTGCCGAAGTGGCTGGCAGCCCAAGCCTGAACGGCGCGAGAGCGTCGGCCGAGAGATACCGAAAATTGGACCCTTTGCGGCTTTGTTAAGCCCTGCGCGCTAGAGTTTCGACGTCCGGCGCCGTGCCGCCGGAAGAGTCGAAGCCCCCCAGCGCATCTCTGCGGCGAGGGGGCGCTCTCGCCGAGGCGGCAGGGCAGGGCTGACCCGGAAGACATGCCCTTGGCCACTCGTCATGACGGGCGTGGGGCTGTAGATGTTGGGGCTGAAACCGCGGTCGCGGCAACGGTGGATACAGGCGTAAGGATATATCGGACATAGAGACATACAGGCACCCACACAGCCGACGACATGGGGAGGCAGACAGGCACGCCGATTGGCGCATACACGGGCTGATCGCGCGCACCCTCCAATGCTTCTTGCAGGACACTTATGGCGCCGAGGTCTGGCAGGCGATTGCCGCGCACGCACGGCTCGACTTCCCAGACTTCGAAGCGATGCTTGACTACGAGGCGCAGATTGTCGCCCGCGTCCTGCGGGCCGCGGAGCGTGACCTGAAAAAGCCTCGGGACGTCATGCTGGAGGACATTGGCACCTATCTGATCAGCCATCCCAGCAATGAGGGGCTGCGCCGCCTGATGCGCTACGGCGGAGAGGATTTCGTGGATTTCCTGCATTCCCTGGAAGAACTGCCCGGCCGAGCGCGGCTCGCGGTGCCGGACCTTGAACTTCCTGTGCTCGAACTGCGGGATGTCGCGTCACGCCAGTTCACGCTTGTCTGCCACTGCCAGCCACCGGCGAGCGTGGGCTTTTCCCATATCATGGCCGGTGTACTTCGGGCGATGGCGGATGACTATGGCACGCTGGCCCTGCTGGACCTGCGGGACGGCGCTGGCACCTGTGAGTTGATCGATATCACGGTGATCGAGACCGCCTTTGCCAAGGGGCGCAGGTTCGAACTGGGCGCCCATGGGGCCGGGCGCGCACGATGACCGATACGGCGCTGCCACAGGCCGCGCTCGACGCGCTGTGCCCGATGCATCTGCGCCTCGATGCCGAAGGGCGGATCACCGCGCTTGGTCCGACGCTGCGCCGTGTGCTTTGCCAAGGGGCGCGCCCAAGCTTGCCGGAAGCCGACTTTCGCGGGCGCCCGTTCACGCATCTCTTCGAGATTTACCGGCCGCGCCAGGTGAACGACATAGTCCAACTGCACGCCGTGGCCGGGCGCAAGCTGCACCTGCGCCGCGCCGGGTGCGCGGAAGAGCGCCGCGGCGCGCTGCGCGGTCTCGCGGTTGCTGATGCCGAGGGTGGCGCGATCATCAACCTGTCGTTCGGGTTGGGGGTCGTCGAGGCGGTGCGCGACTACAGGCTGACCAGCACCGACTTTGCGGCCACCGACCATGCCATCGATATGCTGTATCTGGTGGAGGCGAAATCCGCCGCGATGGAGGCCTCGCGAACGTTGAATCGCAGGTTGCAGGGAGCGATGCTGGCGGCCGAGCAGCGGGCCTATACCGACCCTCTCACCGGGCTGCGCAATCGCCGCGCGGTATCGCATGCTTTGGCGGATCTGCTGCGTCGCGATGTGGGTTTTGCGCTGATGCATGTGGACCTCGATTTCTTCAAACGCGTGAACGACTCGCTTGGCCATGGCGCCGGGGATCGTGTGTTGCAGCAGGTTGCGCACACCATGCTTGAACTGACGCGCCGTGACGACACAGTGGCGCGGGTCGGCGGCGATGAGTTCGTCATAATTCTCGTCGGGCTGACCGACGCTGCACGCCTTTCCGAACTTGCCGCGCGGATGATCCGGCGGCTTGAGGCGCCCGTGCCTCTGGGCCCGGACGTCGCGCATATTTCAGCAAGCATCGGAATCGCGATCAGCGGAACAACAGACGGGCGACACCGCAGCGCGAGCGATCTGCTCGAAGAATCCGATGTCGCGCTCTACGCGGCCAAGCGTGCGGGGCGCGGTCGCCATGCGTTCTTTCGCCCGATATCGAAAGGCGAGGCAGGGCGCGGCCGCGATGATGCGGAAGACAAAAGCGCTCCCGCAGGAGGTCATGACGAGGCTTCCGCAAGGTGAAGAAAAAAAGACCAAGAAATTTTCGGAAGGGGGGTTGCGCCCTCCCGGCACCTGGCGTAAATCCCGCGCCACGGTTGGGGCGTAGCCAAGTGGTAAGGCACCGGTTTTTGGTACCGCGCACCGTAGGTTCGAATCCTACCGCCCCAGCCAATATCTCCTAACATACCGAAGTTACGTGAGAATTGGCGCCGGGCGACGGATCGTTCGTGGCGTCTTTCTTCGCGTCTTCAGTCGCCTCAACACCACCGTGTCCCTGCAGATCGCTGGCACCGGCTGCCGTTGGGCGGGCGTGCTACAGGCCGCGATAAATCCATCTCCAGCCTTGGAAATTGGCGGCAGGTGCCGCGGCGTCCGTGATAGGTCTGTGCTTCGGAGCCCATATGGGACGATTTTCCGCAAGATCAGGCCAGTGACGGAGCAAGCTATGGACCCCCGCAAACTCGAGATGACCGTGTTGATGACCCCCGACATGGCGAACTTCAGCGGCAAAGTGCACGGCGGGGCCTTGCTCAACCTGCTCGACCGCGTCGCCTTTTCCTGCGCGTCGCGCTTTTCGGGGCGCTACGCCGTGACGCTCTCGGTCGATCAGGTGACCTTCAAGCAGCCGATCAATGTGGGCGAACTGGTGACCTTCCGCGCGAGCGTGAATCACGCCGGGCGCACCTCGATGGAGATCGGCATCCGGGTCGAGGCTGAAGACATCCGCAAGGGCAGCCGCAGGCATACCAACTCGTGCTATTTCACCATGGTCGCTGTGGATGACGACGGCAAACCGGCGGAGGTTCCGGAGTTGTCGATCGACTCCGATCTCGAGAAAAAGCGCCATCATGCTGCAGGTATGCGCAAGAAACTGCGCCGGCAGTTCGAAGAGGAAATGCGCAAGGCCGCCGACGGCGAGATCTGAGCCAACCTGTCCCCGCGGGGACGCCGCAGCACACCTAGAAGCAAGACGCCCCGCTTATGGTGGGGCGTTCTTCTTTGCCATCTTGCTGGCGCAAGCAGGGGAGAGCCCTGCCATGCGCTGCCGCTAGGTAAGATCACAGTTGACGACGGTTTGGTATACCATATACCGTTTCGTCAAGTGGAGGAGACTTAGCCGTGGATGCAACCGTTCAGCGCGACCCTGCGCAGAAGCTGTCCGACCGTGCCCGCGACGCGATTCGTGATCAGATCATCGCCGGTGACCTGCCGATGGGGGCGGTGCTGCGCGAATCCGAATTGGCGACGACGCTGGGCATGTCGAAAATTCCGGTGCGCGAAGCGCTGGTGCAGCTTGAATGCGAAGGAATGATCACCCTCAGCCCGAACCGCAGCCCGCGGGTCTTTGAGATGTCGCAGGACGACATCCGCAGCCTTGGGGAACTGCGCGAGATGCTGGAGCTGGAGGCGCTGCGGCTGGCGCTTGCGCGCCGCGCGCTGCCGCTTTCGGCGCGGCTGCGCGAGATTGCCGGGCAGATGCGCGCGGCGCTCACGGCGCAGGACGTGCGCAGCTACAAGGCGCTCGACAATGCGTTTCACCACGCGATCTTTGCCGAATGCGGCAACGTCTATCTGGAAAAGACGCACCACATGCTGTCGTTCCGCATTCAGGCACTGCGCAACAAGCTGAGCCGCGAGCCGCAGCTTAACGAGCGCTCCTTTGCGGAGCACGAGCAACTGATCGACCGGATTGCCGCCGGGCAGGTGGCCGAGGCCGAGGCGCTGTTGCGCAGCCACATTCGCGACACCACGCAGAACTATCTCGCGCAGGACGGCGCCGCGGCGGCACCACGCCCACCGGCACGGGTGATGCAGGCGCAGATGGAGCGCTTTTCCGAGGCCGCCATGGCGGCAGCGGGCTGTGATCCCGACACCCGGGCGGCGGTGATCCGCGCGCTGAGCCATGCCTCGGCACTGGGGGTCGACACCCACGGCTACCGGCTGTTGCCGCATTACTTGGAAGGATTCAGCAAGGGGCGCCTGAACCCGGCACCGACGCTGCGCTTTGTCAGCGAAAGCGCTGGCGCGGCGGTGCTCGATGGCGATGACGCGCATGGCGCGCGGGCGACTTTCGCCGCGGTCGATAAGGCTGTCGCGCTGGCGCGCGCCTCGGGGTCGGGCGCTGTGGCGATCCGCGCCAGCTCGCATTTCGGGGCGGCGGGCGCCTATGCCAAGGCGATCGCCGACGCTGGCCTGTTGGGCTTTTGCTTCTGCAATTCGGACAGCTTCGTGCGGCTGCATGGCGGCGCCGAGACGTTCCACGGCACCAACCCGATTTCCATGGCCGGTCCGGTGGGCGAGGGGGAGGACCCCTGGCTGTTTGACATGGCGACCAGCGCCATCCCGTTCAACAAGGTGCAACTGAGCCGTGCGCTGGGGATCGACCTGCCCGCCGACACGGCCTCGAACGAACGGGGCGAGAATGTCACCGATCCCGAACAGGCGGCCATGCTGGCGCCGCTCGGCGGCGAGTTCGGCTATAAGGGCGCAGGGCTGGCAGGGATCTCCGAGATCCTCAGCACCGCGCTTTCGGGCGCACCGCTCAGCTTTGAGCTGCCCGGCATGATTTCTGACGACATGGCCACGCCGCGGGGGCTGGGCGCCTTTGTCATGGCCTTCGATCCTGCGGCGTTTGCCGGGCTCGACATCTTCACCGGCACGTTGCGCCGTTACCGCGATGCGATCCGCAACTCGAGCGCCGCGCAGGGGGCCGAGGTCATGGCGGCGGGGGACCGCGAGTGGGCGGAGGCCGCGCGGCGCAAACTTCATGGCATGACCCTCGATCAGACCGCGGTGGAGGCGCTGGCGCGCTTCGCCGACGAGAAAGGCATCCCGCCATTGGAGGTGGTGGGGGGCTGAACCGGCCTGTTTCGTAAAACAGGCCAACATAGTGGGACTTTAGGGAGGAGAACCAAATGACCCGTATCACCAAGACGGTGGCACTACTGACGACGGCAGCGGCGGCGCTGACCGCGGCGCTGCCCGCCAGCGCGCAACAGGCCGAGCGTGTGCTCAAGTTTGCGCATGTCTATGAATCGTCCGAGCCGTATCACACCTGCGCGGTGGCGGCGAATGACGCGCTGATGGAAGCCACCGACAACCGTCTGGGCATCGAGGTCTTTCCGGCCTCCACGCTGGGCAAGGAGTCGGACATCAACGAGGGGCTCAGCCTCGGCACGGTCGACATCATCTATACCGGCCAGCTGTTCGCCGGGCGCTATTATGGCCCGCTGGCGATCGGCGGCGCGCCCTTCATGTTCCGCGACTATGAGCACTGGGACGCCTTCCGCAATTCGGATCTCTTCTCGGAACTTACGCAGGGCTACACTGACGCCACCGGCAACCATGTGACCTCGCTCACCTATTACGGGCTGCGTCATGTCACCTCGAACACACCGATCACTGCGCCCGAGGACATGGAAGGGCTGAAGATCCGCGTGCCCAATGCGCCGCTCTACATGATGTTCCCGAGGGCCACTGGCGGCAACCCGACGCCCATCGCCTTTGCCGAGGTCTATCTGGCGCTGCAGCAGGGCACGGTGGACGCGCAGGAGAACCCGCTGCCGACCATTCAGGCCAAGAAATTCTATGAGGTGCAGTCCAACATCAACCTCACCGGCCACATCACCGATGCGCTGCTGACCATCGTCGGCGGGCCGACGTGGAACAGCATCTCGGAAGAGGATCAGGGCGCGCTGGAAACGGTGCTCGACGAGGCGGCAGATTGCGCCACCGAGCAGGTGATCGACGCAGAGAACAGCCTGCAGGACTGGTTCACCGAGCAGGGCGTGACCGTCAACGACGTGGATCGCGGCCCGTTCATTGAAGCGGTCAAGGAGATGCACAACGGCGACATGGCGACCTGGGATCAGGAAACCTACGACCGCCTGCAGGCCATTGGCGGCTAAGCCGAGCAAACGCAGTCGCCCGGCCGGCACCAGCCGGTCGGGCGCCCCTCATATTTCGAGGCGCATTTGATGTATGACGACACAAAGCCGGCAGAGTCCGGCCCCGAGGATCACAGTCTCCATCTGGCAGAGGACGACGCGGCAGATATCGACCTGTCGGACATCCGCTGGCAGGACGCGCTGGTGCTGGGCCTGTTCTGGGTGCTGGCGCTGGTGGTCTTTCTGCAGTTCTTCACCCGCTACGTGCTCAACGACTCGCTGGGCTGGACCGAGGAGATCGCCCGCTACCTGCTGATCGGCGTGACCTTCGCCGGATCGGTGATGGCGGCGCGCAAGAACAGCCACATCGCGGTGGAATTTCTCTATCGCTGGGTGCCGCGCCCGCTGCGGCGCGTGATGCAAAGCGTGATTGATCTGGTAACCACCGGGTTCTTCGCGACGCTCGCCTATCTGTCGGGCCAGCTCGCCACCCGCACCGGCGGCATGATGGTCTCGATCGATCTGCCCAAAGCCTATGTCTACTGGTTCGTCGCCGCCTGTTTTGTCGGAATGGCGATCTATTCCGCGATCAACGGCCTGCGCCACCTGTCGAGCGGCACCAGCCGGCTCATCGACCCCGAAGCCCACGCGGGTGACGCCCGCGCCATCGACTAGGATCCGGCCATGACCATCACACTTCTTTTCGTGCTGCTGTTTGTGCTCATCCTGCTGGGTGTGCCGGTGGCCATCGCACTGGCGGGCGCGTCGCTCGCCTTCATCCTGTCGGGCACCGTGCCGCCCATGGTGGTGGCGCACCGCATGGTGAACGGCGTCGACAGCTTTCCGCTGCTCGCCGTGCCGTTCTTCATTCTCGCGGGCAACCTGATGAACACCGCCGGCATCACCGAGCGGATTTTCAATTTCGCGCTGTCCTTGGTGGGCTGGATGCGCGGTGGTCTGGGCCATGTGAACGTCGGCGCCTCGGTGATCTTCGCCGGGATGTCGGGTGCGGCCGTGGCGGATGCCGGCGGGCTTGGCGCCATCGAGATCAAGGCGATGCGCGATGCCGGCTACAAAACCGATTTCGCGGTCGGCATCACCGCAGCCTCCTCGACCATCGGGCCGATCATCCCGCCGTCGCTGCCGATGGTGATCTACGGCGTGGTCGCCGGGGCGTCGATTGGTCAGCTTTTCGCCGCTGGATTCATTCCTGGCATCGTCATGGCGGTGGCGCTGATGCTGATGGTGGCCTTCTTCGCGCGCCGCCGCGGCTTTCCGCGCGATCAGCCTTTCGCGATGAAAATTCTCGGCCACAGTTTCCGCCGCGCCTTCCTGTCGCTGATGACCCCGGTGATCATCGTCGGCGGCATCCTCACCGGGGCTTTCACCCCGACCGAGGCCGCCGTGGCCGCCTGCGCCTACGCCATGTTCCTTGGCGCGGTGGTCTATCGCACGCTCACCCTGCGCCGTTTGATCCGTGTCAGCTACGACACGATCGAGACCACCTCCGTGGTGCTGCTGGTGGTGGGCGCGGCGTCGATCTTTGCGTGGATCCTGACCTCGAACCGGGTGCCCGAGATGGCGGCCGACCTGCTGCTCGGCGCGTCCGACAACCCGTGGGTCATCCTGCTGCTGATCAATCTGGTGCTGCTGATTGTCGGTTGCTTCATGGAAACGGTGGCGGCGATCACAATCCTCGTGCCGGTGCTCTTGCCGGTGGCGGTGCAACTGGGCGTCGATCCGGTGCACTTCGGCGTGGTCATGGTGCTCAACCTGATGCTTGGCCTGCTGACCCCGCCGGTGGGTATGGTGCTCTATGTGCTGAGCCGCGTTGCCAATATCCCGTTCGAGCGGGCGCTGTCGGGCACCGCGCCGTTCTTGGTGCCGCTGGTGATCGTGCTGCTGCTGGTCACCTTCGTGCCCGGCATCACCATGTGGCTGCCGACGCTGATCTATCGCTGACACCGCTGCGCGCCGCCGTCATTGGCGGCGCGCGGTTCCTGCCGTCCCCTTGGCAAACCCATCCGCGCCGGAGCCAAATCCCATCCAGCGCGAAGCGACGGACCGAAGGGGCAGGGGCTCCGCTCCGACCCGCCGCGTTGACAGGCTGATTGGCTGAAGTTTAGATATGAAGAGAAGCTCCGGATATGAATATACCTGACAATCAGAACCGGACTTCCCGTCAGCCCCAGTCGCCGAGGACCCAGATGAGCGCCCAACGTCACGGCCAGATCATTGCCGTCGATCCTGCGGGGATCGACGAATACAAACGCCTGCACGCCGCTGCATGGCCGCAGGTTCTGGAGATGATCTCCGCCTGCAATATCCGCAATTACTCGATCTTCCTGAAAGAGCCCGAGAACCTGCTCTTCGCCTATTTCGAATACGTCGGAGACGACTTCGACGCGGATATGGCGAAGATGGCCGCCGACCCGGTCACGCAGGACTGGTGGTCGCGCTGCATGCCGCTGCAAAAGCCGCTGGACACCCGCGCCGAGGGCGAATGGTGGGCCGAGGCCGAGGAAGTCTTTCACCATGACTGAGGGTGCGATGATCAAGCCCGGCAGTTCCATGTTCGGCCACTTCCTTCTGCTCAACCCGGAGGACAACGTACTGGTCGCGCGGGCCACGGTGGCACAAGGCACCGCCGTTCCGCTGGAAAGCGGCGAGGCGCGGCTCGCGCAGGTCATCCCGCTGGCGCATAAGATCGCCCGCCACGACATTGCCGCGGGCGACCGCATCCTGAAATACGGCATGCCCATCGGCATCGCGACACAGGCCATCGCGGCAGGCACGCATGTACATGTGCACAACATCCGCTCGGCCTACACGCCCACCCATGCTTTGCAGGACGTTGATGGAGTCTCGGCGGGGGTGGCGCAATGAACGGCTGGCTCAGACAGGACGGGCGCAAGGGCATCCGCAATACGGTGATCGTCGCCTATCTGGTGGAATGCGCGCATTTCGTCGCCTCCAAGATCGTTGCGGGCTTCCCCGACGACGACGTGCAGCTGATCGGCTTTCCCGGCTGCTTCCCCAATGAGTACGCCGCCACGATGATGGAGCGGCTGTGCACGCACCCCAACGTTGGTGCGGTGCTGTTCGTAAGCCTTGGCTGCGAGAGCTTTGACAAGGTTCGCGCCTCGCAGGCAGTGGCCGCGTCGGGCCGCCCGGTGAAAACGCTGGTGATCCAGAAGGCGGGCGGCACCGCATCCACCGTCGAGATGGGCCGCGACTGGGTGCGCGGCGCGCTGGGGCAGGTCGCCGAGGTGCCGCGCGCGTCGATGGGGCTGGACGAGTTGGTCATCGGTACCGTCTGCGGTGGCTCCGATGGCACCTCGGGCATTTCTGGCAACCCGGCGGCGGGCAAGGCCTTTGATCTGCTGGTCGCGGCGGGCGCCGCCTGCATTTTCGAGGAGACGGGAGAGCTTATCGGCTGCGAAGAGATCATGGCCGAGCGTGCTGCCACGCCGGAACTGGGCCAGTTGCTGCGCGAAAGTGTGCAGAAGGCCGAGCGCTATTATGCCACGCTGGGCTATGGCAGCTTTGCCGCGGGCAATGCGGCGGGCGGGCTGTCGACCATCGAGGAAAAGAGCCTTGGCGCCTACGTCAAATCCGGTGACAGCGCGATTGCCGGCCTGATCAAACCCGGCGACGTGCCGCCGCGCGGCGGGCTTTACCTGATGGATGTGGTGCCCGACGGCGAGGTGCGGTTCGGCTTCCCGAACATTTCGGACAATGCCGAGATCGTCGAGATGATCGCCAGCGGCGCGCATCTGTCGCTGTTCGTCACCGGGCGCGGCTCGGTGGTCGGCTCCGCCATCTCTCCGGTCATCAAGATCTGCGCCAATCCCGACACCTACAGAAACTTGTCTGATGACATGGACGTAAATGCCGGAGACATCATAGAAGGGACGCGCAGCATCGAGCAGGTGGGGCGCGAGATCTTCGAGCTTGTGGGCCGCGTGGCAGGCGGCGCGCAGACAAAATCCGAGGCGCTGGGGCACCGGGAGTTCATCCTGACCTACAAGAGCTTCGAACCCATCGGTCCGGCCTGTCTGCCGGCCGCATGACGCAAAAGGAGGAGTCATGAATCTGCAGCAAAGACTGGCCGGGAAACGTGCGGTGATCACCGCCGCCGGTCAGGGCATCGGCCGCGCGACGGCCGAGCGTTTCGCCGCCGAAGGCGCCGAGGTGATCGCCACCGACATCAACGATGCGGCGCTCGAAGAGCTTGGCCAGATCGACGGCATCACCGCCAAGAAGCTGAACGTGCTCGATGGCGAGGCGATCAAGGCGTTCGCCGCCGAGACCGGCACCGTCGACGTGCTGTTCAACTGCGCCGGCGTGGTGCACGCGGGCACCTTGCTTGAAGCGTCCGAGGACGAGTGGGATTTTGCCTTCGACCTCAACGCAAAGGCGCAGTTCCGCATGCTCCGCGCCTTTCTGCCGGGGATGCTGGAAAACGGCGGCGGCTCGATCATCAACATGTCGTCCGTGGCAGGGCCGATCACCGGGCCGGTCAACCGTCTGGTCTATTCGGCCTCCAAGGCCGCCGTCGTCGGTCTGACCAAAGGCGTTGCCGCCGACTATGTGACCAAGGGCATCCGCTGCAACGCGATCTGCCCGGGCACCGTCGACAGCCCTTCGCTGCACCAGCGCCTGCGCGACACCGGCGATTACGAAAGCGCGCTTGAGGCGTTCATCGCGCGACAGCCGATGGGCCGTGTCGGCGACCCCAACGAGGTGGCCGCTCTGGTCGCCTATCTCGCCTCCGACGAATCCGGTTTCACCACCGGTCAGGCGCACGTCATCGACGGCGGCTGGACCACCTAAGACTTAAGAAGGACCTCCTCATGAAATTCGCACGTTACGGCGCCCGCGGCGCCGAAAAACCCGCCCTGATCGACGCCGACGGCAACCTGCGTGACCTTTCGGCGCACGTCACCGACCTCGCTGGCGATGTGCTGACCGATCTTGATAAGCTGAAATCCATCGAGCCGGCCTCGCTGCCGCTGGTCGAGGGCGAGCAGCGCTATGGCGCCTGCGTCGGCGGTACCCGCAAGTTCATCTGCATCGGTCTCAACTACGCCGACCACGCCGCCGAAAGCGGCATGGACGTGCCGCCCGAGCCGGTGATCTTCGCCAAGTTCACTTCGGCGATCTGCGGCCCGAACGACCCGATCATCATCCCGCGCAATTCGGTCAAGACCGACTGGGAGGTCGAACTGGGCTTCGTCATCGGCAAGACCGCCAAATACGTCAAGGAAGAGGACGCGATGGATCACGTCGCGGGCTTTTGCCTGATCAACGACGTGTCCGAGCGCGAGTTTCAGGCCGAGCGCGCCGGCCAGTGGGTGAAGGGCAAGTCGTCCGACAACTTCGGTCCGACCGGCCCGTGGCTGGTGACCCCCGACGAAGTGGGCGATTTCGACAATCTCGGCATGTGGCTCGAGGTGAACGGCGAGCGCGTGCAGGACGGGTCGACCGCGACGATGGTCTACCGCGTGCCCTTCCTCGTGTCCTACCTGTCGCAGTTCTTCACGCTCGAGCCGGGCGACATCATCTCGACCGGCACGCCTCCGGGCGTCGGTCTTGGCTTCAAGCCGCCGCGCTATCTGAAGGCTGGCGACACCGTGGAACTGGGCATCGAAAAGCTCGGCACCCAAAAGCAGCTCTGCGTCGCCGACGACTGAGGGTGCGCTGGCAGCCCTTCGGGGCTGCCGCCATCATGGCGCTTGGCCAGAATGGCCTGTCGACAAAACAAAAGCGCGGGGCAGGGGCCTCGCGCTTTTTGTTATTTCGGGAGGGGCCGAAACGGGCTCAGTTGATCCGGTTGGGATAGATGAAGCCGCTGACCGCATAGGGGCTGCCGAAGGTGCCCGGATTGCTTTCCAGCCGCACCTGCGACCAGTCATTGTTCGGCGAGACGTCCTGCACCGCCATCTTCAGCGACACTTGGTTGCGGTGCCAATTGGCATGGTCCACCAGAACTTCGCGCGACGAGATCACGTCGGACACGACCGCCACGTGGCCCATGGGGATCTTGCGCGACGAGCTGAAGGCCATCACCGCCCCGATCGCCGGCTGCTTGCCGCGGTTGTAGAGGTCCTTTGCCTGACCCCACCACGTCTCGGCATTGCCGCGGATGTTGATGCCGCTGAGGTTGCGCGCGTAAGGCACGCACCAGACCCGTTGGCCCTTCGACTGCAGCTCGGCGACCTCGCGCAGCGCAAGGTCCTGCCGCGACGGATCAAGCTCTAGATCGGAAAGGCGCTGAACCTCGGATTTCTGCGCACAGGCAGCGGTCAGCATCAGAAGAAGCGCGCAGGCAAGCGGTAAGGCCCGCGCCTTCGGGGTGGCGTCTGTCACGCGCATATGTCCCTCGGTCTTTGTTTTTCTGCTCAGCGCCGCTGTTGCCGCGGCGGCCTCGTGCAGAATGGTAAACCGAATGTTTGTAACAAATCGAAGAAACTGTGATCACGTCGGAACCGGCGAAATTCCGCTCACCCGTTCTTCTTACGTTCCGTCGTGGGGCGGTGGCGGCCCTCAGGTGTGATCGAATATTGGGCAAAGCGCGGTCAGATATGGCTCACACGGCAGTGCAACCGCGCGAGTCAGTCGCCAGGATCGTCCAGTTCCGACAGGTCCACGGCAATCAGCCCCAGCGCTTTCGCGGTCTCTAGCGAGATTTGGCCGCTCTCCAGCCCGCGCTCCTTCTGATAGCGCGCCACAGCGGTGCGGGTGGCGGCATCCATGGTGCCGGTGACGGGGCCATTAAAGTAGCCGCGCGCCGCCAGGGCCCGCTGCACCGAAGAGATGAACTCCGGCGTCATCTGCGCCGGGCAGGGCGCCTCGAACCGCATCTCGCCGCGCGGGCGCACCAGCTTGGGCACCTGCGTGCGGCGATAGACAGGCGGGCGCAGCACCGTGCCGTCTTCGGCGATCTCGGCCTGCACCACCTGGACCTCGCCGCTGACCTGCTCGTAGATCGCCGGCACATGCTCGCGTGCCCAGCAGCTGCCGTCGGGGGCGGTCTCGGTGGGCAGCGGTGCTTCGGGCGCTGGGTCGGTGGCCGGCGCGGCGCAGGCGGCCAGCAGCGCCAGCAGGGCGGGTGCCGCGCAGCGGGGCGGGATCGGGGGCATCGGCTCGGCCTCTCGTGGTCTTTTGGCGTCTTTTGGCGGCGTCTTTTGCGCCAGAGCCTAGCAAGCGGCGCAGCGGCGGAAAAGCCGCCCGCGGCGCTTTGCGCGGCACCCGCGGTGCCCGTGCCACGGGCGCTTGGCCGATCTGACCCTCTCTGCGCGGAATGCGGGCCTCTCGGCTCTGGACCCGCGCCCCGGCAGGGCGCTACAACGCGCCGAACGAATGATGGAGACAAGGCCGATGGCGAAGATCACCTATATCGAGTTTGGCGGCACCGAGCATGTTGTCGAGGTTGCGACCGGGATGACCGTGATGGAAGGCGCTCGCGACAATGGCATTCCCGGGATCGAGGCCGATTGCGGCGGCGCCTGTGCCTGCTCGACCTGCCACGTCTACGTGCACCCCGATTGGGTCGAGAAACTGCCAGCGCGGGACGACATGGAAGAAGACATGCTCGATTTCGCCTTCGAGCCCGATCCCGCGCGCTCGCGCCTGACCTGCCAGCTGAAGGTCACCGATGCGCTCGACGGGCTTGTCGTGCAGATGCCGGAAAAGCAGATCTGAGGCGTGCGGCGCGCCCCCGGCGCGGCCTTGGCCGTGTCTCGCGCGCGGCGTCGGTCCTCGGACTGGCGCTGTGCCTGCCGCTTGCTGCCGCCCGCGCCGCAGAGCGCCTGACCGCCAGCTATGCCGAGCCGACCATGCGGTACGATCACGGCGTGCTCGGCGATGCGCAAGAGTGGGGCGCGCTGCGCTTCGACGGCCCGCGCGGCGCAGCGCTGATCCGACTGCCGCAGAACCGCGTCTTCGAGGATATCGCGCCGCGCCTCGTCGCGCTCCCCGAAGGCGACCGGGCGGCGCTGGTGGTGGAAAGCGATCTTGCCAAGGGCGCGCGGCTGGCGCTCTACACGCCGCAGGGGCTGCGCGCCGCCACCCCCTTCATCGGCCAGAGCCACCGTTGGCTCGCGCCGGTCGGCGTCGCCGATCTCGACGGCGACGGGGCTCTGGAACTGGCCTATGTCGATCGCCCGCATCTGCGCAAGACCCTGCGCGTCGTGCGCTACCGTCCGGGCGATCCGCTGCTGCGTGAGGTCGCCGCGCGGCCCGGCCTCAGCAACCACCGCATCGGCTGGGATTTCATTCCCGGCGGCATGCGTGATTGCGGTGCGGGCCCCGAGATGGTGCTCGCCGACGGCACTTTCGGCAGGCTCGTCGCCGCGCGTTTGCAAGGCGAGGCGATCCTGCTGCGCGATCTCGGCCCATGGTCGGTGGCCGCGTCAGAGGCGGCGCTGCGCTGCCGCTGAGCGGCAGACCTGAACCGGTCGCCGCCACCCCGCTTCTTCTCTTTCCAAATACGCCCGCCGGAGGCGTCCCGACCCGGCCATCTGTCCTCCGCCGGGACAGCGCGGCACGGCGAAAGGGGCTTTGCTTTCACGCCCGCCCGGCGTACCCATGGCGGCATGAGAACACTTTTTCTTGGGGATGTGATGGGCCGCGCCGGGCGCGCCGCCGTCACCGAGACCCTCCCGAAGCTGCGCGACGATTGGAAACTCGATTTCGTCGTGGTCAATGGCGAGAATGCCTCCAGCGGCACCGGCATCACCGGCGCCCATGCCAAGCTTTTGTTTGAGGCCGGCGCCGATGTGGTGACGCTGGGCGATCACGCCTTCGACCAGAAGGAAATGCTGACCTTCATCGAGAGCGAGCCGCGCATCATCCGCCCGCTCAACTTCGCCAAGCAGGCGCCGGGGCGCGGCGCGTCCCTGTTCACCGACCGGCGCGGCCGCAAGGTGCTGGTGCTGCAGGTGCTGGGGCAGGTCTTCATGAAGCGCGCCTTCGACGATCCGTTCTCGGCGGTGGACGAGGTGCTGCGGCGCCATCCGCTGGGCGGGCAGGCGCAGATGATCCTCGTCGACGTGCACTGCGAGGCGACCTCGGAGAAGATGGGCATGGGGCATTTCTGCGACGGGCGGGCGAGCCTCGTTGTCGGCACCCACACCCATGTGCCCACCGGCGACGCGCAGATCCTTCCGGGCGGCACCGGCTACCTGACCGACGCGGGCATGTGCGGCGACTACAACTCGGTGATCGGCATGGACAAGGCCGAGCCGATGCGCCGTTTCGTCACCGGCATGGGCAAGACCCGCTTTCAGCCGGCACTTGGCGAGGCGACGCTCTCGGGAGTGCTCGTCGAAACCGACGACCGCACCGGCAAGGCCACCTCGGTGCGCATGGTCCGGCAGGGCGGGCGGCTGGAGCAGGCCGGGCCCTGATGCGCCGGGCCTGGCCCTTCCTTGCGCTGATCTTGGTCGGCGCACTCTGGGGCGCGGGCCAGCCGCTGGCCAAGACCGCCGTTTCCGAAGGCTACCGCCATGTGGGCATCCTGTTCTGGCAGCTGGCGCTTGGCGCGCTGCTGCTGGGCGCGGTGACGCTGGCGCGCGGCCAGAGCCTGCGCTTTGCGCGGGGCGATCTGCCGCTGCTGCTCTTCGTGGCGCTGGCCGGGACACTGTTGCCGGGCATTTCCTCTTACACGGCGGCGGTGCATCTGCCGTCGGGGCTGATCTCGATCCTGCTTTCGGCGGTGCCGATGTTCGCCTTTCCCATGGCGCTGCTCTTCGGCAACGATTGCTTCTCGTGGCGACGGCTCGCCGGGCTGGCGCTGGGGCTGGGCGCGGTGATCGTGCTGGTGCTGCCGCAGACCAGCCTGCCCGAGCCCGGCATGGCGCGCTGGATCCCCGTGGCGCTGATCTCGTCGCTGTTCTACGCGCTCGAAGGCAATGTGGTGGGCCGCTGGGGCATGCGCGGGCTCGACCCGGTGAAGCTTTTGGCTGGGGCCTCGGCGCTGGGAGCGGCGATCGCCCTGCCGCTGGCGCTGGCCATGGGCCAGTTCATCGACCCGCGTCCGCCATGGGGTGCGCCCGATCTGGCGATCCTAGGCGGTTCGGCGCTGCACGCGCTGGCCTACGCTGGCTATGTGGCGATTGTGGCGACGGCGGGCGCGGTCTTTGCGGTGCAGGTGGCCTATCTGGTAACGCTTTTCGGGCTTTGCTGGGCCATGCTCTTCCTTGGCGAAACCTACACCAAAGCGATCTGGATGGCGCTGCTCATGATGTTGGCAGGCTTGGCACTGGTCCAGCCGCGGCCCCGGGGCTTTCTTGTAAGCGCCGGGCGAGACGTTAAGAATGGCGCCGAGCGCGCAGCGACAGGCAATATATCCGCATGACTATTTTTGAGCTGAGCCAGACCGCGCAGGCCTGGGTGACGATCGCCACGGTGCTGGCCATGTTCGTCCTGTTCATCCGCGAAACCTATCCCACCGAGGTGGTGGCGATCGGCGGCACCGCCTTTTTGCTGGCCACCGGCGTGCTGCCCTATCAGCAGGCGCTGTCGGTGCTGTCGAACCCGGCGCCCTGGACCATTGCGGCGATGTTCGTGGTGATGGGGGCGCTGGTGCGCACCGGCGCGCTCGACACGTTTGCGACCTACGCCCAAGCGCAGGTGCAGCAGCGCCCGAAAAAGGCGATGGCGGTGATCATGCTGGTGGTCATCGTCGCCTCGGCCTTCATGAACAACACGCCGGTGGTGGTGCTGATGCTGCCGGTCTTCGTGCAAATCTCCAAATCGCTGGGGATTCAGCCCTCGAAACTGCTGATCCCGCTCAGCTACGCGGCGATCCTCGGCGGCACCACCACGCTTATCGGCACCTCGACCAACCTGCTTGTCGACGGTGTGGCGCGGGCGCAGGGGCTGGCGCCGTTCAGCATCTTCGAGGTCACGCCGCTGGCGATCATCCTCGTGGCGTGGGGGATGCTCTATCTGACCCTCGTCGGGCGCTTCCTGCTGCCTGACCGGCATTCGATGGCGGGCATGCTGTCGGATCGCTCGCGCATGAAGTTCTTCACCGAGGCGGTGATTCCGCCCGACAGCGATCTCATCGGCCGCGAGGTTCTTGGCGTGCAGCTGTTCAAGCGCGAGGGCGTGCGCCTTGTGGACGTGGTGCGCGGCGACGAGTCGCTGCGCCGCAATCTCGAGGGGGTGGAGCTTCAGGTCGGCGACCGCGTGGTGCTGCGCACACAGATGACCGAGCTGCTGTCCTTGCAGCGCAACAAGTCGCTGCGCCGGGTCGATCAGCTGTCGGCGAAAGAGACCACGACCGTCGAGGTGCTGATCTCGCCGGGCTGCAAGATGGTCGGGCGCAGCCTTGGCGCGCTGCGCTTGCGCCGCCGCTTCGGGGTCTACCCGCTGGCGGTGCACCGGCGGAACCAGAACATCGGGCGCAAGATCGACGAGCTGGTGGTGCGCGTCGGCGACACGCTGCTGCTTGAAGGCGCGCCCGAGGATATCCAGCGGCTGGCCGAAGAGATGGCGCTGGTCGACGTCTCGCGCCCCTCGGCGCGGGCGTTCCGTCGTGGTCATGCGCCTATGGCCATCGGGGCCATGGGGGGCATCGTACTGCTCGCGGCGCTTGGCGTCGCGCCGATCCTCGCGCTGGCGGTGATCGCCGTTGCGGTGGTGCTTTTCACCCGCTGCATCGACAGTGACGAGGCGTTTTCCTTTGTCGAAGGGCCGCTGCTGGCGCTGATCTTCGCCATGCTGGCCATCGGCGCCGCGCTGGAAAGTTCCGGCGCTGTGCAACTGATCGTCAACGCCATTGCGCCATGGCTTTCGGCCTTGCCCGGCCCGCTGCTGATCTGGGCGGTGTTCCTGCTCACTTCGGTGCTGACCGAGGCGGTCAGCAACAACGCTGTGGCGGTGGTGGTCACGCCGATCGCCATCGGGCTGGCGCAGCACATGGGCATCGACGCGCGGCCCTTGGTGGTGGCGGTGATGCTGGCGGCCTCCTGCAGCTTCGCCACGCCCATCGGCTATCAGACCAACACGCTGGTCTACGGCCCCGGCGGCTACCGCTTCTCCGACTTTCTGAAAGTCGGCGTGCCGCTGAACCTGAGCATCGGCATGCTCTCGGCGCTGCTGATCCCGCTGTTTTTTCCGCTGTAGACCGGGGCGCGCGCGCTTTGCTCCGCATACATCGCTCCGATGGTCGCCTGTGCCGCGCATCCCTGCAAAACAGGGGCGTCGGGCTTGCGGGGGCGGGGGGCTCTGGGGTATGAGACCGCGATATTCCACATTCACTACATAGACGAGGCAAGGGGTCCACATGGCCGGCCATTCCAAATGGGCAAACATCCAGCACCGCAAGGGCCGTCAGGACGCGGTGCGCGCCAAGCTCTTCTCGAAATTCTCCAAAGAGATCACCATCGCCGCCAAGATGGGCGATCCCGATCCGGAAAAGAACCCGCGCCTGCGGCTCGCCGTCAAGGAAGCCAAGAGCCAGTCGATGCCGAAGGACAACATCGAACGCGCCATCAAGAAGGCGATCGGTGGCGACGGCGAGGACTACGAGGAAATCCGCTATGAGGGCTACGGCCCGAACGGTGTTGCGGTGATCGTCGAGGCGATGACCGACAACCGCAACCGTACCGCCTCCAACGTGCGCTCGACCTTCACCAAGAACGGCGGCAACCTCGGTGAGACCGGCTCGGTCGCCTTCATGTTCGAGCGTAAGGGCGAGGTCATCTACAAGGCCGACGCCGGCGACGCCGACACCATCATGATGGCCGCGATCGAAGCCGGGGCCGAGGATGTCGAAAGCGACGAAGAGTCCCACGTCATCTACTGCGCCGACACCGATCTGAACGACGTCGCGACCGCGCTCGAAGCCGAATTGGGCGAGTCGGAGAGCACCAAGCTGATCTGGAAGCCGACCACCACCACCGAGCTTGATCTCGACTCGATGCAGTCGCTGATGAAACTGGTCGATGCGCTGGAAGACGACGACGACGTGCAGCGCGTCACCACCAATTTCGAAGCCTCGGATGAGGTGATGGCGCAACTCTGAGCGCCGCACCGCCGGAAGGCACTACCGGAAGAGACGCGAAGGGCGGGGGAAACCCCGCCCTTTTTGCATGTCTGAAAGCAGTGACGCAGCCGGTTAGGCGTAGCTGATCGCCAGTTCCACCACACCCTTGTCGCCGCCGGAATGCGTGGCGGTCAGCGACAGATCAAGCTTGCCGAAGCCAAGGTGAAGATGCGCCGCGTCGCGGCGCCCATCGCGCGCCTCCAGCTTGTCGGCAATGCGGTGCACGATCTCCTCTTCGTCACGCGCCAGCCCTTCGAACGCCCGGCGCGGCATGACGTCGGCAAAGATCTCCACTTGCGGCTGGCCCTCGGCAGAGGTGCAGGCCAGTAGCACGAAGAAGGCGACAAGCTCGCCCGCGGTGTCGTCGTGCAGGCGGCAGCTGAAGCCAACCGCGGCCCCGGCGCCGCCGGCGTTCTCGATGGCGCCGCCGATGGCGCGATGCGCCCGCATCCGCTCGGAGAGGCTGGCGCCTTCGGCCCAGTCGCCAGCGAACAGCGCGCTGCCCAGAAGGTGCCAATCGAGGTCGGTGTCATTGGCCAGAACGAACTCGACCTTGCGCTCGGGGTGCCCGGCCAGCAGATCGTCGAGATCGTGGCGCACCGCGGCATAGGCGTCGACGATGTGGTGGCCGTCGATCTGAACCGAGCGGAGATGCGGGGTATGCGGGTGCAAGGCTGCTGCGACAGCGTCGGTCATAATGAATGCTCCAAATAAAAAAGGCTACGTCGTCAAATACGTGCCCAAAGTTTGAAGAATTTTCCGCCTCTGTCCATGCATGGTTTGTGCAAGCCGCTGACCTAGGGCTGGCGCAGAAAGTCAGCGGGACTCTTGGGTTACACGAATGCATTATTAGTTAATCTTATCAGTGGTCTGTCGTAATCCATGTAAGTTCCCGTGCAGCGTTGGGATCGGCAGGATTTCGCAAGTGCAAAATTAAGGCAGGCTTTGGGCTGTCGTTGCCCGCCCCCGAAGCATCCGCACGCGGCCGCCGGGCCTTGCGTCGCCGGCAGTCGCGCGTCAGGTTCACCCCGAACATTCAGACCTAAGACACGCAAGATCCCGGACGGCCCATGACCACCACGCCCCAGACCCAGTTTCTCGACACGCCGCGCGCGCGGCTCGCTTACGTGCACACCGCCGGAGAGGGCCCGACGGTGGTGTTCCTCTCGGGCTACAAGTCCGACATGGAAGGCACGAAGGCGGTGCATCTCGAAGCATGGGCGAAGGCCCGGGGGCGCGCTTTCCTGCGGCTCGATTATTCCGGCCACGGTCAGTCCGGCGGCGCCTTCGAGGATGGCTGCATCGGCGATTGGGCGGCGGACGCGCAGGCGGTGATCGAACATGTGACCTCCGGGCCGCTGATCCTCGTCGGCTCGTCCATGGGTGGCTGGATCGCCTGCCTGCTCAGCCAGCGCCTGAGCGACGTGCGCGGTTTTGTCGGCATCGCCGCCGCGCCGGATTTCTCGGAAGACAGCTTCTGGGCCGGGTTCTCCGAGGCCGAGCGCGCCGAGGTGATGGAAAAGGGCGTGCTCTACCTGCCGTCTGCTTACGGCGAGCCCTACGCCGTCACCCGCAAGCTGATCGAGGACGGGCGCGAAAACCTCGTGCTACGCAGCGCGCTGCCGATGCCGTGGCCGGTGCGGCTGGTGCAGGGCACCGAGGACGAGGCCGTGACGCGCGAGACCGCGCTGCGCCTGCTCGATCACATCGACAGTCCCGACCTGCGCCTGAGCCTCGTGAAAGGCGCCGATCACCGCTTTTCCGAGCCCGAGAACCTTGCACAGATCGAAGCTTCCATCACCGAAGTCGGCGGCTGAGGAGGCGCCAGACCCCATGACCCAAAAAACCATGCAGCCGCGGATCAGCCTGATCACCCTTGCCGCCGCCGATCCCGAGGCGCTGGCGGGCTTCTACGACGCGCTGGGGTGGCAGCGCGTCGATGCCATGCCGGGCATGGTGGTCTATGACCTGCTGGGGCAGGCGCTGGGGATCTACGCCCGCGCCTCGCTGGCCGAGGACATGGGGCTGCCCGAAGCGGCGCTCGGCCATGGCGCCATGACGCTGGCCCACAACGTCGACAGCCCCGAGGAGGTCGCGACGCTGATGGCGCGCGCCGAGGCCGCAGGGGCCAAGATCCTGCGCCCGGCGGGTAAGGTGCATTGGGGTGGGCACATCGGTTACTTCGCCGATCCCGAAGGGCATGTCTGGGAGATCGCTCACAACCCGTTCTCGCCGCTGCGCGCCGAGGACGGCGCCTTCCGCTGGCGTGGGTACTGACATCTTCTGACGCAGCAACGCATTCTTCACAAATGCCGCGCAACATGTGGCAGGCGCGAAGGAGGCTGCATGCAGGGGTTCGATCCGGACTTTCAGGACTTTCCAGATTTCCTGCGCAAGCTTGCTGCCGGGGTCTGGTCGCAGCGCAGGCTCGCCCTCGATGCGCGCGGCACGCCACACGGCACCCCACAGGGCGATGCGCAAGGGCCGCAGGGGCTCGCGGCGCATTGGCACCCGCAGGTCATTCTGAGGCGGCCTATCGGCATCGGGTTCGGCCCCGAAGCGCTGCGCGCCGACGTGCTCGAGCTTGCCTCGGCGCTGCCCGACCTCAGCGTTCAGACAGAGGATGTGCTTTGCTCGGGTGCCCCGCAAAGCGGGCTTCTTGGGGCGCAGCGGCTGCTCTTCGGCGCCAGCCATATCGGCGAAGGCGTGTTTGGTGCGCCCAGCGGGCGGCGGCTGAGGTTCCGCGCGCTGGCCGAACTTCACGCCAAGGACAATCGCGTGGCCGACCTTTGGGCGGTGCGCGACACCGGGGCGATCCTGCGGCAACTGGGCCTGTCGGTGCGGGATTGGGCACGGTTTCGCATCGCCGCCCACGATCCTGAAACCCAGCCCTTCCGCCCCGAGGTTGACGTGCAGGGCCCCTACAGCGCCCGCGGCAACGACAATCACTGGGGGCAGGGTTTTGCCGCGCTGCTGGCGCAATTGATGCAGGGTGGATTTTCGGGCGCGGCGGCGCAATACGATGCGGCGGCGCGCCTGACCTGCGCCGGCGGGCAGGATCTGCGCGGCCCGCAGGGGGCCGAGCGGTTCTGGCTTGGCCTGCGCGCGGCTTTTCCCTCGGCTCGGTTCGAGATTCACCACTGCATCGGCGAAGAGGTGCCGCTGATGCCGCCGCGCGCCGCGCTGCGCTGGTCGCTCACCGGGCGGCACGAAGGCTGGGGGCCGTTCGGGCGCCCCACTGGCGCAAAGGTGCACGTCATGGGGCTCAGTCAGGCAGAGTTTGGGCCGGGCGGGCTGCGGCGGGAATGGTCGCTCTATGACGAGGCGGCGATCTGGATGCAGATCCACCTCGGCACGGGCCAAGCGCAGGCGCGCCAGCCGGGGCTGGCGCTGGCCGGGTAGCGCGGCGGACGTGGCAGGGCAGGGCACGGCAGGGCGCGTCTGGGATGCGCCGCTGCGGCGTGCCGATCACTTCCCCGTGCGTGACCGGCAAGTGCCCGCCGGTACAGGCGTTTCCCGCTTTTACTGGGAATCGCGTCTCGCTAGGCTATCTGACACCGCAGGATCGCGCGCCGCTGCCCGCGACTCGCACTGAGCGAGCCGCAGCAACGGTCGGCGGCATCCATGCGCAGCCGACAGCGCCCGCGACGGGGCGCCGAGGCCGACAGGAAGACGGCGGCCCTCATCTGGTTCAGGTGGTGCGCGCCGCAAGAAGGACAGGGCAAGACAAGATGACGGACATCAGGCAGGCGTATCATGGCTGAAACGCTGGTGCTGCTGCCGGAATCCATGTGCGACGCGCGGCTTTACGGGCCGCAGATCGCCGATCTTTCGCGTGAGATGGCGGTGATGGTCGCGCCGGTGCACCTTGGCGATCGCATCGAAGAAATCGCCTCTAATCTGCTCGACGTGCTGCCGCGCCGCGTGGCGCTGGCGGGCAGCGGCTTTGGCGGTATGGTGGCGATGGAACTGCAGCGCCGGGCGCCGGACCGGGTGTCGCGCCTGATGCTGATCGGCAGTTCGCCGCTGGCCGACACGCCGCAGCAGGCCGCTGACCGCGAGGCGCTGGTGATCAAGGCCCGTACCGGCAAACTCGACGAAGCGATGCGCGCGTTCATTCCCGAAGACAGCTTCGCCGAGGGGCCCTATCGCGCCGAGATCATGGAGATGCTGCAGGGTATGGCCGCGGGCTTTGGTCCGGATGTGTTTGTGCGGCAGGCCCGCGCGCTGCAGCGGCGGCGCGATCAGCAGGCCGCGGTCCGCAAGCTGCGCATCCCCACCATGGTGCTCGCGGGGACGCAGGACACGCTCTATCCCGAAAAGCGCCAGAGCTTTCTGGCCGAGTTGATCCCCGGCGCGGAGCTGCGCATGATCCCCGGCACGGGCCATTTTCCCATGCTTGAAGACCCCGAAAGCGTCAGCGCGGCGATCCGCGACTGGATGGCCTTGCCGCAGCCGCGCTGAGCGCCGCGCTTGACCACCCGCGCCGCGCCGCCTATGGGAGCCGGGCGTGGAGGGCCGGGCGGCCGCTGCGGCGGGCAACCGCCGGAGAGGAAAGTCCGGACTCGCTGAAGCATCGGTGCCGGGTAATGCCCGGGCAGGGCAACCTGACGGAAAGCGCCACAGAGAACAGACCGCCGCCCCTCGGGGCGGTAAGGGTGAAACGGTGGAGTAAGAGCCCACCGGGGGGCTGGCAACAGTCCCCGCATGGCAAGCCCCACCGGGAGCAATGCCAAATAGGGACCCCGCGCGGGGCATGATCTCTTCGGAGATATCGCCGCAGGGCCGCTTCAGCCCGAGGGGTCCGGGTTGGCAGCTTGAGCCGCGTGGCAACGCGCGGCCTAGAGGAATGGTCGCACAGGGGCGGGGCAACCCGCTCTGGACAAAATCCGGCTTACAGGCCCTCCACGCAAAGACTGTCATGCCGCTTTTGGCCATGACCTTGGGGAAAATACGCCTTGTCCGAGATTCTCGGAACAAGAGCTGTTGACTCCGGGCCGCGGCTGAGTAAAAGGCGGGCTTCAAGAGATTTCACGGGCGGCGCTCGCCCCCCGTTGCAGGAGAAGAAGAATGGCGAAGCCGACCACCATCAAGATCCGCCTGAACTCGACCGCCGGGACGGGCCATTTCTACGTGACCAAGAAAAACGCGCGCACCATGACCGAAAAAATGACCGTGCGTAAGTACGATCCGGTCGCGCGCAAGCACGTGGAATACAAGGAAGGCAAAATCAAGTAAGCCTTCCGGTTTCGGATCAACGAGAGCCGCACGGGGTACCCCGCGCGGCTCTTGTCGTTTTTGGGCCTTGCTGATCGGTGCCCGCGCGCCGATGCGTGCCCCACCTTGGCATCGGTCGTCGCAAGGGATTTTCGTATCTATGCGAAGGACTTGCCGTTTTGGGTGTGCTTTGGTGATCTTTGGTATACAGATAACGCATTGATTTTGCTGCATAACGGGTCTTCCGTCTTGCGGGTTTTCCGCCGCCCGTCTTCGTGAAATTCTGCGTTGCAGAAATTTCCGCGCGGGCTGCTTTGATCCGACCTGACCGAAGCGGTTCGCGCCTTGACGTATTGGCGCGTTGCGCCCCGAGCCGAAAGATACAGCAATGATCAAATCCGCAGTTCTGGCCACGCTGGCCGCCGCGCTTCCCGTTTTCACCCCCGTTCTTGCTCAGGCCGAGGTTCTGACCCTGTCCGAGCCGATGGCTGGCGGCACCCTGCACGAAGGCACCGTCGACATGTCGATCTATCGCGCGCGGGCGGGCGAGGTCGGCAGCGAGGTCGTGGCGTTCTACACAGAACGCACCGGCGCCGCCCCGCTGCGCCTTGCCATGCGGCTGGAGGATGGCGACAGCACCACTTTTGGTCTGCCGGGCGTCTCTGGCGTCTCCTATCGCTTCGAGCGCACGGCAGGCGTGGTGACCGTGACCAGCGCGCCGACCAAGACCGAGCTTGCGCTGAACTGAGCCCCTTGGGCACCTGAGTGTCGAGGCCGTCCCCGTGGGGACGGCCTTTTGCGTTTGGCGCGTTACATTGCTTTTTCCGCTACGGCATCTCGCCAGCGGGCGGCGGCTCTGCTAGGGGCTGCGCCGGAACGCGATGGAGAGCGGCGATGCAGGACGAGCGCGTAGTGCTGGAGGCGGGGCCGGAGGGGGTGCCGGTGCTCTTCGAGCGCCCGCGCGAACTTGTCACCGCGACATCCCCGGCGGGCGCGAAGCTGGCGCTGGCGCGGCTGGAGCAGGCGCGGGCCGATGGCTACTGGATCGCCGGCTACGCCGCCTATGAGTTGGGCTTTGCGCTGGAGCCTGCGCTGGCCGACCTCTGCCAGCCCGGCGCGCCGCTGCTGCATTTCGGCATCTTCGACGCCCCCCGGCCCGCTGGTAAGGAACTGGATGCCGTGTCGGGGCAGGGTGCCCGTGTCACCGCGGTGACGCCGCTGTGGAGCCGCGACCGCTATGCCGAGAGCTTCGACGCGGTGAAGGAGATGATCGCGGCGGGCGATCTCTATCAGGTCAATCTGACGATGCCGATGGAGGTGCGGTTCGAAGGCACGCCCGATGCGCTGTGGTCGGCGCTGCGCGCCTATCAGCCGGTTCGTCATGGCGGCTTTGCCCGGCTGGGCGAGACGGTGATCCTGTCGCGCTCGCCAGAGCTGTTCTTCCGGCTCGATGCTGATCGGCGCATCGAAGTGGCACCGATGAAGGGCACCGCGCCGCGCGGCGCCACGCCCGCTGAAGACGACGCGCTGCGCGCCGCGCTGGCGCGGGACGAAAAGAACCGCGCCGAGAACGTGATGATCGTTGATCTGATGCGCAATGATCTGTCGCGACTGGCGCGACCGGGCAGCGTGAAGGTGCCCGAACTTCTACAGGTCGAGCGCTATGCCACGGTGCACCAGATGATCTCGCGCGTGGTGGCCGAGCTCGAGGCGGCGCCGACGCTGCCGGGGCTGCTGCAGGCGCTGTTTCCCTGCGGCTCGATCACCGGCGCGCCGAAGATCGCCGCGATGCGGGCGATTCATGCGCTCGAGCGCTGGCGGCGCGGGGTCTATTGTGGATCTCTGGGCTGGGTGGCGCCCGATGGGCGCGCCGAGTTCAACGTGGCGATCCGCACGCTGACCGTCACCGAGCCCGGCCGCGCGACCATGGGGGTTGGCGGCGGCATCGTGCACGACAGCACCTGTGACGCGGAATATGAGGAGGCGCTGTGGAAAGCCCGTTTCGTGACCGGATTGATGACCGCCTGAGGCTGATCGAGACGCTGCGCTGGGAGCCTGAAAGCGGCGCCCTGCGGGGCGAGCGGCATCTGGCGCGGTGCCTGCGCAGCTGCGCAGCGCTGGGGTTTGATGTGGACGAGCCGGCCTTGCGCGCTGCGCTTGCGGACTTTCGTGCCGAGACGCCGCAGCGCCTGCGCTTGACGGTGGGGCGGGCTGGCGATGTCGAGATCACCTCTGCGTCCTTTGACCCTGCCGTCCCCGCGGGGACGCGGGTGCAGATCAGTGCCGCGCGGCTCGACCCCAGTGATGCGCTGCTGCGCCACAAGACCACCGCGCGGGCGCTCTATGACGCGGCGCTGAAGGCGCGGCCCGAGGGCGTTACGGACCTGCTGTTTCTCAATACGCGGGAGGAGCTTTGCGAGGGATCTTACACCAATGTCTTTCTCGAGCGTGAAGACGGCGCGCGGGTCACTCCGGCGCTCTCTTCGGGGCTGTTGCCCGGCGTGCTGCGCGAGACGTTGCTGGAGGAAGGGGCTTTCGCAGAGGCGGTGGTGCGCAGAGAGGACCTGCAGCGCGCGCGGCGGCTGTGGATCGGCAACTCGCTGCGCGGCTTGATGCCTGCCGCGCTGATGCCCGGCGAAGCGCCGCCGCCGCTGTGACGCAGGGCTTCGACTGGCTTCGGGTGCAGCAAAGAAAAGCCCCGCCAAACCGTGCGGTCTGGCGGGGCCGGAAAGCCGGTGCTGGCGGCGCGATTACTCGCGATTGCCGAGCAGCTGCAGCAGGAACATGAACAGGTTGATGAAGTCCATGTAGAGGTTCAGCGCACCGACGATGGCCGACTTGGCGAGCCATTCGCTGTCGCCGTGGGCGGCGTGCTGGATGTAGGTGTTCTTGATGTTCTGCGTGTCATAGGCGGTGAGGCCCGCGAAGATCAGCACACCCAGGATCGAGATGGCGAAGTGGATCGCCGGCGAGCCGAGGAAGATGTTGATGATCGAGGCGACCAGAATGCCGATCACGCCCATGATCAGGAACGAGCCCCAGCCGGAGATGTCCTTCTTGGTGGTGTAGCCCCAGAGCGACAGGCCGGCGAAGGCGATCGCGGTGACCAGGAAGACCTGGGCGATCGAGAAGCCGGTGAAGGCCACGAAGATCCAGCTCAGCGACAGGCCCATCACCGCCGCGAAGGCGTAGAAGAACAGCTGCGCGCCAGCGGCGGACAGGCGGTTGAGGGCTGCGCCGAAGGCGAAGACCATGATCAGCGGGGCGAACATGACGATCCAGCCGAGGATGTTCGGCTGCAGCGTGGCCGGGTCACGGAAGACAGCCAGCAGGTTCGGGCTGGTGCCCACGGCCCAGGCGACTGCAAAGGTCAGCAGCATGCCCACGGACATGGTCGCATAGACCTTGTTCATGTGCGCGCGGAGCCCCGCGTCAATCTGGGCCGTACGTGCGCCGGCTGCGCCGTGGGTCCGGATTGTGTTGAAGTCTGCCATCGAGTCGAGTCCTCCGAAATTGGGTATTGGAGAGGTAAGTATACCTGTTCCGCCTCGATATTGGCAGCTTGGCTGTGCTTTTCAAGAAGCGAGATGCGCAAAAAGCGCTGTTTATGAACTAAAAATGCCCTCTCCGTGAGGTCCGCGCAGTCGGCGGCAGAGAGGGCAGGGCGGTCCGCCGGGGAGAGGTCGGGTGCGCAGGCGGTTAAAGCGTTGGATGCAGGGCGCTTCTGCGGTTCTCAGCGCCGCCAGTGGCGCGGCGCGTCCCAGAAGGGGCGGTCCGCTTCGCGCTGCGCCTCGGACCGGGTCAGGCCGACGTCGCGCAGCTGGTGATCGTCGAGCTTGGCCAGTTGGCGCCGCTGCCGGGCGAGGGCGCGCAGCGCCAGAAGCTGGGAAAGCAGCGAGACCCGGCGCAGGCGGGCGTGGCGGATACGGGGGTGAGGCAGGTGAGCGGGGTGGGCGATATCACGGGGCATGAGGCTATCCTTCACATATCTTGATGCGTTGCGATGTTTCCATGTTGCTGTGTGATCGGTTATGCTCTTGCCATGGCAATTCGTAAAACGAATGTTCCTGAAGCTATTCATCACGAGGGCTGATGTATGCGAAATCTCGATCTGACGACCCTGCGCTCTTTCGTAGCGGTGGCCGATGCGGGCGGGGTGACCCGCGCGGCGGGCTTTCTCAATCTCACGCAATCGGCGGTGTCGATGCAGCTCAAACGGCTTGAAGAGATGCTGGGGCTGGCGCTGCTGGACCGATCCGGTCGCGGCGTGGCGCTGACGCCGGCCGGCGAGCAACTGCTGAAATTCGCGCGGCGCATGGTCGAGATGAACGACGAGATCTATGCGCGGCTGACCCGGCAGGACTGGGAAGGCGAGATCGTGCTGGGGGTGCCGCATGACATCGTCTACCCGGTGATCCCGCGCATCATGAAGCGCATGCAGCGCGATTATCCGCGGGTACGCGTGCAACTGATCAGCTCGTATACCACGGACCTTAAAGAGCAATTCGCCCGCGGCGCCATCGACGTGATCCTGACCACCGAAAGCGAACCGGGCGAGGGTGGCGAGGCGCTGCTGGAGATGCCGCTGCGTTGGTTCGGTGCCCCCGATGGCACGGCGTGGCGCAGCAAGCCGCTGCGCATCGCCTTCTCGCGCCGCTGTGGCTTTCGCCCGGTGGCCATCGCGCAGATGGAGCGTGAGGGGCTGGACTGGGAACTGGCCGTGGATTCCGAAATGGACCGCACCATCGAGGTATCGGTTTCGGCGGACCTTGCGGTGACACCCATCCTCGAGGGCCACGCGCCGCAGCACTTCGAGATGATCCCCGCCGGGGTGCTTCCGGATCTGGGGATGCAGAAGGTTTGCCTTTACGGCTCGGGTGCCAAGCCGCAGATCATCGAGCCGCTGCAGGAGATGCTGCGTAGCGAGTTCTGCACCCTGCGCCGCCGCCCGGAACTGGCGGCGGAGTAGATCTCAGCCGGGGATCTCGATCACCACCTTGCCGGTGGACTTCCGGCTGCGCAGCAAGTCTAGGCCGTCTGTGACCTGCGCGAGCGGCAGCAGGTGACTGACATGCGGATGCAGCCTGCCTTCGCCATGCCATGCGAAAAGCTGCGCCAGAGAGCCGGTCAGCGCCTCGGGGCGGAAGGTCAGATAGCCGCCCCAGTAGAGCCCCATCACCGTTAGGTTCTTGACCAGCAGGTGGTTGGCCTTGATCTGCGGCACCTCGCCGCTGGCAAAGCCGATGGTGAGGATCCGGGCCTCGGGATTGCAGGCGCGGAAGGCGGCGGTGAACTGTTCGCCGCCCACCGCATCGTAGACCACATCGGCGCCGCCAAGCGCTTTTACCTCGGCACGGATGTCGGCCTCGCGCGCATCGAGCAGGTGGTCGGCGCCGGCGCGGCGGGCGATCTCGAGCTTTTCCGGCCCGCGGGCGCAGGCGATGACCCTTGCCCCCATCAGCTTGCCGATCTCCACCGCCGTAAGCCCGACGCCGCCCGCCGCGCCAAGCACGAGCAGCGTTTCGCCGGGCTGCAAACGGGCGCGATGGTCGAGCGCCAGATGGCTCGTACCATAAGCAATCTGAAATCCGGCGGCCTCGGTGAAGCTCATGGTGTCCGGCAAAGGCACCGCGCGATGCGCGTCGAAAACGCCGTATTCGGCCAGTCCGCCCTGACCGCCAAAGACCGCGACACGCGCGCCTGGGTGGAAATCAGTCACCCCCGGACCCACCGCGTCGACCGTTCCGGCGACCTCCAATCCCAGCACGAAGGGCGGCTCTGGGGTATCCTGATAACGCCCCTCGATCATCAGCAGATCAGCGAAATTCAGACCGCACGCGGCAATTTTGAGGCGTATCTGGCCGGGGCCCGGATCCGGGGTGGGAATCTGCGTGAGATTCGGTGTGCCGCCGGGGCTGCTCTGGAGGTAAGCACGCATGAAATATCCCTTCGTATAGCCAACTACCCGTAATTCCTTGCCTCACGGAAACCTTGTCAAAAATATGAAACCCCGTGAAGCGACCTTAAGTCATTGTTTGGATTTACAACCGACAAGTGCAACCCGTTAACCGCGCTCAGCGATAGGGCCGCAACAGCCTTGTTTGAAGGGCGGAAACGGGGTAGCGTCGGTTCGTCTTAAAGGTGTAGCTCCGGCCGCAGCTGTGAGCGGTTGGTTTTTGTTAGTGCTCTGGGTTTGAGCAGGGCGAGTGAGAAGGAAAACACGATGACCCATCCCGTGGACGTGCATGTTGGGAAGCGCATTCGTCACCGCCGCTGGCTTGTCGGCATGACACAGCAACAGCTTGCAGAGCACGTTGGTATCAAGTTTCAGCAGATCCAAAAATACGAGACCGGTGCGAACCGCGTCAGCGCTTCCCGCCTGTGGGATATCGCCGACGCGCTGGAAGTGCCGGTGAGCTTCTTCTTCGAAGGCATCGAAAGCGAGCAGGAGGCCGAAGAGCCCGCCGCCGCGACGATGCCCGCCGACATTCTTGGCGACAAGGAAGCGCTCGATCTGGTTCGCTCGTACTACGCGATCCCGGAAAACCAGCGCCGCCGCCTGTTCGAACTGGCGCGCGTTCTGTCTGACGTCGCTTGAGCCTCGGCGCGCCCTGCGCTAGCTGATCCGGCAAGGACCGCGCAGCAGGGGGCAGCCATGGGCGAGACGTTCGAGACTGGAACTTCCAAGGCAGGAACTTCCAAGGCAGGGACTTCCGAGACCGGAATTTCCGCAGCACTGGCAGACGAGCTCTGGCGCACCGCCGGCGAAATGGCCGAGGCGGCGCGCACAGCGATCCTGCCACATTTCCGCGCCGAGGGTCTCGGCGCGGACAACAAGCTTTCTGAAGGTTTCGACCCGGTCACCGTGGCCGACCGTGCCGCCGAGCAGGCGATGCGCGACGTGCTGGCCGCCCGGCGCCCGATGGATGCGATCCTTGGTGAAGAATATGGCCACGAGGCGGGGCAGAGCGGTCTGACATGGGTGCTCGACCCGATCGACGGCACCCGCGGTTTTCTCAGCGGCACCCCCACATGGGGCGTTCTGATCGCGCTTTCGGGCGCAAACGGCCCGGTGCTGGGGGTCATCGACCAACCCTACACCGGCGAGCGGTTCGAAGGCGGTCTGGGGCGGGCGGAATGGTCCGGCCCGCTGGGCCAGCGCGCGCTTGCGGCGCGTCCGGCGCGCCCGCTGTCCGAGGCGATCCTCTTCACCACATTCCCCGAGGTCGGCACCGAGGCCGAGGGCGACGCGTTCCGCCGGGTCGCCGCCGAGGCGCGGCTCACCCGCTACGGTCTGGATTGCTACGCCTACGCGCTGCTTGCCGCCGGGCAGATCGATCTGGTGATCGAGGCCGGGCTGCAGGCCTATGACATTCAGGCGCCGATCGCGGTGATCGAAGCCGCGGGCGGGATTGTCACCGACTGGCAGGGCCGCCCGGCGCATGAGGGCGGGCAGGTGCTGGCCGCCGCCAATGCCGAGATTCACGCCGCGGCTCTGGCGCTGTTGCAGGGCTAGGGGCGCGCGAGATTTTTCGCAAATTTCTGAAACACCCTAGTCTCCACGCGGGCTTTCCTTTGCCAGCCCGGAGGGGCAGGGTGTCGGCATCACGCGAGGAGCCCCCGAGATGAGCGAAATCCTGATCCGCAACGCCCGCACAGTCCTGACCATGGACGACGCGGACACCGAGCTTTCGGATGCCGATATCCTGCTGCGCGACGGGGTGATCGCCGGGATCGGGCCGCGGCTCGAGACCACGGGCGAGGTGGTCGATGCGGCCGGTTGCGTGGTCACGCCGGGCCTCGTGAACACCCACCACCACCTTTATCAGGGGCTGACCAAGGCGGTGCCGGGCGGGCAGGATGCGCTGCTCTTTGGCTGGCTGCAGACCCTGTACCCGATCTGGGAACGCTTCGGCCCCGAGGAGTTCTATATCTCGGCGCAGGTCGGGCTGGCCGAACTGGCGCTTTCGGGCTGCACGATGAGTTCGGATCATCTCTACCTCTACCCCAACGGCGCGCGGCTGGACGACAGCATCGCGGCGGCGCAGGATATCGGCCTGCGCTTCCACGCCACCCGTGGCAGCATGAGCATCGGGGTGTCGAACGGCGGGCTGCCGCCGGACTCGCTGGTCGAGGATGAGGCGGCGATCCTCGAGGATTGCATCCGGGTGATCGATGATTTCCATGACCCTGCGGAAGGCGCCATGGTGCGCGTCGGCGTGGCGCCCTGTTCGCCGTTCTCGGTCAGCCGCGAGTTGATGCGCGACAGCGCCATCCTTGCGCGCGACAAGGGCGTGATGATGCACACCCATCTTGCCGAGAACGACGAGGACGTGGCCTATTCGCTGGAGAAGTTCGGCTGCCGCCCGGGGCAATACGCCGAGGATCTGGGCTGGACCGGCCCGGATGTCTGGCACGCCCATTGCGTGAAGCTCGACGGGCAGGAGATTGACCTCTTCGCCGCGACACGCACCGGCGTGGCGCATTGCCCCTGTTCCAACTGCCGGCTCGGGTCGGGCATCGCGCCTGTGCGCGGCATGCTGGACGCGGGGGTGAACGTGGGGCTGGGCGTTGACGGCTCGGCCAGCAACGACATGGCCAGCCTGATCGGCGAGGCGCGGCAGGCGATGTTGCTGCAGCGGGTGCAGAATGGCGCCGACGCGATGAGCGTGCGCGAGGCGCTGCGCGTGGCGACGCGGGGCGGCGCCGAGGTGCTGGGCCGTCACGACTGCGGGCAGGTGGCGATTGGCAAGCGCGCGGATCTGGCGCTGTGGGATGTCACCGGGCTTGAGAGCGCGGGCAGCTGGGATCCGACGGCGCTGCTGCTGGCTGGCCCGCAAAAGGTGCGGCATCTGTTCGTCGAGGGGCGGCAGGTGGTGCGCGATGGGCGGATTACCACCATCGATCTGGCGGCCGCGTTGACACGGCATCAGGACATGGCACGTAGGCTGGCGAACGTGGGCTGACCTTCGGGGGTCCGCCGCGCACCCGACCTGACCGGAGCCTTTGCATGCGACGCCTTCTTCTGACCTGCCTCTTGCCGCTGATGCTGGCCGCCTGCGTGGTGGTGCCGCTGCCGCAGCAGGACAGCGGCGGTCAGCCCGCGCAGTTCCTCGAAAGCCCCTCGGGCGCCGAGTTGAACGCGCTGCGGCAACGCAACGGTCTGCCGCCGCTCAGCTATTCACCGGTGTTGCAAAGGGTGGCGCAGGGCCATGCGCGCGACATGGCGCGGATGCGAAAGATGACCCACACCGGCAGCGACGGCAGCCAGATCGGCGACCGCATCAAGCGCAGCGGCTACAACCTGCGGCGCGGGGCCGAGAATATCGCCGTCACGCGCAACGGTCTGAGCGGGGCGATGACGATCTGGCGCAACTCGCCGCCGCATCGCGCCAATATGCTGATGCGCGATGTCACCGAATACGGGCTGGCGCGCAGCGGCAATTACTGGGCGATGGTGGTGGCGCGGACCAAATAGCGCGCTTGCCGAACCGCCGCCGCCGCGCCATCTAGAGCGGTGACCTTGTCTTTTACGGAGCCCCTCATGCGCTTTGCCCCCGTGGCCCTGAGCCTTGCCATTGCGTCCCTGACGCTGAGCGCCTGCGTCGACGTGCGCACCACCTCTTCCGTCACCGCCGCGCAGCCTGCTGCACGCAGCGCCGGTCAGAGTGCCCCTGCCGCGTCGCGCGGAGGGCAGATCGATGGTGCCAGCATCGTCGAGTTGCGTCGCGCGCCCTCGCAGGTGGTGCAAAGCTCGGCCTCGCAGGCGGCCTCGGCGCTGAACAGCTGGCGCCGGGCGCAGGGGCTGGCACCGCTCAGCCGCTCGGCGCAGTTGCAGCGCGCGGCGCAGGCGCATTCGGACGACATGGCGCGAATGAACAAGATGAGCCACGTAGGCAGCGACGGCAACCGCGTCGGCGCACGTGCGCGGGCCGCGGGCTATGACTACCGGGAGGTGGCCGAAAACGTCGCGACAACCCCTCTGGGCATCGACAGCGCCATGGAGCTTTGGGCGAAATCGCCCTCGCACCGCGCCGCCATGTCGCGCAGCGACCTGCGCGAGTTCGGCCTTGCGCAGAATGGCCGCTACTGGACGCTTGTGATGGGGCTGCGCAAGTAAGCGCTCTTCAGATCGCGCGTTCCCCGGCGCGTGCCCCGGCCACATAGGTGGCTTGGATCGCGCGGTCATCGCCCATCATGATGGTTGGGAACAGCGCCTCCCAGATGTCCTCGGCGCTGCCTGCGCGCTGCGCGATGGCGGGGGTGGAGGCCAGATCAAGCACGGTGAAATCCGCCTCGAGACCGGGCGCAAGGTTGCCGATCCGGTCCTCTGCCATGAGCGAGATTGCCGAACCCTGCGTCGCCAGCCACAGCAGTTCCGCCGGGTGCAGCGCCCGGTGGCGCAGCTGCGCCACCTCGTAGGCCGCCGCCATGGTGCGCAGCATGGAAAACGACGAGCCGCCGCCGGTGTCTGTGGCGAGGCCGACGCGCATCCCGGCCTTTGTCAGCCCGTCCATGTCGAACAGGCCCGAGCCGATGAAGGTGTTCGAGGTCGGGCAATGCACCAGCGCCGCGTTCACCTCTTTCAGCCGCGCGTATTCGCGCGGCTCGAGATGGATGGCATGACCGTAAAGACCGCGCGCGCCCAGCAGACCGTAGGCCTCGTAGGTGTCGAGGTAGTCGCGCGCCTGCGGGTAAAGCGATTTGACCCATGCGATCTCGTCGGTCTGCTCTGACAGATGGGTCTGCATCAGCACTTCGGGATGCTCGGCCCAGAGCGCGCCAAGCGCCTGCAATTGCTCGGGCGTCGAGGTGGGCGAAAAGCGTGGGGTGATCACATACTCGGCGCGGCCCTTGCCGTGCCAGCGCTCGAGCAGCGTCTTGCTGTCGTCATAGGCCGATTGCGCGCTGTCGCGCAGGAATTCGGGCGCGGTGTCGCGGTCCATGCAGGTCTTGCCGGCGAACACCCGCATGCCGCGCGCCTCGGCGGCGCTGAACAGCGCCTCGGCCGATGCGGGATGGATGGTGCAGTAAGAGCAGACAGAGGTGGTGCCATGCGCCAGCAGCAGGTCCAGATACCGCCCGGCGATCTCGTCGGCATAGGCGCGGTCGGCAAAGCGCGCCTCGGTGGGAAAAGTGTAGTCGTTCAGCCAGTTGATCAGCCGCTTGCCCCAGCTGGCGATCATCGGCGTCTGCGGGTAATGCGCATGCGCGTCGACAAACCCCGGCACGATCAGCGCTTGCCCGTGGTCCTCCACCTCGGCATCGGGGGAGGTGGCCCGCAGCGCCTCGGCGGTGCCCAGGTCGCGAATCACGCCATCCTCGACCAGCAGCGCCCCGGCGCTTTCAAAACGCGCGGCGGCGGGGCCTTCGGCGAAGGGCGAGGCGGTGAAACTCAGCGTCTGGCCGAGATGAAGCGTTTTCGGCATGCGGATCCTCGTGAAAGCGGCCGCCCTAGGATGCGGAGGGCCGGGGTCAAGCGCAATGCGCCTCTGTTGCTCGTTCCCGCAATCCCCTAGAGTTTGCCCGTACGGCATTCAATGGGGCAGGGCATGACCGAAGAGACCGGAAACCCGGCGGCGGAAGAGACCCAGGACGACGACACCAACCCGCTGGAACGCAAGGTGGTGACCTCGATCCTCTACGCGGTGGACGTGGGTGATCGCGAACAGCTCGTCGAGCTGATGGAACCGCTGCACCCGGCCGACATCGCCGACCTTCTGGAGCAGATCAACGCCTTCGACCGGATGCGGCTGATCAAGCTCTACGACAAGGAATTCGACGGCGACATCCTGTCCGAGCTTGACGACTCGATCCGCGAAGAGGTGATCCGCGCGCTGAACCCCGAGGTTCTGGCCGACGCGGTGCGCGAGCTTGACAGCGACGACGTGGTCGACCTGCTCGAGGACCTCGAGAAAGATCAGCAGACCGCGATCCTCGACGCGCTCGAGGACAGCGACCGGATCGCGGTGGAAAAATCGCTGACCTACCCGGAGTATTCCGCGGGTCGCCTGATGCAGCGCGAAGTGGTCATGGCGCCGGAATACTGGAATGTCGGCGAGGCGATCGACTATCTGCGCAGCACCGAAGACCTGCCCGAGCAGTTCTACCACATCATCCTCGTCGATCCGAAGCTGCGCCCGGTGGGCAATGTCACCCTGGGCAAGCTGATGGCCTCGCGCCGCGAGGTGCTGCTGAAATCGCTGGTGGAAGAGACGTTCAACGTGATCCCGGTGACCCGCCCCGAGGCCGAGGTCGCCTATATGTTCAACCAGTACCACCTGATCTCGGCGCCGGTGGTGGACGAGAACGAGCGGCTGGTGGGTGTCATCACCATCGACGACGCGATGACCGTGCTCGACGAGGAGCACGAAGAGGACATCCTGCGCCTCGCCGGCGTTGGCGACGAGAGCCGGATTTCCGACAGCGTGCTGGAGACCACAAAGCAGCGTATCCCGTGGCTTGGGGTGAACCTGCTGACCGCCATCCTCGCCTCGCTGGTGATCGCGCAGTTCGAGGACACGATCGGCGCGCTGGTGGCGCTGGCGGTGCTGATGCCCATCGTCGCCTCGATGGGCGGCAACGCCGGCACCCAGTCGCTGACCGTGGCGGTGCGGGCGCTGGCCACCAAGGACCTCACAAGTGCCAACCTCTGGCGCGTGGTCCGGCGTGAACTGATGGTCGGGCTGATCAACGGCGCCTGTTTCGCTCTGGTCATGGGCGTGCTCGAATACTTCTGGTTCGGCAGTTACATGCTGGCGCTGGTGATCGCCGCGGCGATGGTCATCAACCTCGTGGTGGCAGGGCTGGCGGGGATCGCCGTGCCGGTGGTGCTCGACAAGTTCAAGATCGACCCGGCGCTGGCGTCGGGCACTTTTGTTACCACGGTGACCGACGTGGTGGGCTTTTTCGCCTTCCTCGGGCTGGCGCAGGTGGTGCTGCTGTGAGCGGGGTGGTTTCTCTGGCAGAGGTGAAACGTGCCGCGCGGGCCGCTGCTGCCGCGCGCCGCGAGGCCGCCCATGCCGCCGATACCGGGGCGGGCGCCGGGCAGTTGAGCGCCGTGCTGGCGGGCTACCGCGGCGTGCCGCTGGCGGGCTACATGCCGATCCGCTCGGAGATCGACCCGCTGCCGGCGATGGCCGAGGCGGCGGCGCATGGCCCGGTGGCGATCCCGGTGATCGACGCACTGCACCAGCCGCTGCGCTTCGCCCGCTGGGAGCCGGAGATGCCGCTGGTCGAAGGCCGCTTCGGCGCGGCGATCCCGGCACAGCCTGAGTTCATCACCCCCGAGATCCTGATCGTGCCACTGCTGGCCTTCACCCGCGCCGGGCACCGTCTTGGCTATGGCGGGGGCTTTTACGATCGCACGCTGGCGCTGCTGCGCGCCGCGCGTCCGGCGCTGGCGGTCGGTTTTGCCTACGCCGAGCAGGAGGCGGCGGAGATACCGCTCGAGCCCACTGACGCGCCGCTCGACATGATCGTTACCCCAGCCGAGGTGATCACCCCACCGACCGCCTGATCGTGTCTTGGCAGGGCCCGAGCGGCTAGAGCGGCGACAGGGGCCACAGGGGCCACAGGGGCTGCGCGCGGGCGCTTGATCGCGGGATGTGGTATGCTTGGCGCAGTCCTAGCAAAGGGAGTCCCTGCCATGCGCAGATTTATCGCTCTTGCCGCGCTGATGCTCGCCGGTGCCTGCAGCCAGACTGTCCCGCGTTCCGGGCCGACGGAATCAGAGGGGCAAACCTTCATCGAACAGGGCGCCTATGAGGGCGGTGGGCGCTACTATGTGGCGCCAATGGCGTTTCCCGAAGAGTGAGTGCGGAAACTGCCCTATGCACCGTGGGGTCACGGCTGCGCCGTGAGCGCCTGCGGCGCGCGTATTTGACAAGAGAAGAAGGCGGCAGGGCGCGACGCTTCCGCCTTCTTCTCTTTGAAAATACGCCGGGGGTGAGCCGCGCAGCGGCGAGGGGGCAGCGCCCCCTCTTGCCTTGGTGTTTGCGTCTCCGAGCAGCGATTTGGGCCGAACGGATCGCCTGCGGCGCGTCCCGCGGTTCCGATGATTGTCTCCCCGCCTCGCACCTGCTGGATGCAAGGCCTCACCGAGAGCTCAGCGTGCGTTGGCGGGTCTCTGCAAAGACGACCTTCGAGCAGACCAACAACCGGGCCCTCGCGCCGGGGCGCGCAGGCCTGGCGTGGCTGTGGGACCGTCAACTCGTTGCCGCATCCAGCCCTTGATCGAGGTCGGCGATGATGTCTGCGAGGTCTTCGATGCCGATCGAGATGCGCACCACGTTGGGTGCGGCCCCGGCCTTCACCTGCTGGGCTTCTTCAAGTTGCCTGTGGGTGGTCGAGGCAGGGTGGATGATCAGGCTGCGCGTGTCGCCAAGGTTGGCCACATGGCTGAACAGCTTCAGGCTGTCCACCAGTTTGACGCAGGCGTCATAGCCGCCCTTGATCGCCACGGTGAACAGCGCGCCGGCGCCTTTGGGAACGATGCGCTGCGCCCGCGCGTACCACGGCGAAGACGGCAGGCCCGCGTAGGTCACCGCCTCGACGCGCGGGTTTTTTTCCAGCCATTCGGCCACCGCTTGCGCGTTCTTCACGTGCCGCTCCATGCGCAGGCCCAGCGTCTCGATCCCCATAAGCGTATAATGCGCGCCCTGCGGGTTCATCGTCATGCCGAGATCGCGCAGCCCCACCGCGATCGAGTGGAAAGTGAAGGCCATCGGCCCCAGTGCCGCGTGGAAGGTCAGGCCATGATAGGCAGGCTCGGGCTGCGAGAGTGACGGGAACTTGTCCGAGGCCGACCAGTCGAACTGTCCCGAGTCGACCACGATGCCGCCGGTGACGGTGCCGTTGCCGGTCAGGTATTTGGTTGCCGAATGCACCACCAGCGTCGCGCCATGCTCGATGGGTTTGCAGAGCCATGGCGTGGCCGTAGTGTTGTCGACGATCAGCGGGATGCCTGCCTCGTCGGCGATCTTCGCCATCGCGCCGAGATCGGTGACATAGCCGCCGGGATTGGCGATGGTCTCGCAGAAGAGCGCTCGGGTGTTCTCGTCGATCGCCGCCTTCACCGCATCCAGATCGTCGGTGTCGACGAAGGTGGCAGACCAGCCGAACCGCCTGATGGTCTGGCTGAACTGGGTGATGGTGCCGCCATAGAGCCGCGAAGACGAGACGATGTTGCAGCCCGGTCCCATCAGCGGGAACAGCGCCATGATTTGCGCCGCGTGTCCCGATGAGCAGGCGATGCCGCCCGCGCCGCCTTCGAGCGCGGTGACCCGGTTCGCCAGCGCCGAGACGGTGGGATTGGTCAGCCGCGAGTAGATATAGCCGACCTCTTCGAGATTGAAGAGCCGGGCCGCGTGATCCGCGTCGCGGAACACGTAAGACGTGCTCTGGTAGATCGGCACCTGCCGGGCGCCAGTGGCCGCGTCGGGCTCGGCGCCTGCATGCACGGCGAGCGTGTCGAAGCCAAGGGTCTTGTCTGTCATGAAAATACTCCTCCTTACCATGTGGCACGTTAGGCAAGCCGCGCGGCGGCGGCAATGACCGGGGGGGATGTGCCGGCGAATCCTCTGGTGCCTGAGGTGGGTTGCCGGGACGCCGCCGCGATTGGCGGCGCCCCGTCGCTTAGGCCCGGTTCAGCGCGGGCGCGCCGTCCCCGAGCCAAGCGCGGTCGAACCGGTCAGCCGCATCCTGTTCCAGCTCTTGCGCCCCGCCGCGGCGCGCGACCTCGGCAAGCCCCCAGAGGGCCCAAGCATTGCCCGGGTGGCTGGACAGCGCCGCGTTGAAAACCTCTTGCGCGCCCTGAGCGTCACCTGCCTGCAGGCGAACCGCGCCCAGCGTCTGACGGACCGGGTCGTACCAGTAGGGCGGCTCCGTGTAGGAGATGGTGGCTTCGAGCGCGGCGGGGACCGCGGCGCCCATGCCCCTCTGAGGGACGCCATCTGCCTCCAATAGTCCTAAGGCTGCATGTTCATCAGCGCGTCGGCGTGGATAAAATGGCTATTGGGATCGTCCGGAAATCGTGTCGCAACCTTGGCCATCGCATCGGCAAATGCCTTGTTCAGCAGGTCGCGATCACCGCCCTCGGACGCGTCGGGTAGGACCAATGCGCGTGCCAGCGCGATCTGCATTTCCGTCACGGCGGTATCGGTGGCGCTCTTGGCGGCGTTGACGGCCGCCGCGACGTTCTCCTCATGCATGCCATCGTTGAGGTCGGGACCGAGCAAGTAGGCCTCGGCCCAATGGCAGGCAAAGCAAGTGGGGGCGGCGGGTGTGGTGGCGAAAATTGCGATCAGTACGCGATGCCGCGATAACGCCGTGGCCGCTTGGCACCGGCAGGCGCGCTGGCCCGAGGTGCGCTGACGTAGCAGATGCCGCGGTAAACCATCGGCAGGCTGACCGGCTGCGCGGTCGACGGCCTTCGGGTCGGCAGATAGGCCACGCTGCGATAGCGCAGTACATGTCCCTCGGGCTTCGAGAGGGAAACGGGCCTGGCCGGCCCGGAAATCGAGACGGGTGACTTCGTAAAGGTCATGAAAATCATCCTTGGAGGTTCGATGGTTGAAAAGTTGGCCTTGGTTGAAAATCGCTTGGCCGGGGTGCCCGGCGCGGGTCTGGAAAGGGTCTGTCAGGGCCGGCCGCTAAAGCGGGCCGGCGTGGGTGTCCCACCGCCCGGATGACGGGCGGTGGGCGTTTTCATGCGGCGCGGCTGGGCGCGCAGCAGTCGGCCATCGCCTCGACGTGGCGGTGATCGGTGCCGCAGCACCCGCCGATCACGGCAAGGTTCGGCAATAGCCGCCGCAGACGCGCGTAGTCGCGGCCCAGTTCATCCGGATTGCCAGCGTCAAGTTCCTCGGCTTCATCCAGTTCGGCGTGGCTGAGCCGCGAGGCGTTGGCCCGGATGCCGCCGATCCGTTTCAGCCAGCCGGAGCCAGCTTCAAGTGCGTCGCGGAAATGATCCGGATGGGCACAGTTGACCATGAAGTAGGCGGCGGCGCCTCCGGTCGCGGCGTCGGTCTGCGCGATGGCAGCGCCAAGCTCGGTGCCATCGGGCAAGCGGCCGTCGGTCTCGACCGTATAGGCCACCACCACTGGCAGGCCTGCCTTCACCGCGGCGCGGATCACGCCCACGCCCTCGGCCACTGTGGACAGCGTGAAGGCGCTGACCATGTCGGCGTCGGTTTCGGCGAACCAGTTGATCTGCTCGGCGTGATAGGCCTCGGCCTCCGCGGCGGTCATTGCAGTGTCGGGCCGGTAGCCGTCGCCGCGTGGACCAATGTTGGCCGAGACGACGACCGGCCGGACGTTGCTGGCGGCGGCCCGAAGGTCCGATAGGAAGCTGATCGACGTTTTGTTGATGCGGGCGAGGTCTTCAGGGCCGTGTCCGAGCTGCGCGCCCCAGTCCCGGCTGGCCCGCCATGTCGGGGCCTCGAGCACAAAACCGGTGCCGTGATCGGCGGCGATGGCCAGATGGCGGCGGTAATAGCGTGCGAGAATGTCGCGGCCCTCGGCGCTGTCCATCAGCGGGTAGGACGCGAAGGCCGGAAGGTCGAGGCCCTCTAGGAAAATGAGTGTCGTCTCCAGCCCCGAGTCGGTCAGCAAGAGCGCGCCGCTCAATTGCGGCAGATTGTTGCGATAAGAAGTCATCTGGATCACCATGGAAATGGGTGGCGAAGTGCGAGCCGCGTGGCCGGATCGACGGAATGAGTTTCGCCAAGGCCAAGGTCGGCGCGGATGTGGCGGGATAGTTCGTGCGGAGCGATGGGCGGTCGGGCGCGGCGGAGCCGCCATCCCGACCAGAATGGTTTTTTGAAAGGTTGCATGGGTCGTTTCACCTTGTTTTTGGTCGTGGGGGCTTTCTCTCGCATGGCCGTGAAACGCTGCGGAGGCTGTGCGTGAAAGGCGCGTGAAACCATGGAACTTTGGCTCGAGTGCCTTGGAGGCTTCGCGTTGTCCCGTGACGGCACTCGGATATCGCTGAGTGCGCGCAAGGCCCGGATGCTTCTTGGGCTGCTTGCCGCGGCGCGCCGCCGGGGCATGCCACGGGCGCGCCTCGCCGCGCTGCTGTGGGAGACGAGCGACGCCGAGCAGGCGCGGGTCAGCCTGCGGCAGGCTTTGGCGCAAATTCGCCGCGCCGGCGGAGAAGGGTGGATCGAGGCGGACGGGGACGAGCTTCGCCTCGGTGCTTCGGTCGCCACCGATCTCGACAGCTTCCATGCAGCCCTTGCGCGCAACGACGCCGCCGAGGCGGTGCGGCTTTATCGCGGCCCCTTCCTCGATGGCCACGATGGTCTTTTACCAGACCTTGAGCAGGCGCTTTCAGCCGAGCGGGCAAGGCTTTCCAGTCTCGCCTGCGACACGCTCGCGCGGGAACTCGCGCGGGTGCAGGACGGTGCTTCGGCCTCGGCGCTGGCGCATCGCCTGCTTGCTCTCGATCCGCTCAATGAGGTGGCTCATCGCCGGTTGATGCAGATCGACGCCGCCAACGGCATGCGCGGCGCCGCGCGGGCGCGCTACGAGGCGCTCGAGATCGCGCTGTCACGTGACCTCGGCACACGTCCAGAGCCGGAAACTCGGGCTCTCTTCGAGCGGCTTCGCCGCGGCGCGGCCCAGATATCAGATCCGGCTCCGGCGATTGAGGGTGGCGCGGGCGTGGGCGTCGCTCCGGCTTACCTGCTTCTCGGCCTCGAGATGGACGACACGTCTGATCGAAGGCTGCTCTGCGGTGCGGCGCGCGCAGCGGGGGGAGAGGAGCATGCCGTAGGCCCGGGGGAAATCGCGTTCCTGTTCACACGGCAGGAACTGCGGGCGGTTTCCAAGGCCGCGCTGGAACTGGCCGAGGTGGCAGGCGGCAGCATGGCGTTTGGACTGGTCGGTGCTACGCCGGATGCAAAGCTGCCGACCCGTTGCCTTGTCGATGCCCGGCGGATCGCGGCGATTGCCGAGCCGGGGCAGGTCCTGCTCGCCCGAGACCTCGCCGCCCGTCTGGGTCTTGCTGCTGCCCCGGACCAGCGCGCGGTGCATCTGCAAGCCGGGGCCGCATCCCGGCGCCCGCAACTTCCGATGGTTGGGCGTGCCCTTGAACTGGCGCAGGTCGAGGCCGCGATAGCTGCTGCCGCGGATATGAAAACGAGCCTCGTCGTTCACATCTCGGGCGAAGCGGGGATCGGCAAGAGCCGTCTCGCGACCGAAGTTTTGCACCGTGCCGCGGGCTGGGGACGCGCGACCGTCGAGATTGGCTTCGATGCGTTTTCACCCGGCGAGCGTCATCCTGCGCAAAGGTTGGCCTCGAGTCTGCCCAACGCCCCCAGACCAAGACCCGAGGCGACGGCGGTGGAACGGGCGGTGCTGGCATGGCTGGCGGATCCAGAGGTCACCGTGGAGGCGGCGCTCCGGATGAGCGCGCTTGATCCCGAGACCCAGCAGCGCCTGATCCTTGATGTCCTCTCCGATGCGCTCAGGCAGTCTGCGCACGATGCCGCGCTTATCGTGCTGATCGAGGATTGCCACTGGAGCCCGGTTGGCGCGGGAGATTTCATTCTTGAATTGCTGCGTCGCCTGCAGGACAGCCCGGTGGTCTTCCTGCTCACCGAGCGGCCGCACGACGGCAGCCTCGACCACCGACTGTCTGCGCGCGCCCAGACGGGCGTCGTGCGGATTGCGCTGTCTCCTCTGCCGCAATCCGCATCGCGCGAGTTGGTCCAAGCGATCGCGCCCGGACACGCCGCCGCCAGCGCGACCGTTGACCACGCGGGCGGGCACCCGCTGTTTCTCATCCGGCTGCTTGAAGCCAAGTGGTCAGCGGGAGCCTTGCCGCAGTCGATCGCGGAACTGGTGCAGGAGCAGATCGAACGCCTGCCGGAGCCCGAGCGCGCCGCATTGCGCTGTGCGTCGATCCTCGGGGTCAAATTCTCCTCCGACGATTGCGCCAAGATCTTTCCCGAAATCCCAGCTCCACGCGCGAGCGGGGACCTGCTTCACCCGGCGGACCCGGGCCTTGCCTTCGGGCATGATCTGGTCCACCGCGCGATCTATGAATCCGTCCCTGTCCCGCTTCGCAAAGAGTGGCACGCCCGCGCCGCCGCGTACTACCAGCAAAGCGATCCGATCCGCTGGGCGGATCATGCCCTGAAAACCGACAGCGATGCCGAGGCCTGCCGCGCGGCAGCTGCCGCGGCGAACGCAATGATCGCAGCGCGGCGCTTTTCAGCGGCGCTGCCATACGTCGAAGCGGGACTTTCGCGCGGCGGAGAGCCGGAGGCGGTGGCCGAATTGCATTCGTGCCGCGCGGGGCTTCGCCGGATCCGGGGCGACATGGCCGGTGCGCTCGATGACTACCGGGCGGCCCACGCCAGCGCGACCCGCGCGGCAACGCGGGCCGCTATGCTGTGCCGTCAGGCGTTGGTCCTGCACAGGATGGACCGCGGTGCCGAGGCCGACAGGGCGCTGGACGCTGCAGAGGACATCGCCGACAGCATAGGCCTGAGCGGCCTCGGGCGGGCCGAGATCCATGAGCAGCGCGGAAACCGGGCCTTCGTGCTGGGTGATCACGCGGCCTGCATGGCCCAGCACCGGGCCTCGCTCGCGGCGGCGGAGGCGACCGGCGATCCGCGTGGCATCGCCCGCGGGCATGGGGGCATTGGCGATGCCGCCTACGCCGCGGGCCGGTTCGCCACCGCCTATCGCCACTTCACGCTGGCCGTCGAAAAGGCCGAAGAGGCCGGTCTGGGGCTGGTCCGAGAAGAATACCTCTTCATGCGTGCTTTCTCGCTGTTCTTTGCCGAGCCGGGACCACGTGCCCATCTTCTGGCCGATATCGCCATCGACAGCGCCATCCAGTGCGGCGCGGCCCGGACCGAGATGATCGGACGGGAGATCCGCGCCGAGATGCGGTTGGCCAACGCCGATATGAGAGGGCTGGAGGAGGATCTGGAGGCAATCGCCGGTCTCGCGACGGCGCGCGGCGAGAAACGGTTTTCGAAGGATGTGGAGACGCTCTATGCCTTTGTCGATTTGCGGCGCGGGGACATGGCCTCGGCGCGGGCTCGCATTGATCCGCTGCTGCCCGGCGCCGGATCGGATGCCTATATCGGCGGCACGATCTTCGGCCTTGCTGTTCTCGTGGCGAGGGACCGCGCCGAAAGGGATCAGGCCATCGCGAATGGCTTGGCCTGCCTTGAGCGGGGGGCACTGGCGCATGCGGGCATCTGGTTTCACGGCTGCGTTCTCGAGCGTGCTGTCTTGGACGCAGACGCGGCGCTCGCGCGGCGGCACATTGGTCTGCTTGAGCGTCTTGCAGCGGACGAGCCGATCGGCCTTGTTTCGCTTTTGATCAACGCCGTCGAACTGGGCCTTGGCCTGACCACAGAGATCGTACCCAGCGATCTGGAAGCCACTCTTAGGAAGGCGTGTCTTGCAGACTTCGTCCGCTTTCACGCCCGCGAAACGTATTAGATGAACGCCACGTGGCCCCGGCGGTCCCATCAGTGTCCGGTTGCCGGGAGAGTGCGTGAGGCACCATTGCGCAGGCGTCAGACGATGTGCCCCTGTTTGAAGGTCTGCCCGAAAGCAAACGAGGGTCCTCGAAAGAAATCGCAAGGAAGGCCCCGGTGCAAAGCTTACCCGCCGCACAGTGCGGTGCCAGCCGCACCGACGTCGCGCATGTGGTCCCGTGCAACCAAGCAATATGTGCCAGCGCCCTTATTCGGTGCCGCTGACCGATAGGGGTGCCGCGCCAGCGCGGAGGCGGCACGGCAAGGTTCGGCCCCGAAGGGCGCCTCTGGCGTGCGCTTAGAGCGCCCGCCAGCCGATGTCACGCCGGCAAAAGCCCTCGGGCCAGTCCACCGCGTCCACAAGCGCGTAGGCGCGGCTCTGCGCCTCGGCCAGCGTGGCGCCGCGGGCGGTGGCGTTGAGCACCCGGCCGCCGGTGGCGACGACCTGTCCGTCCTTGCTGGCGGTGCCGGCGTGGAACATCTGGGTAAAGCTGTCCTCGGTCAGCGCGTCCAGCCCGCCGATCGCCGTGCCTTTCTTGTAGCTGCCCGGATAGCCCTCGGCGGCCATCACCACGGTCATCGCGTGATCGTCCGCCCAGGTCACCTGCGCCTCGGCCAGACGGCCCTCGGCGCAGGCGTGGATCAGGTCGAGCGCCTGTGCGCCGAGCCGCATCATCAGCACCTGACACTCGGGATCACCGAAGCGCACGTTGTATTCCACCAGTCGCGGCTGGCCGTTCTCGATCATCAGGCCGACGTAGAGCACGCCCTGATACGGCGTGCCGCGGCGGGCCATCTCGGCCATGGTCGGCTTGACGATCTCGTCGAGCGCCTTTTGTGCCACCTCATCCGACAGAACCGGGGCAGGGGAATAGGCCCCCATGCCGCCGGTGTTGGGGCCGGTGTCGCCCTCGCCGACGCGCTTGTGGTCCTGCGCGGTGCCGATGGGCAGCACGTCGGTGCCGTCGACCAGCACGAAATAAGACGCTTCCTCGCCGGTCATGAACTCTTCGATCACCACCTCGGCGCCGGCGCCGCCGAAAGCGCCGCCGAACATGTCATCGATCGCCTCTTCGGCCTGCGCGACGGTTTCGGCGATGATCACGCCCTTGCCGGCGGCGAGCCCGTCGGCCTTGACCACGATGGGCGCGCCTTCGGCGCGGACATGCGCCTTGGCGCTCTCGGCGTCGGTGAAATGGCCGTATCCGGCGGTGGGCGCTTTCGCGGCGTCGCAGATTTCCTTGGTGAAACTCTTCGAGGCCTCGAGCTTCGCGGCGGCCTGACTTGGTCCGAAGACCAGCATGCCCGCATCGCGCAGCCGGTCGGCGACGCCGCTGGCCAGCGGCGCCTCGGGGCCGATGATCACCAGATCGATGGCATTGTCGCCGGCGAACTCGGCCACCGCGCCACCATCCTCGATATCGAGCGTGGCGCATTCGGCGATCTGCGCGATGCCCGCATTGCCGGGCGCGACGATCAGCTTGTCGCACTTGGGGTTCTGCATGACCGCCCAGGCCAGGGCATGTTCGCGACCGCCGCCGCCGAGGATGAGGATATTCATGGGCACCGCTCTGCTGTTTGAGGATCGCGGCTGTCCTAGCGGGGGCGGGCAGATCTGGCAAGACGTGAGGGCAGCCGGTCGTGAAGCCCGGCTGGGGCCGGCCCGGCAATGTAACAGCCGGATGAAATCTGCGGAACGGGGTCGCCGGCGGCTCGTTTGGCATGGGCAACCCGGCGCGGGCCATCGGCCGCGCGCTGCATCGCATGGAGACTGCCATGATCGAAAAGACCTATTACGTTACCCGCGACCTCGACATCGACGGGATGCATTTCGTGCATACCGAGGAGTGTCAGGTCTTTCCCCAGACCGCCACGGTAGAGCTTGGGGCGTTTGAAAGCTGCGCGCCGGCGCTCGTCCGGGCGCGCGAGGGCCGCACCCCGGTCGAAGCCTGCGCCCTGTGCTGCCCGCGCTGTCACAAGGTGGATGCAGGCGAGGTGGCCGAGGCCGCCCGGCGCGAGACCGCCTGAGCAGGGCCATGGGCGGCGCGCATCAAGCGCGGCCGGTTTTGCCGCTGCCTGTCTTTATCCGCTTCCGCAGGACCTTTGGGCAGAACCTTTGGGCAGGATTGCGGGGGCACAGCGGCTTTCCCTCGGCGGCGCGGGCAGTTACTCTGCCCGCAAGACGAGCAGGACGAGCAGCATGGACCTATTCGAAGACGACGGCCCGGGTGGGGACGCCGAGGGCAATACGCCGGAATTCACCGTCTCCGAGATTTCCGGAGCGGTCAAACGGGTGATCGAGGGCGAGTTCGGCTTTGTCCGGGTGCGCGGCGAACTGGGGCGAATCTCGCGCCCGCGTTCAGGGCATCTCTACCTCGACCTGAAGGACGACAAATCGGTGCTTTCGGGCATCGTCTGGCGCGGCGTCGCCAGCAAGCTCGACATGCAGCCCGAAGAGGGGATGGAGGTCATCGCCACCGGGCGGCTGACCACCTATCCGGGCCAGTCGCGCTATCAGATCATTATCGAAGACATGCGGCCCGCCGGGCTTGGCGCGCTGATGGCAATGCTGGAAAAGCGCAAGGCGCAGCTGCAGGCCGAGGGTCTTTTCGCGCCTGAGCGCAAGCGCCCGCTGCCGTTTCTGCCCGAGGTGATCGGCGTGGTGACCTCGCCCTCGGGGGCGGTGATCCGCGACATTCTGCACCGCCTGCGCGAGCGCTTCCCGCGCAAGGTGCTGATCTGGCCCGTCGCGGTGCAGGGTAAGGCCTGCGCGCCCGAAGTGACCCGCGCCATCGAGGGTTTCAACAAGCTTACACCCGGCGGTGCGCTGCCGCGGCCCGACCTGCTGATCGTCGCGCGTGGCGGCGGCTCGGTCGAGGATCTTTGGGGCTTCAACGAGGAGAGCGTGGCGCGGGCCGCGGCGGCCTCGGAGATCCCGCTGATCTCGGCTGTGGGGCACGAGACCGACACCACGCTGATCGATTTCGTCTCGGACAAGCGCGCGCCGACGCCGACCGCCGCCGCAGAGATTGCCGTGCCGGTGCGCATGGAACTGCTGGCGCGCGCCGCCGAAGCACAACTGCGGCTCACCCGCGCGCAGACCCATCGGCTGGAGATCCGCGGCCAGCGGCTGCGCGATCTGGCGCGCGGCCTGCCGCGGCCCGAGATGCTGCTCGATCAGCCGCGCCAACGCATCGATCTGCTGGCCGACCGGCTGCCGCAGGCGCTGATCCGCGGCGTCGACCGCCGCCGTCTGGCGCTGTCGCAGCCCGCCGGGGCGCTGCGTCCGGGTCTGCTTACGCGGATGATGGCGACGCGCGCCGAGGCCTTGGGGCGCCGCGCCGACCGGCTGTCGATCCGGCCCATCCAGCGCGAGATCGCGCTTGGAGGAGACCGGCTGAAAGCGCTTGGCAAACGGCTTGAGGATGCGGGCGCGCGCCGGGTCGAGGAACCGCGGTCCAAGCTCGACGGGCTGGAGCGGCTGCTGCAGACGCTGAGCTACAAGGGCACGCTGGCGCGCGGCTACGCGGTGGTGCGCGGCGAGGGCGGGCAGGTGCTGACCTCTTCCGCAGCCGCCAAGGAGGCCAGCGGGCTGGAGATCGAATTCGCCGACGGTCGCATGAAGATCGGCGGCGGCGGCGCGGCGGCGGCGAAGCCGAAGAAGGCACCGCAGAAGAAACCGGAGCAGGGCAGCTTGTTCTGACCCGCGCAGTACGGCCGGGTCAGAGGTTGTGAGGGTGAGGACTGTCGGGGGCGCTGCCCCCGCCGCGCTTTGCGCGGCTCCCCCGGGATATTTCCTTCTAGACGAAGCGGCAGCGGGGTTTCAGGCGCCGACTTCGGGGCCGAGGCAGAGCATCGGCTCGTCGTTCTGCTGCGCCTCATAGAGCACCGTGTTGCCCGGGTCGTTCTCGAACACCGCGCGCAGACCGCTGCCTTCGCGGTAGAAGCTCCAGCACTGTGGCAGCGGTGCGTCCTCGTAGACGAAGCAGATCATCTGCCCCTCTTGGTACCAGCTGCCGTCTTTGCACTGACCATCGAGGAACGACCAGCGCACCCGCCGGTCGGGCAGATATTCCTCGACGCCATAGGCGGTGCCGCCGCGTCCGAAGTAGAGCGTCTTGCCGGTGACATAGGCTTCGAACTCCGCGCCGCTCATCGGCTGGGCGGCGGCGAGCGGGCTGGCCAGAACGGCAAGGAGGCAGAGCAGACGGATCATGGCGGCAGACTGCCAGAGGCGCGGGGCAGGGGGAAGAGGCGGGGCCGGGGTTCGGCCAGAGCCCGCCGGTGCCGGGGCAGCGGCGTTTTGGGGCCGGGCGGCGCGGCGTTTGTTATAAATGTATGGGATATCAGAGAGGTTTTCGCGGGTTACCGGCCGCTGGCCAGGCAAGGGCTCACTCGGGCGGTGCATTCAGCGGTTCCTGTAGACCGCGCAGATGCAGCCCGACTGCCTGAGTTTTGCGCAAAGCTGCTGTGCCGCGCCGCGTCCGTCGCGCCCGAGACGGGCCATCCAGTAGCCGCCGCGCGGGCTGGCCCGGCTCTTTTGCCAGATCATCTCGGGCGTCTCGCCGCCGACCACGCCGGAGCAGGTCTTGGCGCGGCGGCGGAATTGCGACAGCGCCCGGTCTTGCGTCGTGCCGAAGGCCATCTGCACGCCCCATGGGTGCAGTGGCGGTTTCGCCGCGGGATATTTGGTCAGCTTGCGGTGGCGGGCCAGATCGAGGCAGGCCTGCTGGAACGGCATGTCGCCCTGCAGGCGGAAGTCATGCGCGTCGGGCGGGGTGTCGCGCCATGTTTCGGCGGCAAGCCCGGTGATGATTGCGACGTAATTTATGGTCTCCAGCGCCAGCCCTCCGGTGCGCGCGATCAGCCCGTCGGCCCGCGCCTCGCCGCCGTTGTAGGCCACCGCCGCCAGCCCCTGATTGCCATAATGCCGGGCCAGTTCGCCAAGGTATTGCGCCGAGTACTCCAGCGCTTCGGCGGGGTTGTAGGGGTCCTTGAGGCCGCGCAGCTTGGCGGTGGAGGGGATGAACTGCGCGATGCCCTGCGCGTTGGCCGGGCTCAGCGCATGCGGGTCAAAGCGGCTTTCCTGCCAAAGAAGCCGCGCGAAGAACCCCGGCGACAGCCCGTTGCGGCGGGCGAAATGCTCGATCGCCTGACAGGTGTCATAGGCGGTATGCGAGGGCCGGATGCAGTGCACCGGACCGAAGGCGCCAGCGGAACACAGCGTGCCGGGTTCGGGCTGTCCGGGGTCGGCCCGCAGCGGCGCCGCGACGACGCAGAGGAGAACAAGAAGCATGGCACGCCACATGGCTCCATGAATGCTGTCGGGGCGGCAAAGGTCAACTCACACTTTTATCCCGGCGCGGCGCGTATTAGGTGAAGGAAAAGGCAGCGAGAGGTCCAGCCATGTCCTTCTTCGGCAAGCTCAAGAACAAGCTTTTCAAATCCTCCTCGAAACTCGAGGAAGGGCTGGACGCGATCGTCCAGGAGGGCGGCTCGGAAGATGCCCCCGAAACTCCGGAAATTCCGGAAACCCCGGACACGCCGGCCGTCCCCGAGACCCCCGAGCGCCCGGCCACGCCCGGTCCGGATGTACCGCCGCCGGTGCCCGAGACGCCGCCCGCGCCCGCGCCTGAAACCCCGCCCGCGCCGCAGGAGGTGCCGCCCGCGCCGCCGCGCGAGACCCCGCCGGAGCCGGTGCCGGAAACGCCGCCGATGCCCGAGCCCGGTCCGCAGCCCGACACGCCCAAGGCGCCGGCGCCCGCCGACCCGCAGCCCGCGCCGCAGGAGGCGCCGGTCATGCCGCCCGCCGATCCCGCGCCGGGGCCAGTGCCGCTGGAAGTGCCCGCGCCGCTGCAGGACCCAGAGGTGCCGCAGGCGCGCGGCGGTGGTTTGATCGGACGGCTCTTCGGCAAGGGCCAGCCCGCTGCGCCGGTGGTGCGACGGGCGCTCGATGACGAGATGCTGGAAAGCCTCGAGGAGTTGCTGATCCAGTCGGACATGGGCGTCGACACCGCGCTGCGGGTGACCGCCAATATCGCCGAAGGGCGCTACGGCAAGCGGGTCTCGACGCAGGAGATCAAGCAGCTGCTGTCGGCAGAGGTGGCGCGGATCATGGAGCCCGTGGCCAAGCCGCTGCCGCTTTATGCCAAGACGCCGCAGGTGGTGCTGGTGGTGGGCGTCAACGGCTCGGGCAAGACCACGACCATCGGCAAGCTTGCCAGCCAGTTCCGCGCCGCCGGCAAATCGGTGGTCATCGCCGCGGGGGATACCTTCCGGGCCGCCGCCGTTGAACAGCTGCAGATCTGGGGCGACCGCGCCGGGGTGCCAGTGCTGACCGCGCCCGAGGGCTCGGACCCGGCCAGCCTCGCCTTTGACGCGATGAGCAAGGCGCAGGCCGAGGGTGCCGATCTGCTGATGATCGACACCGCCGGGCGGCTGCAGAACCGCGCCGACCTGATGGAAGAACTGGCGAAGATCGTCCGGGTGATCCGTAAGAAGGACCCCGACGCGCCGCACAACACGCTGCTGGTCTTGGATGCCACCACCGGTCAGAACGCGCTGCGTCAGGTGGAGATCTTCCAGCAGGTGGCAGATGTCTCGGGTCTGGTGATGACCAAGCTCGACGGCACGGCGCGCGGCGGGGTTCTGGTGGCGCTGGCCGACAAGTTCGGCCTGCCGATCCATGCCATCGGCGTGGGCGAGCAGATCGACGATCTGCAACCCTTCGACCCCGAGGAATTTGCCGCTGCGCTCACCGGACTCGAGAAAGGCTGACGCTTAGCGATGCGGGGAGGGCGCGCGGCGCTACTCCTCGCTCCAGCCCATCTTGTTTTCGACGAAGCGCAGCAACGTCAGGATCACCAGCACGATCACCGTGGCCATCGCCGCCAGCGGCATCTGACCGGCGCCGCAGCCCAGCCCGACGGCGCCCGCCAGCCACAGCGACGCGCCGGTGGTGATGTTGCGCACCTTGCCGCCGGAGGTGAAGATCAGCCCCGCCGCAAGAAACGCCACACCTGCCGTGACCGCCTCGATCATCCGCAGCGGATCGTTGCGCTGTTCAGACGAGCCGCCGAAATCCATCGCTGCCAGTTCTCGCCCCAGCAGGACAAACAGACAGGCGGCCACCGACACGAGAATATGGGTGCGCAGCCCCGCAGGCTTGCCACGGCGCTCGCGCTCGAGGCCGATGAGTCCGGCCAGCAGCACCGCCGCCAGCAGCCGCGCAAAGGCCGCCGGGGCAGGGACGGCCGAAAACGTATGCCGGAATTCGTTCAGGATCTGCTCAATCATTGTCTCTCCCCATCTGTAGTGTGAGAAACGAAGCGGCATGGGCGGTGGTTCCGCCATTGAGAAGCCGCCGCCGCGAGGTTATCTCTGCACTCGCACAAGGAGACCCGCATGGCCACGAAGCAAATCAACCCCTTCCTCAAGTCGGCGCTGGAATTTGGGCCGGTGCTGGCCTTCTTCGCGGCTTACCTGCTGCTGAAGGACCAGAACTTTCTGATCGGAGGGCGCGAGTATCAGGGCTTTGTCGTGGTCACCGCCGGGTTCATTCCGCTGATGCTGCTCTGCACCGGGCTGCTGTGGAAGCTGACCGGGCATCTTTCGGCGATGCAGGTGGTCACTGCGGTGCTGATCGTGGTGTTCGGAGGGCTGTCGGTTTGGCTCAACGACGAGCGCTTCTTCAAGATGAAGCCGACGCTGATTTACATGCTCTTCGGGCTGGCGCTGCTGGCCGGGATCCTGCGCGGCGAGAGCTATCTGCGCAAGGTCATGGAAGGGCTGATGCCGCTGCAGGACGAGGGCTGGATGATCCTCACCAAGCGCATCTGCGCCTTCTTCTTCGGGCTGGCGCTGCTCAACGAGATTGTCTGGCGCACGATGAGCACCGAGTCGTGGGTCTATTTCAAAACCTTCGGGCTGACCGCGGCGGTCTTTGTCTTCTTCATGACGCAGAACAGCCTGTTCAAACGCTACGCGTTGGAGCAGGAGAAGGACTGAGCGCCCTCGCGCCGGATTTTCGAGACCAAGCCCGGGACCTTTGGTTCCGGGTATTTTTATTGCGCAGGCGAGTACCGGCGCCCCAACCGGCTGACGCTGGGGCATAAATTGCGACAAACGTGCCGAAAGCGGCGCTTTTCGAGAGTCTGGCGTTGGCGCTATGCGCCCGGCGCATGGCGGGGCTGACGAAAACAGTCAGGCACTCGGGTTACACCTGCCTGCTGATTGCGTTAACCGATCCCATCCCGGAACAAAGCTGTTCCCGACGCAATGAAAGACGAAATAAAATGTCCCTCTCAGACGCTGCATACGAAACGCCGCGCACCGGGGCCACGCCGGCGCTGAACTCGCCGGCCAAGGTCCTGACGGCGAGCCTCGTCGGCACCACCATCGAATTCTTTGACTTCTACGTCTACGCGACCGCCGCCGTGCTGGTCTTCCCGGCGCTGTTCTTCCCCAACAGCGATCCGATGACCGCGCTGCTGGCCAGCTTCGCGACCTTCTCCATCGCCTTCTTCGCACGTCCGCTGGGCGCGCTGGTCTTCGGCCATTTCGGCGACCGCATCGGCCGCAAGGCGACGCTGGTTGCGGCGCTGCTGACCATGGGCATTTCCACCGTCATCATCGGCTTTCTGCCGAGCTACGAGAGCATCGGCGTGATCGCGCCCCTGCTGCTGGCACTCTGCCGCTTTGGCCAAGGCTTCGGCCTTGGTGGTGAATGGGGCGGCGCGGTGCTGATGGCCACCGAGAACGCCCCCGAGGGCAAGAAGAACTGGTACGGCATGTTCCCGCAGTTGGGCGCGCCGCTGGGCCTGTTCCTGTCGTCGGGCCTGTTCTGGATTCTGCTGCACTTCATGAGCGAAGAGGCGCTGCTGAGCTGGGGCTGGCGGATTCCCTTCATCTCGTCGCTGCTGCTGATCGCGGTCGGCCTCTGGGTGCGCCTGTCGATCACCGAGACGCCGGACTTCCAGAAAGCCATCGACAATGAAGAGCGCGTTTCCGTGCCTGCGGTCGAACTGTTCAAGAACCACAAGGTCTCGATCGTGCTCGGCACTTTCGTGGCGCTGGCGACCTTCGTGCTGTTCTACATCTGCACCGCCTACCTGCTGAGCTACAATGTCAAGGTCGTGCAGATCCCGTTCACCGACGCGCTGGCCATCCAGATCTGGGGCTCGGTGGTCTTCGGGGCCTTCATCCCGCTGGCGGGCAAGCTGGCCGAACGCTTCGGCCGCCGTCAGATCCTGACGCTGACGACGGTTCTGATCGGTGTGTTCAGCTTCCTGGTGCCGGTGCTGATGGTCGAGAACGAGATGCGGATCATGGGCTTCGTGACGCTGGGCATGGCCCTGATGGGCATGACCTACGGTCTGATCGGCACCGCGCTGGCGGCCCCGTTCCCGACCCGCGTGCGCTACACCGGCTCGTCGATCACCTTCAACTTCGCCGGCATCTTCGGCGCCTCGCTGGCCCCCTATATCGCGACCTGGCTGCAGAGCAACTACGGCCTCGCCTATGTGGGCTACTACGTGCTCTTCGCCGCCGCGGTGACGCTGCTGTGCATCTTCGCCAGCGGCAAGGGCAAGGTCTGAGCCAGATCACCTTGCGGATTGGTAAAAGGGCGCCGGTTTTCCGGCGCCCTTTTTCGTTGGGGGCGACCCGCCCGGTGTCAAGGCGAAGCCGCCGGGTGGGCGCGCGCCCGGCTCGCATCGCGTGATCTTATAGGCACAAGAAAAAGGGCGCGACCCGCTCGGCCACGCCCTTTCATCTTTCTTCAAATACTCACTTCCGGCCGATCAGTCCTCGCGCGGCGGACCCGCCTCGGGGTCATCCTTGCCGACCCCCTTGAACACGAACTTGAAGGGCAGCATCCACAGGAACCCGAGGAAGACGTAGACCAGAAACTCCAGCCAGATCGGCGGGCGGCCAAGCGCGTTGACCACGCTCACCGCCGCGACGATGTAGAGCGGCAGGCCCACCAGCAGGATCACCAGCGACCAGCGGCGGCGGGCTTTGTAGCTGAGGGCCATGACCGGCCTCAGTCCGCGAAGGGGTCGGTGACGAGGATGGTGTCGTCACGCTCGGGCGAGGTCGACAGCAGCGCCACCGGGCAGCCGATCAGCTCTTCGATGCGGCGCACGTATTTCACCGCCGCGCCGGGCAGGTCGTTCCAGCTGCGCGCGCCTTCGGTCGATTCAGACCAGCCTTCCATCTCTTCGTAGATGGGCGTGCAGCGCAGCTGCTCCTCGGTGGCGATGGGCAGGTGGTCAAGCACTTCGCCGTCAAGTTCGTAGCCGGTGCAGATCTTGATGGTGTCGAAACCGTCCAGCACGTCGAGCTTGGTCAGCGAGATGCCGTTGACGCCCGAGGTCACGCAGGTCTGGCGCACCAGAACCGCGTCGAACCAGCCGCAGCGGCGCTTGCGGCCCGTCACCGTGCCGAACTCGCGGCCACGGGTGCCGAGGCGGTTGCCGTCCTCGTCGTCCAGTTCGGTCGGGAAGGGGCCTTCGCCGACGCGGGTGGTGTAGGCCTTGACGATGCCCAGCACGAAGTCGATCGAGCCCGGGCCGATGCCGGTGCCGGTGGCGGCTTGCCCTGCAATCACGTTCGAGGAGGTGACGAAGGGGTAGGTGCCGAAGTCGATGTCCAGCAGCGCGCCCTGCGCGCCTTCGAACAGGATGCGCTTGCCGGCGCGGCGCTGCTCGTTGAGCACCTTCCACACCGGGCCGGCGTACTCGAGGATCTTCGGTGCGATCTCCTTGAGTTGGGCGATCAGCCCGTCGCGGTCCACCGGCTCGAGCCCGAGGCCGCGGCGCAGCGCATCATGGTGCTGCAGCGCCCGGTCGACGCGGTGTTCGAGGGTTTCGGGATCGGCAAGGTCTGCCACGCGCACCGAGCGGCGGCCCACCTTGTCCTCATAGGCCGGGCCGATGCCGCGCCCGGTGGTGCCGATCTTGGTGCCTTTGGTGGCCGCTTCCTCGCGGGCGCGGTCGAGCTCGCCGTGGATCGGTAGGATCAGCGGCGTGTTCTCGGCGATCATCAGCGTCTCGGGGCTGATGTCGACGCCCTGCGCGCGGATTGTCTCGATCTCTTTCACCAGGTGCCACGGATCGAGCACCACGCCGTTGCCGATCACCGACAGCTTGCCGCCACGCACCACACCGGAGGGCAGGGCGTTCAGCTTGAACACCTTGCCGTCGATGACCAGCGTATGGCCCGCGTTGTGGCCCCCTTGGAAGCGCGCGACCACGTCGGCCCGCTCCGAGAGCCAGTCCACGATCTTGCCCTTGCCTTCGTCGCCCCACTGGGCGCCTACGACGACCACGTTAGCCATTGCTCACCTGTCCTTTTGCCGGCGGTTCAAACGGGCTCCGTATAGATCCACGGCGCGGCGGTGGGAACCATCAAATTGGCGCCTGCGCCGGGCTGGTGGAAAGAATCCGCGGCAATCTTTGTCGGGGTCATGGCCCGAGCGGTGCTGCGCAAGCTTCGGTGCGGCGCATGGGCCGGTTCAGGAAACACCTTGAAGCGATGCTCCAAGCGTCCCCTTCCGACCCTCCGCCGTCGAGCGCTGCGCGCCGGGTGCGCTCTATCCCCGGGCGCGCGCCGGCGCGTCGTTCGCGGTCTCGGGGGTGTGGTGCGTGTTGCCGGCAGCCTCCGCGCCGTCGCCCGCTGTCTTGAGATGCTCTTCGATCGCGGCCAGACGGCGGATGACCTCGTCGCGGTAGGTGTCGGTGGCTGCGTTGGTTTCCTCGGCATGCGCGTCCTGCATCGAGTTGACGATCAGGCCAACCACGAGGTTCACCACGGCAAAGGTGGTGATCAGGATGAACGGGACGAAGAAGATCCACGCCTCCGGGTGGACCTCCATGACCGGCCGGACGATCCCCATCGACCAGCTTTCCAGCGTCATCACCTGGAACAGCGTGTAGAGCGAAGCGCCCAGCGAGCCGAACCACGCGGGGAAGGTCGCGGCAAAGAGCTTGGTCGCGATGACCGCGGCGATGTAGAAGATCACGCCCATCAGCAGGAAGACCGAGGCCATCCCCGGGACGGCGGCGATGAAGCCCTCGACCACGCGGCGCAGCGTCGGTGCCACGGAAATCACCCGCAGCAGCCGCAGGATGCGCAGCGCCCGCAGAACCGACAGCGCGCCGGCGGCCGGGATGAGCGCGATCCCCACCACAAGAAAGTCAAAGATGTTCCAGGCATCGCGGAAGAAGCGCAGCCCGCGCGCATAGAGTTTGGCGACCAGTTCGGCCACGAAGATCGCGAGGCAGGCGGTGTCCAGCGCAACGATGAGACCGCCGGCGGTGTTCATGACGTCTTGGGAGGTTTCCAGGCCAAGGACGATCGCATTGAACAAGATCACGCCCATGATCGTGTAGCGGGTCGCGGATCGGTCGAGAAAATCGGAAAGGCGCTGGCGCATCTTGAGGTCTGCTCCTAGGTCAATTCGGAGGCATCTATGGTCACGCTCGGCGGTTTGCCAGCCCGAAGGTGGCAGACTTTCCAGAGTGTGACCGGGACACCAAAGATGGCGTGCTGATCGTGTCAGGCACGTCAGTCAAGCGCCCATCGCTTCAAACCCGAAGCCGACATGCGCGCGGCATGTGGGTAAACTCTGCTTCGAGGTCTTGTCGCCCGCGGTTGACGACCGCGCTGATCCCCGTCCACGATTTGCGGCACCTCTGCACGCCTTCTTCAGCATGCGCCTAGATGCGCATATTGCCCTTTTGGTCTGACAGTCACGTTGGCCTGCTGATGTCATATGACAGCCTCGCTCTCGGCGCTTTGGGTGGCCAAGCGGCGGTTCATGATGGCGAGGCGGAACTGAGACTCAAGGGGCTGGTGGGCTTTCCTCCGCCGCGCTTCAGGCAGCTTGCCCGCGCGTCGATGCTTAATGCGTTTGTGGGCAAGGCCGTCGGTTGGGCAGGGGGCGCTGCCCCCTCGCCGCTGCGCGGCTCACCCCCGGCGTATTTTGAAAGAGAAGAAGGGGGCGCTGTTAGGGCGCGGCGGCCTCGTCGCGTTCGGCTTCGGCGTTTTCGGCAGCCCAGGCGCCAGCGGCCTCGACGGCCACCGGAGAGCTTGTCGGCAGAACGTTGAGATAGCTTTCGGCTTCGTCGCGCGGCGCGGGCGCGCGCTGGGTCATGCGGTAGAGCGCGTAGAGCGCCATGGCGGCGAAGGTGGCTGCCAGCACCAGCCAGAACGCCGGCGGGCCCGCCGCCTGCATCGCCCAGCCGGTGACCAGCGGGCCGGCGATGGCGCCGAGGCCGAAGGTGAAGACCAGGCCTCCGGAGGCGGCGGGCATGTCTTCGGCCGACAGCGCGTCATTGGTGAAGGCCAGCAGCAGCGCATAGAGCGGCGTGGTGACGCCGCCCGCGAGGAGAGCCGCTGCCATCAGGGTGTGCAGATCGCCCCCCGTGACCCATCCCAGCACACAGGCGCCCGCGCCGAGGGCCGATGTGCCGAAGATCAGCTTGCGCCGGTCCATCTGGTCCGACAGCCAGCCTATGGGGTACTGCAGCACCAGAGCGCCGGCGAACAGCATGGCGACAAAGAACGCGATCTGCCCCGCGCTCAGCCCGATCTGCGTGCCGAACACCGCGCCCATGCCCGATTGCGTGGCGTAGACGCTGCCAAGCAGGAAGATCCCGATGGTGCCAAGCGGGGAGCCGCGGAACAGCGCGCGCAGCGGCATCGGCCGTGCCACCTCGACGGCGGGCACCGGCGTGACCGACAGCAGGATCGGCGCAAAAGAGATCGACACGAGGATCGAGGCGCCGATGAACAGCGCCGAGGTGGCCGCGTCGCCGAGCGACAGCAGGCCCTGCGCACCGATGATGCCGACGGTCTGCGCGATCATATAGGCCGACAGCACTTTGCCGCGGGTTTCGTTCGTCGCGGCGTGGTTGAGCCAGCTTTCGGCGGTCACGTAGACACCCGACATGCAAAAGCCTACCAGCAGGCGCAGCGCGGTCCAGGCCCAGGGCTCGGCGATCAGCGGGAAGGCGATCAGCCCCGCCGACATAAAGCTGCCGAGCGCGGCGAAGACTCGCACGTGGCCGACCCGGCGGATCAGCTGCGGGGTGATCCGCGCGCCCGACAGGAAGCCGATGAAATAGCCTGAGGTGACCACGGCCAGTTCGGCGGCGGAGAATCCCTCGATGCCGCCGCGCAGGCCGATCAGGGTGAAATGCATGCCGTTGCCCAGCATGATGAGCACGATGCCGAGCAAAAGCGCCCAGACGCCGGCCAGAACGGTGATCATGACGAGTGCCCCTGCGCTCCGCGCGCCCTAATATCAGGCCACCAGTGTCGCGAATCCTGCAGCGGGGCGGTGCGCCTGCCGCGTCATGTTCTTGGCATTTTGCGACAGGGCGGCCGTTTGGCGGCTGGCTGTGGCGTTACGGCAGCACGTGCAGCCAGGCCCAGGTGGTGACGATGCACATGCCGGTGGCCAGCAGCACCGAAGAGGCGGCGACGCGTTTCGCCCGGCCATAGAGGTTGGCGAAGACATAGGCGTTCACCCCCGGCGCGACCGAGGCGGTGACCACCGCCGAGCGGAAGGCGTCGGTGGGCAGGTCAAAGGCGGTGCCGAGGCTGAAGGTGATCAGCGGGTGCAGGCCAAGCGACAGCGCGCAGACAAAGAGAATGGTGCGCATGTCGCCCTCGGGGCGGTAGCGATAGAGCACGCCGCCAAGCGCAAAGAGCGCCGCGGGCAGGGCGGTGCGGGTGAGCAGCCCCAGCGCATCGACCACCGGGCTTGGCAATTGCACGTTCAGCAGGTTGAGCACGATGCCGATGGTGATGCCGATGACCATCGGCGTGCGGAACAGCGAGCGGGTGATGGTGAGCGGCAGGCGGCGCAGTTCGGTGCCGCGGGCGCGGGCGATCTCCATGGCGGTGATGCCGATGGCGTAGCACAGCGGCGAGTGCATGGCGATGATCGCGTAGTTGGCGTTGAGCGCATCCTCACCATAGGCCTGTTCGGTGATCGGCAGGCCGATCAGTAGCGAGTTGGAGAACAGCCCGCAGAAGCCGATGACCACGCTGTCTTCCCAGTCGCGTTTGAAGATCACCCGTGCGCCGAGCAGCGCCACGAAAAAGCAGGTGATCGCCCCGGCGTAGAAGGAGAACAGCAGGTCGAAGCGGAAATACTCGCCAAGATCAAGCTGCCACATGGCGCGGAACAGCAGGCAGGGCACCGCGATGGTCTGGGTAAAGCCCATAAGCCCGTCGATGGCGCTGTCGGTCAGCAGTTTGCGCCAACTGGCGAGATAGCCCGCGCCGATGACGATGAAGACCGGGAGAATGACGTCGAGAAGGGCCTGCATGGGAGAGGAGCTTTCAGAGCATGCGCCGGGGCGCAGAGGGCCTCCGGCGGGCGTGTTTGGGGAACAATGAAGGGCTGTTGCGCATCGCTGCGCCGGGATGGTCTGCGCGGCGCTTCTCCTCAGAGCGCATAACGCAGAACCATGCCGTCGTAGGCCGGGCTGATGTGGTCGGGGGTCTCGGCGGCGAGCGTCGCATAGTCGAGATCGATGTGCATGTTGGTCAGCACCGCCGTGCGCGGCTGCGCGCGGGCGATCCACTCCAGCGCCAGATCGAGATGCGCGTGGGTCGGATGCGGCTTGCGGCGCAGCGCGTCGATGATGAAGCACTCAAGGCCCGAAAGATGCTCCCACGCGGCGTCTGGCAGGCGCACTACGTCGGGCACATAGGCCAGATCGGCGATGCGGAAGCCAAGCGCGTCGATGCTGCCGTGATCGACCTCGAAGGGCGTCAGCGTGATCGGCCCGCCCGCACCGTCGACGGTGAACGCGCCGGTGATCGTGTGTAGATCGAAGATCGGCGGGTAGGGGCTGCCCTCGGGCTGCACGAAGGCGTAGCCAAAGCGCGAGATCAGCTCGTTCTGCGTTGCGCCGTCGGCCCAGACCGGCAGCCTGTCGCCGCGGTTGAAGACGATTTGGCGCAGGTCGTCGAGCCCGTTGGTGTGATCGGCGTGCGAATGCGTCCAGACCGCCGCGTCAAGATGGCCGATGCCCGCGTCCAGCAGTTGCGCGCGCATGTCCGGCGAGGTGTCGATCAGCACGCGGGTGGTGCCTTCGGGGCCGTCGCGCTCGACCAGCAGCGAACAGCGGCGACGGGTGTTCTTGGGGTTCTCGGGGTCGCATTCGCCCCATTTGCCGCCAAGCCGCGGCACGCCGCCCGACGAGCCGCAGCCGAGGATGGTGAAGCGCAGTTCGCCGCTCATGCGGGGCTCCAGTTCGCGGCCTTGGCGAAGAGACGGTCGAAGTTGGCCTCGGTGGCGGCGGCGAAGTCGGCGTAGCTGAGCCCGAATGTCTCGGCGCCGACCTTGGCGGTGTGCACGCTGTAGCCCGGCTCGTTGCGCTTGCCGCGGTAGGGCGGCGGCGCAAGATAGGGGCTGTCGGTTTCGACGAGGATGCGCTCGAGCGGCGCGCTGGCGAAAATCTCGCGCAGGTCCTTGGACTTGGGGAAGGCGGCGATGCCGGACATCGACAAATAGAAGCCGCAGTCGAGCGCCGCGCGCGCCAGTTCGGCCGAAGAGCTGAAGCAGTGCATCACGCAGGCGTAAGGTTTGGCCTTGTAGCCTTCGGTGAGGATGCGGGCCATATCGTCGTCGGCGGCCCGGGCATGGATGATCAGCGGCAGGCCGGTTTCCTGTGCGGCCTCGATATGCACCTTCAGAGACTGCTTTTGCACCTCGGCGCTGTCGGCGGTGTAGTGATAGTCGAGCCCGGTCTCGCCAATGCCGACGAATTTCGGGTGCTGCGCCAGCGCGATCAACTCGTCCACCGTGGCCATGGGCTCTTCGGCGGCGCTCATCGGGTGGGTGCCGGCGGCATAGAACACAGGGTCGTTGGTCTCTGCGATGGCGCGCACTTGCGGCTCGTTGCGTAGGCGGGTGCAGATGGTGACCATCCGGTGCACCCCGGCTTCGAGCGCGCGGGCGATGATTTCGGGCCGCTCCTCGTCGAAATCGGGGAAGTCGAGGTGGCAGTGGCTGTCGGTAATGCGGGGAAGTGTCATACGTAGCGTCCTTTGCGCGCAGGTATCAGCCATGCGCCGGGCCGGGTCAAGGCGGGGCAGGGGCTTGCGCACCACGGGCGTATCGACAGCCGCTCGACAGCCGCCGGCGCGGGCGGTTGCGCCGCAGATCTCGGCAAAGTCTCGGATGGTGGCGGTGTTTAGCGGCTGCGGAGCGGGTCGCGGCGCGCTCTCACACGGCGCATGGCGCCGCGCAGGGCGGCCGCGAGCAAACAGGCGCTCAGCACGCCGACGGCGTCCGCGGCCCAATCGCCCAGTTCGGCATCGCGCCCGACGTAGGCCTGCACCACCTCGATCAGCCCGCCAAATGCGATGGCGGCAGGGGCGCACCACCACAGCCAACGCGGCCGCAGCAGCGCGATCGGGGCAATGATGCCGCCAAAGCCGAGCGCGTGCTGAACCTTGTCGCCGCGCAGAGCGTCGCCAGGCACCACTTGAGGGCCGACCGTCAGGAGGGTGACGGTCAGCGCGAGCAGGCCTGCGAGCGCGGCGGTGGCGATAGAAATACGGTCCATGCCATTCCAAGATCATGCGGCAGGGCGAAATGCCAGCGTTCCACGCTGTCTGGCGGCACACATTTGCGTCACGGCCCGTTTTGGCGCCAGTGGCACGTGCGCGCCACGTGGGTGCCGTGCGGGACGGGATGGGACGGCATGGGTGTCATGGGAAAGCATGGGCGCCATGGGAAAGCATGGGACGAAACTTCGAAACGGCGGGAGATGGCCCCGCGCCCGGCTGTGGCTTCTGGGGCGCAGCGACCGATTCCGCCGAAAAGCTGCGCCGATTCAGGGCTTGCTGCGGCACATGGGACGTGGGAAATGCTCACGACATCGCGATTCCACCCATCGTCGGGCCCCTTCTGGGAAATTTTTTTGGGATTTTGTGGGGAATTTTCACTCACAGCCGCGTGACTATATTTAGCGCTGAGCCGGTTCCCGCTTACCAAATGTTCGTGAAAATTGCCGTAACGGCACCCAATATGTAGTTTTCCACAGGCCCTGTGGGCAACATGAGGGGGGAGTCTGCCGTAAATTCCTATTGCCTCCCATGATTTCCCATGACATACCTTTAACCACGACGAAGGGACGGGATTAAGGGGCAGCAAACGACCCCGGCAGAACATCCCAGAATAATAAAACGAGCAGGTTCATACAGGCACCCGCCCTTCGTCCACATGAAGAATCCAGCGCGTGAGCGAGCAGACATCCCCCCAGGTGGCACGCGCAGCTGGACTAGCCCGGAAAACGGGTCAAGGCGGCGGGTTGATCAGTGGCAGCAGATCAGCCCGCCGTATTTCGTTTCGGGGATTTGAGAGTAGGGACAGTGGGCCGCAGGCTGAGGTTCAGAGGCGAGAGCCGCAACAAGGTGGATGGCAAGGGTCGCGTGTCGATTCCGGCCTCTTTCCGCCGTGTGCTCGAAGCCGGTGATCCGGACTGGACCGAAGGGCTTAACCCGAACTTCGTGATCGTCTACGGCGATCACCGCCGCAAATATCTTGAATGCTACACGATCGAGGAGATGGAGGCCGTCGAGGACCGCATCTCGGCAATGAAGCGCGGCTCGCAGAAGCGCCGCCTTCTGGAGCGTCTCTTCTCGACCCAATCGGTCACCACCAGCGTTGATGAAACCGGGCGCATCGTGCTTCCGGCCAAGCTGCGTGCTAAGATCGACCTCGAGGACTGGGCCTATTTCGCTTCCAACGTCGACACCTTCCAGATCTGGAAGCCGGAGACCTTCGAAGAGGACGAACTGGCCGGCACCGAGGAATTCCTCGACGAGATGCCCGCGGACTTCGATCCGCTGCAGTTGCTCGACGAAGACGACGAAACCGAGGAGGCCTGAGCCATGGCGGCGCCCAAAGACCCCAACGCCGCACCGCATGTCCCCGTCCTGCTGCGGCCCCTGCTGGCGGCGGTGGCACCTGTGCAGGGCACGTGGATCGACGGCACCTTCGGGGCAGGGGGCTATGCGCGCGGTCTGCTGGATGCGGGCGCCGACAAGGTGATCGGCATCGACCGTGACCCGCTCGCCCATCAGATGGCCGCCGATTGGATCGGCCAGTACGAAGGCCGGCTCGAACTCGTCGAAGACAATTTCGCCAATATGGATGCGCATGCGCAGGACGTCGATGGCGTGGTGCTCGATCTGGGCGTGTCGTCGATGCAGCTTGACCGCGCCGAGCGCGGGTTTTCGTTCCAGAAAGACGGCCCGCTCGACATGCGCATGGAGCAGTCGGGCGAGACCGCCGCCGACCTGGTGAAGCGGCTCGACGAGACCACGCTTGCGAATGTGCTTTACACCTTCGGCGAAGAGCGCGCCTCGCGCCGCATCGCCAAGGCCATCGTGCGTGAGCGCGCGGTCGAGCCGATCGAGACGACGGCGCGACTGTCGTCCATCGTCGAAGCCTGCCTGCCGCGCCCCAAGCCCGGCCAATCGCACCCGGCGACGCGCTCGTTTCAGGCGCTGCGCATCGCGGTCAACGACGAATATGGCGCGCTGTGGCGCGGGCTGATGGCCGCCGAACGGGCGCTGAAACCCGGCGGTCTGCTGGCTGTCGTCACCTTTCATTCGGTCGAAGACCGCATGGTCAAACGCTTCCTTCAGGCGCGGGCGGGGCGGCTCAATTCGGTCAGCCGCTACGAGCCGCAGGTCGAGACGGAGGCGCCGCGCTTCGAACTGGTGACCCGCAAGGCTGTGGGGCCGGACGAGGAGGAACTGGCGGTCAACCCGCGCGCCCGCTCGGCGCGCCTGCGGGTGGGGCGCCGGACAACGGCAGAGGCCGGAGATATCGAATCCGGGGTGCTCTCCATGCCCCAGTTGAGAGGAAAGAGCTGATGCGAACGCTTCTCTATGTGACCACCTTCATGGCGGTGATCGGGCTGGCCTTCTGGGCCTATCACGAGAACTACAAAACGCAGGCCTCGCTGGACAACGTGCGCGAATTGCAGCGCGACATCGGCGACGCGCGGGCGCGTCTGGCGATCCTGCGCGCCGAATGGGCCTATCTGAACCGCCCCGACCGGCTGCGCGATCTGGCCGAGCTGAACTTTGAGCGGCTTGGCCTTCTGCCGATGCGCCCCGAGCAGTTCGGGCGCATCGATCAGGTGAATTACCCTGACAACCGCGCGCTGGTGTTCAACGATCTGGTCGACGTGACCAGCGCAGGCGCTGCCTCGGGGGCGTCGCAATGAACGGGCGCATCCCGCTTCGCCCGCTGGCGCGCGTCCTCGACGCCCGGCGCCGCGGTGAGAACCCGGATGCGATCGAACGCGAGAACCTGCGCATCCGTCACGAGCAGATGCGCGACAAGGCTCGCACGCGCGCCGAGGGTCGGCTTCTGGTGCTCGGGTTGGTGTTCTTCTGTGCCTTCGTGGTGATCGGCCTGCGCATGGGCATGCTGGCGCAATCGCAAGCCGAAGAGCCGCGGGCGCAGCTTCCGGGGGCGTCGATCATTGCCTCGCGCGCCGACATCGTCGACCGGCAGGGCCGGGTGCTGGCCACCAACATGGAAACGCACTCGCTCTACGCCCATCCGCACCAGATGATCGAGCCGCTACGCGCCGCCGACGAACTTCTGAAGATCTTCCCCGATATCGATCGCGAGCGGCTGGTGAAGGATTTCACCAACGGCAAGCGTAAGTTCATGTGGGTGAAGAAGAAGATCAGCCCCGAACAGATGCAGGCGGTGCATGACATCGGCGAGCCTGGTCTGCTGTTCGGCCCGCGCGAGATGCGGCTCTATCCCAATGGTAAGCTGGCCTCGCACATCCTTGGCGGTGCCAGCTTCGGGCGCGAGGGCGTGGCCTCGGCCGAGGTCATCGGCACGGCGGGGATCGAGCGCTTTTTTGACGACGAACTGCGCGATCCGGCCCGGGGCGGCGCGCCGCTGGAACTGTCGATCGATCTCAGCGTGCAGGCGGCGACCGAGCGCGTGCTGGAATCGGGCATGAAGCTGATGAACGCCAAGGGCGCGGCGTCGGTGCTGCTGGATGTGCACACCGGCGAGATCATCGCCATGGCCTCGTTGCCCGATTTCGACCCCAACGACCGACCCCGCCCGCCGGTGTCGGGCAGCCCGTCGGACAGCCCGCTGTTCAACCACGCGGTGCAGGGGGTCTATGAACTGGGGTCGACCTTCAAGATCTTCGCCGCCGCGCAGGCGCTGGAACTGGGGCTGGTGAAGCCCGACACGGTGATCGATACCTCGCCGCCGATGAAGGTCAGCGGCTTTCGCATCGGCGAGTTCGAGGGCCACAACTACGGCAAGCAGACCGTCCAAGGCATCATTCAGCACAGTTCGAACCGCGGCACCGGCAAGATGGCGCTGGCGATCGGCGCCGAGCGGCAGCAGCAGTTCATGAAGTCCATGGGGTTCTTCGACGCCACCGGCATCGAACTGACCGAGGCGGCAGGCGGCAAACCGCTGCTGCCCAGCCGCTGGACCGAGCTGAGCACCGTGACCATTTCCTACGGCCATGGTCTTTCGGCCTCGCCGCTGCATCTCGCGGCGGGCTACGCGGCGATTGCCAATGGCGGGCACAAGATCAATCCGACGCTGCTCAAGCAGGACGGGCCGCACTACGGCCCACGGGTGATGTCCGAGAAAGTCGCCGGCGAGTCGGCGGAAATGCTTCGGCTTGTGGTCACCGAGGGCACCGCCAGCTTCGGCGATGTGCCGGGCTACAAGGTGGCGGGCAAGACCGGCACCGCCGACAAGCCCAAGGAACGCGGCGGCGGCTATTACAAGGACAAGGTGATCGCCACCTTCAGCTCGATCTTCCCCGCCGACGATCCGCAATACGCGCTGGTGGTGACGCTGGACGAGCCGGTGGAAACCTCGGGCAGCCGTCCGCGCCGCTCGGCGGGCTGGACCGCCGTGCCGGTGGCCGCCGAGATGATCGGCAGGATCGCGCCGCTTCTGGGCTTGCGTCCGGAATACGATGTGCCAGAAGAGGAAGAGGTGACGCTGGTCCGGAACTGACCGGGCGGCGCGCCTCTGGCCGGTTTCTGGCCATACGTATTTGAAGAACGATGAAAGGGCCGTCATGAGCACCGTCTCTGAGGGAGGCAAGAGCCTCGGCGAGTTGGGGCTGACCGCACGCGGCGGTCGCGATGCAAAGGTGACGGGGGTCTCGGTCGACAGCCGGGAGGTACAACCGGGGCATCTGTTCGCGGCGCTGCCGGGCACCAAGGTGCACGGCGCGACATTCATCCCCACCGCACTGGCGCAGGGCGCCGCGGCCATTCTCACCGATGCCGAAGGCGCCGCGCTGGCCGCTGACGCGCTGGCCGAAAACGAGGCGGCGCTGGTCATCGCCGCCGACCCGCGGCAGACGCTCTCTTATGTCGCGGCGCTGTGGTTCGGCGCGCAGCCGCAGGTGATGGCCGCCGTCACCGGCACCAACGGCAAGACCTCGGTCGCGACCTTCCTGCGTCACATCTGGCAAGACCTTGGCTGTCGCGCCATCAACCTCGGCACCACTGGCGTCGAAGGCGACTGGCAGGCGCCGCTGAAGCACACCACACCCGAGCCGATCACCCTGCATCGCGCGCTGTCCGAAGCCGCCGCTGCGGGGGTCGATCACTGCGCCATGGAGGCCTCGAGCCACGGGCTCGACCAGCGCCGCCTCGACGGGGTGCAACTGGCGGCAGCGGGATTCACCAATTTCACGCAGGATCACCTCGATTACCACGCGGATTTCGAAGAGTATTTCGCCGCCAAGGCGGGGCTGTTCGCGCGGGTTCTGCCGGATGACGGCATCGCGGTGATCAATATCGACGACCCGCGCGGCGTCGACATGATGGCCATCGCCCGTGCGCGTGGGCAGGAGGTGATCTCGGTCGGCGCGGCAGAGGGCTGCGATCTGCGCATCCTCGGCCAGCGCTTCCATGCCACCGGGCAGGACCTGCGGCTCGACTGGCGCGGCGCGGTGCAGCAGCTGCGGCTCGGGCTCATCGGCGGCTTTCAGGGGCAGAACGCGGCGCTGGCCGCGGGCCTTGCGCTGGCCTGCGGCGCTGAGGCCGAACGGGTGTTCCCGGCTTTGGAGCGGCTGGAGACGGTGCGCGGCCGCATGCAACTGGCGGCGACGCGCGACAACGGCGCAGCGGTCTACGTCGACTTTGCCCATACACCCGACGCCGTGGCAACCGCGCTGCAGGCGCTGCGCCCGCACGTGATGGGCCGGCTGATCGCCATCGTCGGCGCCGGCGGCGACCGCGATCCGGGCAAGCGCCCGCTGATGGGGGCCGCGGCACATGAGTTCGCCGACATGGTGATCGTCTCGGACGACAACCCGCGCAGCGAGGATCCGGGCGCAATCCGTGCCGAGGTGCTGGACGGCGCGCCGGGCGCGCTGGAGGTCGGCGACCGCGCCGAGGCGATCCTGCGCGGCGTTGATGCGCTGGGGCCGGGGGATGCGCTGATGATCCTCGGCAAGGGCCATGAGACCGGGCAGATCGTCGGCGATACGATCTACCCCTTCGACGACGTCGAGCAGGCGAGCGTTGCTGTGAACGCGCTGGACGGGAGAGGGCTGTGACGCTTTGGACGGCTGAAGAGGCCGCCGCCGCAACCGGCGGGCGGGCCATTGGCAACTGGAGCGTCAGCGGCGTTTCGATCGACACCCGCACGCTGGAGAAGGGCGATCTCTTTGTCGCCCTGACCGCGGCGCGCGACGCGCATGACTTCGTGGCGCAGGCGCTGGAGAAAGGCGCAGGGGCCGCGCTCGTCAGCCGTATCCCGGAGGATGTGCCCGAGGATGCGCCGCTGCTGATCGTCGACGACGTGCTGCCGGGGCTGGAGGCGCTGGGGCGCGCAGCGCGGGCGCGCACGCGGGCGCAAGTGGTGGCGGTGACCGGCTCGGTGGGCAAAACCTCCACAAAGGAGATGCTGCGCACGGTGCTGGGCGCGCAGGGCACGGTTCATGCCGCCGAAAAGAGCTACAACAACCACTGGGGCGTGCCGCTGACGCTGGCGCGGATGCCTGCGGATGTGGATTTTGCCGTGATCGAGATCGGCATGAACCACCCCGGCGAAATCGCCCCGCTGAGCCGCATGGCACGGCCGCATGTGGCGATGATCACCATCGTCGCACCGGCGCATCTGGCCGCCTTCGAGAACCTCGAAGGCATCGCGCGCGAGAAGGCGGCGATCTTCGAGGGGCTGGAGCCCGGCGGCAGCGCCGTGGTCAATGGCGATCTCGAGGTCTCGCCGCTGCTGGTCGAACTGGCCGAGGCCAAGGCGGCGCAGGTCATCACCTTTGGCGAGGCGGCGGGCAATCATCACCGCGTCGAAGAGGTCACCGTCGGCGATGCCACCACCGTGGCGCAGGGCCGCGCGTGGCGTACGCCGGTGCTTTACAAGGTCGGCGTGCCGGGACGGCATTTCGCGGTCAACGGCATGGGTGTTCTGGCGGCGGTGCATGCGCTGGGGCTGGACCGCGCGCTGGCGGTCACCGCGCTGGGGCAATGGGAGGCCGGAGCGGGCCGCGGCCTGCGCGAAGAGATCGTGCTCGACCCGGTAGAGACCGAGCAGACGCTCGAGTTGATTGACGACGCCTATAACGCCAACCCCGCCTCGCTTGGCGCCTCGCTGGAAGTGCTGGCGGGCGCGCAGCCGAAGAACGGGCTGGGGCGCGTCGCGCAGGGACGGCGCATCGCCTATCTGGGCGATATGAAGGAACTGGGCACGCAGGAGCACGACCTGCACCGCGCGCTGGCGCGGCATCCGTCGATGGGCCACATCGATATCGTGCATTGCGTCGGGCCGCTGATGCGCGATCTGTGGCTGGCGCTGCCCGAGGACAAGCGCGGCCATTGGGCCGAAACCAGCACGGCGATGGCCGAGCGGGTGCGCCATGATCTCGACGCTGGCGATGTGGTGCTGGTCAAGGGCTCGCTGTCGATGGCGCTGGCGCGCGTGGTTGACGCGATCCGGAAAATGGGTCATGCGCGCGCCACTATCTGACAAGAAGGACCGGGGCTCATGCTCTATTGGCTGACTGGACTGAGTGACGGCGGCGATGTTTTCAACCTGTTCCGCTACATCACCTTCCGGGCGGGCGGAGCGTTCCTGACCGCGCTGATCTTCGGCTTCCTGTTCGGGCGTCCGCTGATCGACGTGCTGCGCAAGCGGCAAGGCAAGGGCCAGCCGATCCGCACCGACGGCCCCGAGGGGCATTTCGTCAAGGCAGGCACTCCGACCATGGGCGGGCTGCTGATCGTCGGTGCGCTGCTGACCTCGACGCTGCTTTGGGCGCGGCTCGACAACGGGTTCGTGTGGATGGTGCTGTTTGTCACCATGGGCTACGCGATGATCGGCTTCGCCGACGATTATGCCAAGGTGAAGAAGCAGAACACCGACGGCGTGTCGGGCAAGGTCCGCTTGCTGATCGGGTTCGGCATCGCCGCCATCGCGGCGGCTTGGGCGGCATGGCTGCACCCGGCGGAACTGACCGGGCAATTGGCGTTCCCGGTGTTCAAGAACCTGCTGCTTGATATGGGCTGGCTGTTCGTGCCGTTTGCGATGATCGTCATCGTCGGCGCCGCCAACGCGGTGAACCTGACCGACGGGCTCGACGGGCTGGCGATCATGCCGGTGATGATCGCCGGCGGCACGCTGGGGATCATCGCCTACGCGGTGGGCCGCACCGACTTCACCGAATATCTTGATGTGCACTACGTGCCCGGCACCGGCGAGATCCTGATCTTCACCGCCGCGCTGATCGGCGGCGGGCTTGGTTTCCTGTGGTACAACGCGCCGCCCGCGGCGGTGTTCATGGGCGACACCGGCTCGCTGGCGCTTGGCGGCGGGCTTGGCGCCATCGCGGTGGCCACCAAGCACGAGATCGTGCTGGCCATCGTTGGCGGTCTTTTCGTCGTCGAGGCGCTGTCGGTGATCATTCAGGTGCTTTATTTCAAGCGCACCGGCAAGCGGGTGTTCCTGATGGCGCCGATCCATCACCACTACGAGAAGAAGGGCTGGGCCGAGCCGCAGATCGTCATCCGGTTCTGGATCATCTCGCTGATCCTCGCGCTGATCGGTCTGGCCACGCTGAAGCTGCGCTGAGGCGCGGCGGGCGGTTTGACAGGCCGGGGGCGCTGCCCCCGGACCCCCGGGATATTTGCATCTAGACGAAGGGGCGGCTGCGGCCTGTGCGCGCCGGGTCCTCTGGTGCACGCGCGGCCGATGCGATAGCGGTGGTGGCAGCGAACTGCAGGCGTGAGGGCATTGGGATGATTCCGGTTTCTGGCTTTGAGGAGCGCTGCGTTGCGGTGCTGGGGCTCGGGCGGTCTGGGCTGTCGGCGGCGCGGGCGCTGCGCGAAGGCGGCGCTGCGGTGCTGGTCTGGGACGACAATGCCACCGCCCGCGAGGGGGCCGAGGCCGAGGGCTTCGAGAGCCGCGATCTGGCCAAGCCGGGCGGCTTTGACGGCGTCGACTGGCTGGTGGTCTCTCCGGGCATCCCGCATCTTTACCCCGACCCCAACCCGGTGATCGCCGCCGCCTGGGCGGCGGGCGTGCCGGTGGACAATGATATCGGCCTGTTCTTCCGGGCGCTGGCCGGGGCCGGGGCGGCGTGGGACATGTACGATGTGCCGCCGCGGGTGATCGCGGTGACCGGCTCGAACGGCAAGTCCACCACCTCGGCGCTGATCCACCACATTCTGCAGAGCGCCGGGCGCGAGAGCCAGCTGGCAGGCAACATCGGGCGCGGCGTGCTGGACATCGACCCGCCGGGCGACGGCGGCATCGTGGTGCTGGAACTGTCGAGCTACCAGACCGATCTGGCGCGCGCGCTGACGCCCGATGTGGCGGTGTTCACCAACCTGTCGCCCGACCATCTGGACCGGCATGGCGGCATGGGCGGCTATTTCGCCGCCAAGCGCCGGCTGTTCGCCGAAGGCGGGCCGGACCGCTGCGTCATTGGCGTGGACGAGGCCGAAGGGCAGTATCTTGCCAACCAGCTTTCCGAGGGGCCGACGGATGACCGGGTGATCAAGGTCTCTTCGGGCAGCAAGCTGGCCGGCCCGGGCTGGCTGGTGTTCGCCAAGAAGGGGTTCCTGACCGAATGGCGCAAGGGGCGGCAGGTGGCCTCGATCGACCTGCGTGCGGTCAAGGGGTTGCCGGGGGCGCACAACCACCAGAACGCCTGCGCGGCCTATGCCGCCGTGCGCGCGCTTGGCGTGGCGCCGCGGCAGGTCGAGGCGGCGTTCCACAGCTTTGAAGGGTTGCCGCATCGCAGCCAGATCGTCGCCGAGGCGGGGGGCGTCACCTATGTCAACGACAGCAAGGCCACCAATGTGGATGCGGCGGTCAAGGCGCTGCTGGCCTTCGACAACATTCGCTGGATCTGCGGCGGGCTGATGAAGGACGGCGGGCTTGGCGGGCTTGCGCCGGGGCTGGGCCATGTCGCCAAGGCCTATGTCATCGGGCGCGAGGCGGCGAATTTCGCGCTGGGGCTGCCGGGCATCGAGGCGGAGGTCTGCACCGACATGGCCACCGCCGTGGCACGCGCCCGCGCCGAAGCGCAGCCCGGCGAGGTGGTGCTGCTGGCCCCCGCGGCGGCCAGCTTCGATCAATACGACAGCTTCGAAAAGCGCGGCGAGGATTTCGCCGCCCGCGTGCGCGACGGCCTCTAGGCCTTTTTCGGGGCGTTGCGCAGGCGGCTGAGATGACCGCCCAGCAGCGCCTCCAGATGCACCGCGCCAAGCTGCGCCGGCATGCTCGGCAGTTTCAGGATGCGTGCAATGGCGAACCGGTGCGCGCCGCCGCTGGCGCGCAGCAGGGTGCCGTCACGGGCGACATGCAGCAGGATGCCGCCATGTTCGCGGCGGAAATAGTCGGGCAGTTCGGCCCGCGACAGCAGACGTCCGCGCTGGCGCGTCTCTTCGAACACCCGGTCGAGCGCGGCATAGCGCGCGTCGAGTTCCTCGGCAGAGCCGCATTCGTCGGGGCGTTTGCCTTCGGAGATTTCGCGCATCAGCCGGGCGAACAGCGGCGTCTCGCGCCACGGCACGCCTTGTTCGTAGTGCAGTACACAGCTTTGCAGCTTGGTGTTCTTGCCGATCTCGCTGCGCTGCAGATCCCAGTCGCCGGGCACGATCTTGCCGCTGTGCGGGCGGCGCAGATGCAGCCCGCCGCTGTAGCTGTAGTCCACTTCCAACGGGTTCACATGGATCAGCTCGTCCGAGAGCGGCGCCTCGCGCCCGTAGCGGATGCGGTTGAGCAGATCGCGCGCGGCTTTGCGCGGCACCTGCGCGCGCAGGTCGCGGACCCAGTTGAGGGGATGCAGCGTGGGATAAACGGCGAAGGCCATGGATGTGCCCTGTGTGACAAGCGCATGACAAGATGGAAGCATCGCCGGGGTTTTTCAAGACCCGGCGTCAGCCTGCGGCAAGAGATTGCCCCGCCGCGGCCCCCGAGGCCCAGGCCCACTGGAAGTTGTAGCCGCCGAGCCAGCCGGTGACATCCACCGCTTCGCCGATGAAATAGAGGCCGGGCTGCGACTTTGAGCCCATGCTGCGGCTGTCGAGCCCGTCGGTGTCGACGCCGCCCAGCGTGACCTCGGCGGTGCGCCAGCCCTCGGAACCGGAAGGCCGCAGCACCCATGCGCGCAGCGCCTCCGAGAGCGCCTCGGCGCGCTTGTCCGACAGATCGGCGAGGTTGCCCGAGAGATCGAGATGATCGGCGAGGTAACCGACCAGCCGCTCGGGCAGGATCTGCCGCAGTTCGGTGGTCAGCGCGCGCTTGCCCGCGCCCTTGCGCGCAGCGCGCAGATGCGCGGCGGGGTCGAGGGCGGGCGAGAGGTTGACGCTGATCTCTTCGCCCTCGTGCCAATAGCTGGAGATCTGCAGGATCGAGGGGCCGGAGAGCCCGCGGTGGGTAAACAGCAGCGCCTCGTCGAAGCTGGTGCCATTCGCCGAGACGCGGGCGGGCAGCGAGACCCCGGCCAGATCGGCAAAGCGCTTTTCGGGGAAGGTCAGCGGCACGAGGCCGGGGCGGGGCGCGATCAGCGCGTGGCCGAACTGCCGGGCGATGTCATAGGCGAGGCCGGTGGCGCCCATCTTGGGGATCGAGCGCCCGCCCGTCGCCACCACGAGGTTCTTGGCGCGCACCACCGTCTCGCGGCCCTCGCGTTCGAGCCGCGCGGTGTAGGTGCCGTCCGCATAGGTCAGTTCCCGCAGCGAGGTCTGCAGCCAAAGCTCGGCGCCCGCCGCCTCCATCTCGCGCAGCAGCATGGCGATGATCTGCGTCGCCTTGCCGTCGCAGAACAACTGGCCCAGCGTTTTTTCGTGCCATGCGATGCCGTGCCGCGAGACCAGTTCGATAAAGTCCCACTGGGTGTAGCGCGCCAGCGCCGATTTACAGAAATGCGGGTTCTGCGACAGGAAGCGCGACGGCTCGGTGCCGAGGTTGGTGAAATTGCACCGTCCGCCGCCGGAGATACGGATTTTCTCGCCCGGGGCGCGGGCGTGATCGATGACCAGCGTGCCCGGCCCGGCATGGGCGGCACACATGAGGCCGGCGGCACCGGCGCCGAGGATGAGCGTGTTGATCTGCATGTCGCCCTGAAACACCGGATCGCGCCGCGCCGCAAGAGCGGGCAGGGGGTGGCCATCGCGGCGTAGCAGGACTGCGGCGGCTTCCCAAACGGTACGGCAGGTGCTAGCCTTCTGCGCAAGATCCGGAAAAATCCGGACGATCAGGCAAATTGAGCGGTATTCCCATGACGGAAATGGTCTACGGCGCGGTCTCCGTGCGCGATGGCGAACCTGTCCTGCCGAAATGGTGGCGGACGGTAGACAGATGGTCGCTGTCCTGTGTTCTGATGCTTTTCGGGGTCGGCATTCTGCTGGGCCTCGCGGCCTCGCCGCCGCTGGCCGAGCGCAACGGCTTTGCGCCGTTCCACTACGTGCAGCGGCAGGCGTTCTTTGGCGGGCTGGCGCTGACGGCAATGTTCCTGACCTCGATGATGACCCCGGTGATGGTGCGCCGGGCGGCGGTGATCGGCTTTGCGTTTGCCTTCGCCTCGCTGCTGGCGCTGCCGTTTCTGGGCACCGACTTCGGCAAAGGAGCGGTGCGCTGGTACTCGCTGGGCTTCGCCTCCGTGCAACCCTCGGAATTCCTGAAGCCGGCTTTCGTGATTGTGGCCGCATGGCTGATGGCCGCGAGCCAAGAGATCGGGGGACCGCCGGGCAAAACTTGGTCGTTCGGGCTGATGTGCGCCATCGTGATCACGCTGGCGCTGCAGCCCGACTTCGGTCAGGCCTGCCTGATCCTCTTTGGCTGGGGCGTGATGTGGTTTGTCGGCGGCGCGCCGATGTTCCTGCTGCTGTGCCTTGCAGGGCTCGTCGTTCTGGGCGGGACGTTTGCCTATAACAACTCCGAGCACTTCGCGCGGCGCATCGACGGCTTTCTGACGCCGGACGTCGATCCCAACACCCAGCTTGGCTATGCCACCAACGCCATTCGCGAAGGCGGGTTCTTTGGTGTCGGCGTAGGCGAGGGGCAGGTGAAATGGTCGCTGCCCGATGCGCACACCGATTTCATCATCGCCGTCGCCGCCGAGGAATACGGGCTGGTGCTGGTGATGGCGATCATCACACTTTACGCCACCGTCGTGGTGCGTTCGATGACCCGGCTGATGCGCGAGCGCGATCCCTTCATCCGCCTTGCAGGCACCGGCCTTGCGGCGATGTTCGGTGTGCAGGCAATGATCAACATGGGCGTGGCGGTGCGGCTGCTGCCGGCCAAGGGCATGACACTGCCCTTCGTCAGCTACGGCGGCTCGTCGCTGATCGCCGGGGGCATCGCGGTGGGCATGCTGCTGGCCTTCACCCGCTCGCGTCCGCAGGGCGAGATCGGCGAGATCCTGCGTGCGCGGATGCGCTGAGGCATAGGGCGGGCCGCGGCGCTTTTCCGCCGCGGCCCGCTGCGATAGACGGGCGCGAAATCGTGGTGCCGCGTCCGAGTCTGGTAATCAGTCAAGCGCGGTGTGGAATGCAAGGCAGCGGGGCATCAGACCCCGCGCAGGAACGAGGTCGAGCATAATGGCGGAACACGGCAAACGCCCCCTTCTGGTCATCGCGGCCGGCGGCACGGGCGGGCATATGTTCCCCGCGCAGGCGCTGGCCGAGATCATGCTGCGCCGGGGCTGGCGCGTGAAACTGTCGACCGACGCACGCGGGGCGCGCTACACTGGCGGCTTCCCCCATTCCACGGAAATCGAAGAGGTCAGTTCGGCCACCTTCGCGCGCGGCGGGCTGATGTCTAAGATCACCGTGCCGCTGAAGGTGGGCAAGGGCATCCTGTCGATGGCGCGCCGGTTCCGCCGTGACCGCCCGAACGTGGTGGTTGGTTTCGGCGGCTATCCGTCGATCCCGGCGCTTGGCGCGGCGCGGCTGCTGAAGCTGCCGTCGATGATTCACGAACAGAACGGTGTGCTGGGCCGGGTCAACGAGATCTTTGCCAAGAAGGTCGACGCGGTGGCCTGCGGCACATGGCCGACCAAGCTGCCCCAGGGAGTCGAGGGCATCCCCGTCGGCAATCCGGTGCGCGCCGCGGTGCGCGAACGCGCGGCGGCGGGCTATATTCCCCCGGGCGATTACCCGATGTCGCTGCTGGTGATCGGCGGCTCGCAGGGCGCGCGCATCCTGTCGGACGTGGTGCCCCCGGCGATCGAACGCCTGCCGATGGAGATCCTGCGTCATCTGCGGGTCAGCCATCAGGCGCGCGACGAAGACGGAGAGCGGGTCGCCAAGTTCTACTATGAGCACGGCATCGACGCTGACGTGCAGCCGTTCTTCAACGACGTGCCGGCGCGCATGTCTGAAGCGCAGTTGGTGATCTCGCGCTCGGGGGCCTCCTCGGTGGCGGATATCTCGGTGATCGGGCGGCCTTCGATCCTGATCCCCTTTGCCGCGGCGCTCGCCGATCATCAGACGGTCAACGCGCAGGGGCTGGTGGATGCCGGCGCGGCGATCCGCATCCCGGAAAGCAAGCTGTCGGTCGAGGCGATGACCGAGGCGATGGCGGCGGTGCTGGCCAATGGCGAGGGCGCGGCGCAGATGGCGCGCGCGGCGCTGTCGGTCTCGCACCCCGACGCGGCGCTTGGTCTTGCCCAGATGGTTGAAGAGCTTGCCGGTTTCGGAACAACCGACGAGTCCGAGCATTATGAAGAAGAACAATACCAAGAACAGGCGGGACAGCAGGAGGCCGGGCCAAGATGAAAGATGAAAGACTTCCCGAAGGAGGCGTGGCCATGAGCCCTGCGACCAAACTGCCGGGCGACGTTGGCCCGATCCATTTCGTCGGCATCGGCGGCATCGGCATGTCGGGCATCGCCGAAGTGCTGCTCAATCATGGCTATGCGGTGCAGGGCTCGGACCTCAAGTGCAGCAAGATCACCGAACGGCTGGTCGATCTGGGCGCGGTGATCTTCGAAGGACAGCGCGCCGAGAACCTCGACAGCGCCGAAGTGGTGGTGATCTCGTCGGCGATCAAGCCGGGCAACCCCGAACTTGACGAGGCGCGGCGGCGCGGTCTGCCGGTGGTGCGCCGGGCCGAGATGCTGGCCGAACTGATGCGCCTGAAGTCGAACATCGCGGTCGCGGGCACCCATGGCAAGACCACCACAACCACGATGGTTGCCACGCTGCTCGACAGCGGCGGGCTCGATCCGACGGTGATCAACGGCGGCATCATCCACGCCTATGGCTCGAACGCGCGCGTTGGCCTTGGCGAATGGATGGTGGTCGAGGCTGACGAGAGCGACGGCACCTTCAACCGTTTGCCCGCGACCATCGCCATCGTCACCAACATCGACCCCGAGCACATGGAGCACTGGGGCTCGATCGAAAAGCTGCGCGACGGCTTTTACCAATTTGTGTCGAACATTCCTTTCTACGGTCTGGCGGTGTGCTGCACCGACCACCCCGAGGTGCAGGCGCTGGTGGGCCGGGTGACCGACCGCCGCGTGACCACCTATGGCTTCAACGCACAGGCCGATGTCCGGGCGATCAACCTGCGCTACGAAAAGGGCATCGCGCATTTCGACGTGGCATTTCAGGCCGAGGACATGGTGATCGAGGGCTGCACCCTGCCGATGCCGGGCGATCACAACGTGTCGAACGCGCTCTCGGCGGTGGCCATCGCGCGCCATCTGGGCATGACCGGCGATGAGATCCGCACCGCGCTGGCGAACTTTGGAGGCGTCAACCGGCGCTTCACCCGCGTCGGCGAGGTGAACGGGGTGACGGTCATCGACGATTACGGCCATCACCCGGTGGAAATTGCAGCGGTGCTCAAGGCCGCGCGGCAGGCATGCGAAGGCCGCGTCATCGCCGTGCACCAGCCGCACCGTTATTCGCGACTGCACTCGCTGTTCGATGATTTCTGCACCTGCTTCAACGAGGCCGACGTGGTGGCCATCGCCGAGGTCTACGGCGCTGGCGAGGACCCGATCGAGGGCGCGACCCGCGACGATCTTGTGGCCGGGCTGATCCGCCACGGTCACCGCCACGCGCGGGCGATCATCAGCGAGGACGATCTGGAACGGCTGGTGCGCGAGCAGGCCCGTCCCGGCGACATGGTGGTCTGCCTTGGCGCGGGCACCATTTCGAGCTGGGCCAACAACCTGCCGGCGCGGCTGGAGAAATGAGCAGGCCGCGCCCGTGAGTTTGCTCTGGGCCATCGCGGGCGTGATCGTCCTGCTGTCGGCGGTGGCGGTGCTGGGGATCCTGCGCCGCCTCGTCTTTTTCTTTGCTCTGGCGTTCTTCGCGCTGCTGGCGCTGCAGATCAATCACGATCCCTCGGGCAGTGCAGCGCTGATCGCCAGCACTGGCGGCGGGCTGCTTGTGGCGTGGCCGGTGCGGCGGTTCCTGACCGGGCTGTTCATCTAGACGCCGGGTCGATGCCAGATTGAGTCCTGCCGCATTGTCAAACCGCTTGCGGGGCAAGGGGGCATGGCCCACTCTGAGGTATCTGCCGGAGAAGCCGCATGACCCTATCGCTTTTTCTCGCCTGCCTGTGGCTGATACTGGCCAATGTTCTGGCGATGCTTCCCTCGCGCGACAATCATTGGCGCCGGGCCTATGTGCTGATCGCGCTGGGGCTGCCGCTGCTGGGTTGGGTGTGGTGGCAAAACGGGCCTTGGCTGGCGCTGCTGGTGCTGCTGGCCGGGGCGAGCGTGCTGCGCTGGCCGGTGCTGTATCTTTACCGGTGGCTGCGCAGGCGCATCGCCTGAACTGCACGGGCCCTTTACCCTTGCGGCGGAACACGGCAGAACCCTGCGCATGATAGACCAACTTCCCTCCGTTCGCGGCCGCCTCACCGAAGGTCGCCCGCTCTCTGACCTCACATGGCTGCGCGTCGGCGGGCCCGCCGAGGTTTTGTTTCAGCCTGCCGATCTGGAGGATCTGCAGCAGTTCCTCGCGGCGCTGCCGGAAGACGTGCCGGTGTTCCCGATGGGCGTGGGCTCGAATCTCATCGTGCGGGATGGCGGGCTGCGCGGCGTGGTGATCCGGCTGGGGCGCGGCTTCAACGGGACCGAGATCGAAGGCACCCGCGTTACCACCGGCGCGGCCGCTCTCGACGCGCAGGTGGCCAAGCGCGCGGCGGCGGCAGGGGTTGATCTGACCTTTCTGCGCACCATTCCCGGCGCGATCGGTGGGGCGGTGCGGATGAACGCGGGCTGCTACGGCACCTATGTGGCCGATCATCTGGTGGAGATCAAAGCGGTGCTGCGCGACGGCGCGCTGGTGACGATTCCCGCCGCCGATCTGCAGTTGCAGTATCGCCAGTCGCAGTTGCCAGCAGGCGCGGTGGTGGTCGAGGCCGTGTTCGAGGGCAGCCCGGGCGCGCCCGACGACCTGATCGCCCGCATGGAAGCGCAGGTGAAGAAACGCGACGCGACCCAGCCGACCAAGGACCGTACCGCTGGCTCGACCTTCCGCAATCCGGCGGGGTTCAGCTCGACCGGCAAGGCCGATGACACGCATGAGTTGAAGGCGTGGAAGGTGATCGACGACGCCGGGATGCGCGGCGCCACGCGGGGCGGGGCGCAGATGAGCCCGATGCACTCCAACTTCCTTGTGAACACCGGCGAGGCAAGCGCCGCCGATCTGGAAGGTCTGGGCGAGGAAGTTCGAAAAAGGGTTTTCCAACACAGTGGTTTGCAGCTACAGTGGGAAATCATGCGGGTCGGCGATCCGCTGGAAAACGAGGGTGGATAACGCCCCGACTCCCGTTCCATGGTCGATCCATAGTCGCATCAGACAGTGGCGCACCAGACAAGGCAGGCGGGAAAGAACGAACGAGGCGGCAGTCTTCCCCGAAATTTCAGGGTCGCACGCCGTGGTGAATCCGACTCGCGGGCCGAATTAGGCGGTGCGCGGGCGCTCGACCGGGGCAAACCCCGGCGACACACACGACGGGGCAAAGCACCCCGCACAACGAGGCAGTTTTGGGGATGTCGAGCAGGGCAGCTCCCAAAGTGGCGGTATTGATGGGCGGACCCTCGGCCGAGCGCGAGGTGTCGCTGAGTTCCGGTCAGGAATGCGCCGCCGCTTTGCGGGACGAGGGATTTAACGTGATTGAACTGGACGCGGGGCCCGATCTGGCCGCGCGGCTGGCGGCTCTGACTCCCGACATCGTTTTCAACGCACTTCATGGCCGCTGGGGCGAGGACGGCTGCGTGCAGGGCATGCTCGAATGGCTCCGCATTCCCTATACGCATTCGGGTGTGCTGTCCTCGGCACTGGCCATGGACAAGGACCGCTCCAAGCAAGTCTATCGCGCCGCCGGGCTGCCGGTGGTCGACAGCGTTCTGGCCGACAAGGCCGAGGTCTCGCAGCGCCACGTGCTTACGCCGCCCTATGTGGTCAAACCGTTCAACGAGGGCAGTTCGGTTGGCGTCTATCTGGTGATGGACGGGGCCAACACGCCGCCGCAGCTGTCCGAAGAGATGCCGCAGACGGTGATGGTCGAAACCTATGCGCCGGGCCGCGAACTGACCACCACGGTGCTGGGGGATCGCGCGCTGACCGTCACCGACATTATCACCGACGGCTGGTACGACTACGACGCCAAGTACAAGGCGGGCGGCTCGCGCCATGTGGTCCCTGCCGAGGTGCCGCAGGAGATCTTCGACGCCTGTCTCGACTACGCGCTGCGTGCCCATAAGGCGCTTGGCTGTCGCGGCCTCAGCCGCACCGACTTCCGCTGGGACGAAAGCCGCGGCGTCGACGGGCTGGTGCTGCTGGAAACCAACACCCAGCCGGGCATGACTCCGACGTCGCTGGCGCCCGAGCAGGCGCAGGCCAGCGGCATGTCGTTTGGCGCGCTTTGCCGCTGGATGGTGGAGGATGCCTCATGCGACAGGTAGGGGCCGCCCCGGCGCGAATGCCGCGCCCGCAGAAGCCGCGTCCGCAGCAGGTGCATCGCGCCGATCCCGCGCCTTCGCGCCTGAAGTACCGGCTCGAGCGGCTGATGCTGACGCCGCTGTTCCGCTTCACGCTGCGCGTCGGTCTGCCGTTCCTCGTCGGGATTGGCGGCGCGGGTGCCTATTTCTCGATCGACAGCAACCGCGAGGCGTTCATGGGCGCCATCATGTCGGTGCGCGACCAGATCGAGGCGCGGCCCGAGTTCCGCGTCAACCTGATGGCCATTGATGGTGCCAGCGACGGCGTGTCCGACGATGTGCGTGAGATTCTCTCGCTCGACTTCCCGCTCAGCTCCTTTGACCTCGATCTCGACCAGATGCGCGAGATCGTCGCCGGGCTGGATGCAGTGAAGACCGCGAGCCTGCGGATCACGCAGGGCGGCGTGCTTGAGGTCAATGTGGTCGAGCGCGTGCCGGTGGTGCTGTGGCGCGGTTTGCGCGGGCTGGAGATGCTCGACGCAGAGGGCGCGCTTGTTGGTCCGGCGGGCCGCCGGGCCACGCATTCCGATTTGCCGGTGATCGCCGGCACCGGTGCCGAGGCGCGGGTGCCCGAGGCGCTGCAACTCTTCGCCGCGGCGGCACCGCTGGCGGGGCGTCTGCGCGGGCTGGAGCGGGTCGGGCTGCGGCGCTGGGATCTGGTTCTGGATAAGGGGCAGCGCATCTTGCTGCCCGAAGAAGGCGCCGTTCAGGCGCTCGAACGTGCCATGGCGATGGATGGCGCCGTGGACATGCTGTCGCGCGATATCGCGGCGGTGGACCTGCGTCTGGCGCAGCGTCCGACCCTGCGGCTGAACCATAGCGCGGCGGAAGAATACTGGCGGATCAAGTCTATCGAGACCGGGGAAACACGATAATGTTCGAGCTTTACGAGTCACAGCGGGCGATGCGCAACATGCGCAAGGCGGCGATGCAGCGCGGTGTCGTGGCGGTGCTCGACGTGGGCAGCTCGAAAATCGCCTGCCTCGTGCTGCGCTTCGATGGCAGCGAGCAGGGCGACGACAGCGGCGTCGGCTCGCTGGCCGGGCAGGCCGGGTTCCGGGTGATCGGCGCGGCCACGACGCGCTCTCGCGGGGTGCGCTTCGGCGAGATCGCTGCGATGACCGAAACCGAGCGCGCCATCCGCACCGCGGTTCAGGCTGCTCAGAAGATGGCGGGTATCCGGGTCGACCACGTGATTGCGTGTTTCTCGGGGGCCGAGCCGCGCAGCTACGGGCTGGACGGGCAGGTGAGTGTCGATGGCACCACCGTCACCGAGCAGGATGTGGCGCGGGTGCTGTCGGCCTGCGATGTGCCCGAAGTGGGGCATGGCCGCGAGGTGATGCATGCGCAGCCGGTGAACTTCGCGCTGGATCACCGCTCGGGGCTGAGCGATCCGCGCGGGCAGATCGGCCGCGAGCTGACCTGCGACATGCACATGCTGACGGTCAATGCGCAGGCGATCCAGAACCTCGCGCATTGCGTCAAGCGCTGTGATCTCGAACTCGCGGGCATCGCCAGCTCGGCCTATGTGTCGGGCGTGGCAGCGCTGGTCGAAGACGAGCAGGAGTTGGGCGCGGCCTGCATCGACATGGGCGGCGGCGCCACGGGCGTGTCGATCTTTATGAAGAAGCACATGATCTACGGCGATGCGGTGCCGATGGGCGGCGATCACGTCACCGGGGACATCTCGATGGGGCTGCAGATCCCCATGGCCATGGCCGAGCGGATCAAGACTTTCTACGGCGGCGTGCACGCCACCGGCATGGACGACCGCGAGATGATCGAGATCTCGGGCGACACGGGCGACTGGCACCACGACCGCCGGCAGGTGAGCCGCGCCGAACTGATCGGCATCATGCGTCCGCGGGTCGAGGAGATTCTCGAGGAGGTGCGCGCCTGCCTTGATGCGGCGGGCTTCGAGCATCTGCCGAGCCAGCAAATCGTGCTGACCGGCGCGGCGAGCCAGATCCCCGGCCTCGACGGGCTGGCGAGCCGCATCCTTGGCAGTCAGGTCCGGCTGGGCCGCCCGATGCGCGTGCATGGCTTGCCGCAGGCGGCGACAGGGCCGGGCTTTGCGTCGGCGGTGGGCATGTGCCTGTTTGCCGCGCACCCTCAGGACGAATGGTGGGATTTCGAGATCCCGGTCGAGCGTTATCCCGCCCGTTCGCTGAAGCGTGCGGTGAAGTGGTTCCGCGACAACTGGTGATCGGGCAGGGGAAGGCGGCTCGCGGGCCGCTCAAACCCTCGCGAGGAGACGGGCGCCTCCCGGTGTTCACGTAATATTCCGGGTGACGCCAAATTGCCTCAATGATAGTTTGAGGCCATGACCTGCACGCAAGATGTGGGCTGGGGGCGTCGAGCAGGCATCCCGATACATCGCAAAAGATTCGCCGTGATCGACCTCAAAGTCGGTGGCGCATTTCCACGTGTTGTATGGCTGCTGACGCTTTCTGCAAAATTTGGTGAGTTGGGCGAAATCTCGCGCGCGCAGTCAATCCTATAGCCATATTTCGTGGTGGATCTGTGTTTTTTACGTGACCCAGCCCTAGGATCTCGGTAAGAATTATCCCCAAGGCGCAGGACAGGCGCGAACCAAGTCATAAACGACAGGCGGAACATCACATGGCACTCAATCTCTCGATGCCCGGTCAGGAAGAGCTGAAGCCCCGGATCACCGTATTCGGCGTCGGCGGAGCCGGTGGCAACGCAGTCAACAACATGATCACCAAGCAGCTCGAAGGCGTGGACTTCGTGGTTGCCAACACCGATGCGCAGGCGCTGCAGCAGAGCATGGCGACCGCCAAGGTCCAGCTCGGCGTGAAAGTGACCGAAGGTCTCGGCGCGGGCGCCCGCCCGTCGGTTGGCTCTGCCGCGGCTGAGGAGAGCATCGAGCAGATCGTCGATCATCTCGCCGGCGCGCACATGTGCTTCATCACCGCAGGCATGGGCGGCGGCACCGGCACCGGCGCCGCGCCGATCATCGCGCAGGCCGCGCGTGAGCTGGGCGTGCTGACCGTCGGCGTCGTCACCAAACCCTTCCAGTTCGAAGGCGCCAAGCGCATGCGTCAGGCGGAAGAGGGTGTTGAGACGCTGCAGAAGATGGTCGACACGCTGATCATCATCCCCAACCAGAACCTGTTCCGTCTGGCCAACGAGAAGACCACCTTCACCGAGGCCTTCAGCCTTGCCGACGACGTGCTCTATCAGGGCGTGAAAGGCGTGACCGACCTGATGGTGCGCCCCGGCCTGATCAACCTCGACTTCGCCGACGTGCGCGCCGTGATGGACGAGATGGGCAAGGCGATGATGGGCACCGGCGAGGCCGATGGTGAGGATCGCTCGATCCAGGCCGCCGAGAAGGCGATCGCCAACCCGCTGCTCGACGAGATCAGCCTCAAGGGCGCCAAGGGCGTGCTGATCAACATCACCGGCGGCAACGACCTGACGCTGTTCGAACTCGACGAAGCGGCCAACCGCATCCGCGAAGAAGTTGATGCGGACGCCAACATCATCGTCGGCTCGACGCTGGACGACACGATGGAAGGCCGTATGCGCGTGTCCGTGGTCGCCACCGGGATCGACGCCTCGGCTGTGCAGCACGATATCCCGGTGCCGCGCCGCACCCTCGCGCAGCCGCTGGCACAGGCGGAAGAAGACGCGCCCGCAGCGGAGGCCACCCCGGCCCCTGCCCAGCCCGCACCGCAGCAGGCCGCCGCCACCGCGCCGCAAGCCGCGCCGGTTGCCGCTCAGTACGAAGAGGAAGAGCCCTCGCTCTTCGGCGAGATGCCCGCAGCTCAGGCGACCGAGTATCAGGAAGAGGATGTGGTCGAGACCGACGACGGCCTGCCGCCGCCGGCCTACCGCCCGCAGGCGGCCCAGCCGCAGCCGCAGCCCGATGCTCTGGAAGCCGCGCCCGAGTCCTTCGTCGCGCCGCGCGCACCGCAGGCCGGTCAACCTTCGTCCGACACGATGAAGCGCCTGCATGCCGCAGCGGCCCGCAACAATCGTCCGGGCCAGGCTGCAGCTCCGGCGCGTCCGCAGCAGCCCCAGCAACCGCAGCAGGCCCCGCAGCGCGCTGCCGAGCCGGAGCGTCCCCGCTTCGGGATCAACTCGCTGATCAACCGGATGACCGGCCATGGTCACGAGCCGCAGCAGCAGCCTGCGCCGGCACCGAAGCAGGCCGCGCCTGCGCCGCAGCAACCGCAGGCCCGCCGCCAGCCGCCGATGCAGGCACAGCGTCCCGCACCGGCGCCTGCGCCGGCCCCGGAAGAGGCTCCCGAACAGGACCGGATCGAGATCCCGGCCTTCCTGCGCCGGCAGGCAAACTGATAAAATCGGCCCGCGCGGCTTCGTGCGGGCTGACTTTTTAAGGCACGACCGACTACAAAGCCCTCTCAGATGAGTGGGCTTTTTCTTTTATTCACAGCATGTTGCGGTGAGATATCCACAGGTGGGCGTGCATCCGCGCATTAGGAAACCCGCATGTTTCACTCCGTTGCAATACTTGATTTGAGAACTTGAGGTCGCGTGAGTATCTCCCTTGGCATCAAAGGCGCGCGCCAGTGGGGAGGGGCGCTCCAACCAAAGGTGACCAAAGTGCAAACGACGATCCGCAGTGCAGTGAGCTTCCAGGGCGTGGGCCTCCATTCCGGCGCGCCCGTCCGGATGACCATTCGCCCGGCTTCTGCCGAGCACGGCATCTGGTTCAAACGCACCGATATCCTGCTGGGCGACGCGCTGGTCCCGGCCCGTTACGACGCGGTCGAGCTTTCGCCGCTCTGCACCCTGATCAAGAACCGCGCTGGCGTCTCGGTCTCGACCATCGAGCATGTCATGGCCGCGCTTGCAGGATGCGGCATCCACAACGCACTGATCGAGATCGACGGCCCCGAAGCGCCGATCCTCGACGGATCTTCCGCTCCCTTTGTGCGTGAAATCCTCGCTCGCGGCGTGCGCGAATTGCGTGCCCCTGTCCGCGCCATCGAGATTCTCACCCCCGTTGAGGTGCAAACCGCCGCCGGCTGGGCCCGCCTGTCCCCGGCGCAGGGCACCACGATGGAGTTCCACATCGATTTCGCCGATGCGGCGATCGGCACGCAGGACAAGGTGATCGATCTGGCCAATGGCTCTTTCGTGCGCGAGCTCTGCGACAGCCGCACCTTCTGCCGCCAGTCCGACGTCGATGCGATGCAGGCCAATGGCAAGGCGCTTGGCGGCACCTATGAGAACGCCGTGGTGGTCGATGGCGACAAGATCCTCTCGCCGGGCGGCCTGCGTCATTCGGACGAGGCGGTGCGCCACAAGATGCTCGACGCGCTTGGTGATCTCTACACCGCCGGTGCGCCCATTCTGGGTCATTACACCGGCTTCAAGGCAGGCCACGCGATCACCAACAAACTGCTGCACGCGCTGTTTGCCACGCCCGATGCCTTCCGCATGACACTGTGCGATTCGCGCATGGCCGCGCGCCTGCCCGGTGCCGGTGTCGAGCGCGATGAAATCCCCGCGGTAGCCTGACGGCGGCGGCGTGCTCAAATCGGCGTTAAGGCGTTTTGCCCCGGATTTTTCTGTGCTAGGACCGTGCCATGGCCCCGAAGCGGGCTTTGCAAGGAATGTGAGGTAAGTCGGGCATGGCAGGCGGCAGATCGCGAAATGCGGTGATCGGAGCGGCTTTCTCCGCGATTCTCCTCGCCGGTTGTTCGGCGCAGGAACAGCCCGGAATGGGTCCGGGCGGCGTCCCGATGGAGAACTTCACCGCCGAACAGATCTTCGAGCGCGGTGAATACGAGATGGAGCGCAGCGACGCCGAGCGCGCTGCCTATTATTTCGGTGAAATCGAGCGTCTCTATCCTTATTCGGACTGGGCCAAGCGCGCCCTGATCATGCAGGCCTACGCCTATCACCGGGCGAAGGACTACGAGAACTCGCGCTCTTCGGCGCAGCGCTACATCGACTTTTATCCCAGCGACGATGATGCCGCCTATGCGCAGTATCTTCTGGCGCTGTCCTACTACGACCAGATCGAAGAGGTCGGGCGCGATCAGGGGCTGACGTTCCAGGCGCTGCAATCGCTGCGCACGGTGATCGAACGCTATCCCGATACCGAATACGCGCGCTCGTCGATCCTCAAGTTCGATCTTGCCTTCGACCATCTCGCGGCGAAGGAAATGGAGATCGGACGCTACTATCTCAAGCGCGAGAACTTCGGTGCCGCGATCAGCCGCTTCCGCGTCGTGGTGGAGGATTTCCAGACCACCACGCACACAGCCGAGGCGCTGCATCGTCTGGTCGAGGCCTATCTGTCGCTGGGGCTGACGCAGGAGGCGCAGAGCGCCGGCGCCATCCTTGGCTACAACTTCCGCGGCACGCCGTGGTACGAGGACAGCTACAAGCTGCTGACCGGGCGCGGGCTGGAACTGGAAGCGGCGGGCGACAGCTGGCTGGCACAGGTCTATCGTCAGATGGTCAAGGGGCAGTGGCTCTGAGGCCAGTGGCTGTGAGGGAGGACGGCTGGCCCGTCTGAAGGAATGCTCCGAGCGCTTGAAATCCGTGATCTGCTCATCATTGACCGGCTGGACCTGAGCTTCCAGCCGGGCCTCAACGTGCTCACCGGCGAGACCGGCGCGGGCAAGTCCATCCTGCTCGACAGTCTGGGCTTCGTGCTGGGCTGGCGCGGACGGGCCGAACTGGTGCGGGCCGGAGCGCAGCAGGGCGAGGTGACCGCGGTGTTCGAACTGGCCGCCGGTCATGCCGCGCGGGGCGTGCTGGAAGAGGCCGGGCTGCCGGTCTCTGACGAGCTGATCCTGCGCCGGGTCAACACCGCCGACGGGCGCAAGACCGGCTGGGTCAACGACCGCCGCGCCAGCGGCGAAGTGCTGCGGCGGCTGTCCGAGACCTTGGTGGAACTGCATGGGCAGCATGACGACCGCGGGCTGCTGAACCCCTCGGGACATCGCGACATCCTCGACAGCTACGGCGGCATCAGCGCCGAGCTTGCCGCCGCTCGCGCGGCGTGGACGGCGCAGCGCAACGCGCGCAAGGCGCTTGGCGATGCCGAAGCCGCGCTCGAGGAAGTGCGCGCCGAAGAGGATTTCCTTCGCCACGCGGTCGACGAGTTGGACAAGCTGGCGCCGGAAGTCGGTGAAGAGGCCGATCTCGACAGCCGCCGGCGGATGATGCAGGGCGCCGAACGGGTCCGCGCCGATATTTCCCGCGCCAGTCAGGCGCTTGGCTACGAGGGCGCCGAGGGCGCCATGTCCGACGCGCTGCGCTGGCTCGAAGGTGCTTCCGAGGGCGCCGAAGGCCGGCTTGACGGCGCCATTGCTGCGCTGACACGCGCCATGGCCGAGCTTGACGAGGCCTCGGGCGAGGTGGCGAACACCCTCGACGCTCTGGATTTCGACCCGCGCGCGCTGGAGGATACCGAGGAGCGGCTGTTTGCCATCCGCGGGCTGGCGCGCAAGCATCAGGTGCTGCCGGACGAGCTTGCGGGACTGCGCGAAACGCTGTCGGCGCGGCTCTCGGCGCTGGACCATTCCGCCGAGGAACTGGACGCGCTGAACGCCGAGGTCCGCCGCGCCGAAGAGGCTTACGACGGTGCCGCGGGCGCGCTGACCGAGGCCCGCAGCGTTGCCGCCGCGCGGCTGGACAAGGCTGTTGCCACCGAGCTTGCGCCGCTGAAGATGGAGCGCGCGGTGTTCCGCACCGAGATCACCCGCGCACCGGAAGGCCCCGAGGGGCACGACGCCGTGGCCTTCACCGTCGCCACCAACCCCGGTGCGCCCTCCGGTCCGCTCAACAAGATCGCCTCGGGCGGCGAACTGTCGCGCTTTCTGCTGGCTTTGAAAGTCTGCCTCTCGCAAGAGCAGGGCGGCGAGGTGACGATGATCTTCGACGAAATTGACCGCGGCGTCGGCGGCGCCACCGCCGATGCGGTGGGGCGCCGCCTCGCGGCGCTGGCCGCCGAAGGGCAGGTGCTGGTCGTCACCCACTCGCCGCAGGTCGCAGCGCTAGGCGCGCACCACTGGCGGGTGGCCAAGCGGGTGGAAAACGACATCACCCTGTCGTCGGTCACCGCGCTGGCGGCGGATGAGCGCGAGGATGAGATCGCCCGGATGCTTTCTGGCGACACGGTCACCCCCGAGGCGCGGGCGGCGGCGCGGGCGCTTCTGATCGGCTGAGACGCGGGCGGAACCGCCGGAATCTGCGTATTTTTGAAGAGAAGAAGCAGGGGCCCGGCGCCTCTGCCCGGATTTGTGCGCGGCCCTAGGGCTTCTTCTCTTGCCAAATACGCACGGCGGACCGCTGCCATGCGCGATGCGCCGGGGGAGGGCACCGCGCTAAAAGAAAGGCCCGCCCGGGGTGCCGGACGGGCCTTATTGTTGTCGTGTCGCTTAGCTCAGCCCAGCTCGGCGAGGCGCGCCATGGCCTCCTTGAGCTTGGCCTCTTCCTCTTCGCGCGCGGCGAGATTGTCGCGGGTCTCCTGCACCACTTCTTCCGGCGCGCTTTCGGCGAACTTGGGGTTCTTCAGGCGGCCGCGCAGGCCACCGAGTTCCTTGCCCAGTTTCTGCAGTGCCTTTTCGAGGCGCGCCTTCTCTTCGGCGACGTCGATGATTCCGGCGAGCGGCAGGCCGAAGGTGCCGCCGCTGAGCGCCAGCGCCGCGGTGCCCTTGGGCATCTCCTCGACCTCGGTCAGCCCCTCGATGCGCGCGTAGCGTTTCACGAAGGCCTCGTTGGTCTCATAGGCCGCGCGCGCGTCGGCGGTCATGCCCTTGACCACGCAGGGCACATAGGCGCCGGCGGGCACGTGCATCTGCGCGCGCGCTGAGCGGATCGCCTCGATCATCCGGATCACCCAGTTGAGCTCGGCATCGGCGCGGGCGTCGACCATGTCAGCCGCGCCGTAGTCGGGCCAATCGGCGTGGATCAGCATCTTCGGACGGTCGCGCTGTGCCCAGAGCTCTTCGGTGATGAAGGGCATGATCGGGTGCAGCAGGATCAGGCACTGGTCGAAGGCCCAGGCGTAGGTGGCGCGGGTCTCGGCCTTGGCAGCCTCGTCCTCGCCCTGGAATACCGGCTTTGTGAACTCGAGGTACCAGTCGCAGAAGGTGCCCCAGACGAACCCATAGAGCGCCTGTGCCGCGTCGTTGAAGCGGTATTCGGCCAGGGCCGCGTCCACCGTCTCGCGGGTCTTGGCGATCTCGCCCTTGATCCAGCGGTTGAGCGGCAGGGTGGTGTCGGGGATGGCATCGGAATGCGGCAGGTCGAACACGCCGTTCATCTGCGCGTAGGAGGCGGCGTTCCACAGTTTGGTGCCGAAGTTGCGGTAGCCGGCGATGCGCTGCTTGTCGAGCTTCAGAACGCCACCGAGCGAGGCCATGGCGGCATTGGTGAACCGCAGCGCGTCGGCGCCGTATTCGTCGATGATCTCCAGCGGGTCGACGACATTGCCCAGCGACTTGGACATCTTCTTGCCCTTGGCGTCGCGCACGAGGCCATGCAGGTAGACGTCGTGGAACGGGATCTCGTCGACCACGGCGAGCTGCATCATCATCATCCGGGCGACCCAGAAGAACAGGATGTCCTGACCGGTGACCAGCACCGAGGTCGGGAAGTACTTTTCCAGCTCTTCGGTCTGCTCGGGCCAGCCCAGCGTGCCGATCGGCCACAGGCCCGAGGAGAACCACGTGTCCAGAACGTCGGGATCACGGAAGACCGGGATCGCCTGCGGGCGGCGGCGCTGGTCGACACCGGTGAAATCGGTGCCCTGCTGCAAAAGCTGCGCGAGGTGATCCTCGGCGGCGGCGGCATCCTCGACCATCAGGAACTCGGCGTCATCGCCGAACACCGCCTTCATCTGCTCGATCGCCTCGGCCTCGGAGGCGGCGCAGAAGGAACGCCATTCGTCGCCCATGCCCGGCGTGTGCCAGACCGGGATCTGGTGGCCCCACCACAGCTGGCGCGAGATGCACCAGGGCTCGATGTTCTCGAGCCAGTGGTAATAGGTCTTCTCGCCGCTTTCGGGCATGATCCGCACGCGGCCCTCGCGCACGGCGTCGAGCGCCGGGCCGACGATCTGCGCGGTGTCGACGAACCACTGGTCGGTGAGCATCGGCTCGATCACCACCTTCGAGCGGTCGCCGAAGGGCTGCATGATCGGCTTGGCCTCGACCAGCGGCACCCATTGTTCAGGCTCGTCCAGTGCCTCGCCCCCTTCCTCGGGGGCGGGCGGGGCCTTGGCCGCCGCTTTGCCAAGGCGCGGGTCGGTGGCCTCGGTCATCACCGCGAGACCTTCTTCGGTGATCTCGGCGATCACCGCCTCACGCGCCGCGAAACGGTCGAGGCCGCGCAGGTGGTCCGGCACGAGATTGAGCTTGTCGGCCTCATGCTCGTCAAGCTCAAGCTCACCGCGCGCGACCTGCTGGGCGATCTCGGCGGCTTCGGCATAGGGGTGGCCGTCCTCGCGCATGGTGGCGCGGGTGTCCATCAGGCGGTAGCAGGGGATGCCGCCGCGCTTGGCCACGCCGTAGTCATTGAAGTCATGCGCGCCGGTGATCTTCACCGCGCCCGAGCCGAAGGTCGGATCGGGGTATTCGTCCACGATGATCGGGATCAGGCGGCGGTGCTCTTTCGGGCCCACGGGGATCTCGCACAGCTTGCCAACGATCGGCGCATAGCGGTCATCCGAGGGGTGCACCGCGACCGCGCCGTCGCCGAGCATGGTCTCGGGGCGGGTGGTGGCGATTGAGATGTAGTCGCGCTCTTCGGTGAAGAGCACGTTCCCGTCCTCGTCCTTCTCGACGTAGGTATAGGTTTCGCCACCGGCCAGCGGGTACTTGAAATGCCACATGTGGCCCGGCACTTCGACGTTCTCGACCTCGAGGTCGGAGATCGCGGTCTCGAAATGCGGGTCCCAGTTCACCAGCCGCTTGCCACGGTAGATCAGGCCCTTGTCGTACATGTCGACGAAGACCTTGATCACCGCGTCGTGGAAGTTGCCTTCCTCACCTGCCGGGGCGCCCTCGGCGCCGGACATGGTGAAGGCGTTGCGCGACCAGTCGCAGGACGCGCCGAGCCGCTTGAGCTGGTTGATGATCGTGCCGCCGGACTGCTGCTTCCATTCCCAGACCTTCTCGAGGAAGGCCTCGCGGCCCATCTCGCGGCGGGTGGGGTTGGATTTGTCCTTGGCCAGTTCGCGCTCGACAACCATCTGCGTGGCGATGCCCGCGTGGTCTTGGCCCGGCTGCCAGAGCGTGTCGAAGCCGCGCATCCGGTGCCAGCGCACGAGGATGTCCTGCAGCGTGTTGTTGAACGCGTGGCCCATGTGCAGCGAGCCGGTCACATTGGGCGGCGGGATCATGATGCTGAAGCTTTCATCGCGCGAGGCGTTGGCCCCGGCCTTGAAGGCTCCGCTGCTTTCCCATGCGTCGTAGATGCGCGCCTCGGCCTCGGCCGCGTTGAAGGTCTTTTCCATCGCCATGGCTGCGTTCCCATGCCTGCTTGTGCTGTTGTCCCGACCCTCCTACCCAATGGCTGGGGAAAGGGAAAGCGCCCCGTGCTGTTGGCGCGGTGATCCGGGGGCACAGGCCAGGGTACGGGGCTGGTTACACCTCAGCTGGCGGCGGCTGCGGCCTCGGGCGCGACATGCCACGCGCCGGTGCCGCGCTGGCAGAAGTGCGGCAGGGCCTCGGCCATGTCCTCGCCCAGCAGCGCCTCAAGCAGCGGGTAAAGCTGGCCGCGCGCCTTGAGGGTCGCGGCGACGTTGTGATTGTCAGAGGGCACGCTGAAGCGGCGGATGTTTGACGCTTGCGGGAAGCGTTCCGCATGCGCCATCTCGACCGGCAGGTCCGGGAAGATCAGGTCATAGTGGCAGGCCGGGTCGAAGCTGCCCATCAGCGAGGGCTGCCGCCACGCCTTGATCTGGTCGGAATAGCGGCTCCAGCGGGTGTCGAAGGGCGCGATCTCGGGGTGAACCGAGTATTGCGGTGCCAGTGCGATGCAGCGCGCCGCGCCAAGCGGGCGCGACATCTGCGCCGCCAGAAACCCGCCCATGCTCAGGCCCAGCGTGGTGACCTTGCGCCCGGCGCGATGCGGTGCCGTGACGCGGGCCAGCAGGTCGGGGTCCAGCGCGTTGCCCCAGCTGCGGGTCTTGTCGAAGACAAAAAGCTGCGGGCCCCATCCCCCCGCCGACAGCTTGCGGAATTCCTCGCTCTGGTGGTCGATGCCGCCAAGGCCGTGCCCGACACCGACGAAGGTGACGAGACACTGCGGACCGGTGCCGTCGATCCCGCTGATCTTGACGGTCTCATCTTCATAGAGCACCGGGATTGCCGGGTGATCTAGGATGGAGCCGGTCACCGGCAGCGGTGCTTTGGCCGTCTCTTCTGGAGCATCGTCTACCTCAGGGGCGCAGGGGGCGCCGTGCTGCACCTCACGCTGGAGGTCCTCGAACCAGCTGCGGTCTTCTTCATAGCCCAGCTGCTGCAGCACGTCGTGCAACTGCGGAAAGCGGGTGAATTGGTCGATGATGCGGGCGCGGTGCTCGGGTTTGGCCCATTTGCGCTGCCGTCCGGTGTCGACCTCGCGCACGCCGTTCAGGGCACGTTGTAGGCGCTGCGGGATCTCGGCTTTGTGAAAATCGCTGAAGCGCCCTTCGAAGGTGAGCCCCAGTCCTTCGGCCAGCATCTGCTGCACCGCCTCTGGATCGCGCACAAGGTCTTCGTACTTGAGAAAGAAGATGCCCTGCGGAAACAGGCCCGAGCTGCTGATCCGCATGCAGGCTTCATGCACTGGCAGAAACCCCGGCGCGGTGAAGGCGGGGGTGCGCCCTTCGGGGACGAACCAGCAATTGTCGGCGGCGACGAAGTAGTCGTCCGGAACCGAGCGGTGGCGGCTGGTCAGGATGTCGCGCGGATCGCGGAGCATGCAGATCAGGTCGATCCGCTTGCGCCCGCGGTTGGCCTGAAACAGCTTCGGCAGATCGAAGATGTCGAACGGGCGCTTTGTGCACTGGTTGCCGGGCTGATTGATAACGCTGGCCGCGGGTATCTCGCGGTCGAACATGCCATAGCCCTTCAGCGTGTTGCGCAGCATGTTGTAGAACAGTGTGCTGCCAGAGCGCCCCTGTCCTGCGATCACGATATGCCTGTCCATGCTGCGCCCCTGTTCGTTGCGGTATGTGCCCAAGCTTTTGGGTCTTGGGACCGAGATTGGAGGCGGGGGTTACAGCTTTGTTAAACGCAAGGCGATCTCGGCGCGACAGGCGGCCAAGCGGCCCGATGCGCAGGTGAAATCCGCAGACATTTTTTTGTGCCGGAAAAGAAAAACGGCGGTGCCAGGGAGGAGGAGAGGCACCGCCGTTTCCGTGTCACGAAAGCCCGAGGAGGAGGAGAAGAAGGGCTTCCGATCTGAACGGGCCCGCAAGGGCCCTATAAGGTGCGACGATCTCAGGGAGGAGGAGAGAGATCGCCGCTGCATCAAAGTCCCAGGGAGGAGGAGAGGGACTCCGAAGCTTCTGGACCGCATGCGGCCCTTTATGAGGTGCGGCGGTCTCAGGGAGGAGGAGAGAGACCGCCGCGGTATCGTTGCCCCAGGGAGGAGGAGAGGGGCTCCGAATAGGTCGGGCCCGAAGGCCCTTGAAACTGGTGCGGCGGTCTCAGGGAGGAGGAGAGAGACCGCCGCTGCATCGTTACCCCAGGGAGGAGGAGAGGGGCTCCGAATAGGTCGGGCCCGGAGGCCCTTGAAACTGGTGCGGCGATCTCAGGGAGGAGGAGAGAGATCGCCGCTGTATCGATGCCCCAGGGAGGAGGAGAGGGGCTGTCGATGTCTGGGGCCGGTGGTGGATCCGTTGCCCCGTATCTTTGTGGCGGTGACCTCAGGGAGGAGGAGAGAGGTCACCGCCGTAACGAACCGGCTCAGGGAGGAGGAGAGAACCGGGACGTGTTCGAATTCTTACGCCTCGTAGGCGGCCTGATAAGCGATCCGGCGGATCATCGAGCGGTGCAGCCCAAGATCGCTCAGTTCGCGGTTGCTCAGCGAAGCCAGCTCGCTGAAGGTCTGCTTGTACAGGCGACGGCGAGCGAGGGCAGTGCGGAGCGTCTCGAGAAGGCCGCCGGTGCGAGCTTCGATGCGGGTGGTGTCGGTTGCGAATGCCATGTGCGTCTGTGCCCGTGTGGCTGAATGGTTGCGTCTGTCGTTTCTTGCCCCAATAGATGGGCCAATTGCTGCGAGTGCACAATCCCGCCCCGGTTCAATGCCGCTATGCGCAGATTGCATGGTGAAAACCACTTTGGAATGCGCATCTTCGCGGGTGTATGCGTAGAAAATAGGCGATAAATTGACGTGCTCTGCGCGTAGCGCAAGATGACGAAAGGTCACCATGCGCTGAGGGAAAGGAAGTAACTATGACCCAATTGTCCGACGCTACCATGGCGCTCTTGGAAAGCTTCGAATTGCCCGGCGGCGGCAACCCGGTGTCGCGCGATATGATTCGAGCGCTCAGCGTCGATGGCGGCCACGTGCGCTTTGTCATCGAGGCGCCGAGCGCCGAGATCGCGCGACAGATGGAAGGGTTCCGCGCCGTGGTCGAGGCGCAGGTGGCGCAGCTGCCCGGTGCCAGTTCGGCGACGGTGGTGCTCTCGGCCCCGACGCAGGCGCCGAAGGCACCGTCGCTGAAGATGGGCGGCCACGCCAAGCCGCAAGAGGGCCGCATGGCGCCGCCGGGCGTGAAGAAGATGATCGCCATCGGGTCCGGCAAGGGCGGGGTGGGCAAATCAACCGTCTCGTCGAACCTTGCGGTGGCGCTGGCGCGTGCGGGCAAAAAGGTGGGGCTGCTGGATGCCGACATCCACGGCCCGTCGCAGCCGCGCATGTTCGGCGTGTCGAAGCGTCCGGCCTCGCCCGATGGCAAGACGATCATTCCGCTGGAGGCGCATGGCGTCACGCTGATGTCGATCGGTGTGATGCTGCCCGAGGACAAGGCGGTGGTCTGGCGCGGCCCGATGCTGATGGGCGCGTTGCAGCAGATGCTGATGCAGGTGGAGTGGGGCGAGCTTGATGTCCTGCTGATAGACCTGCCGCCGGGCACCGGCGACGTGCAGCTGTCGCTCGGCCAGAAGTCCGAGCTTGATGGCGCCATCGTGGTGTCGACGCCGCAGGATGTGGCTCTGATCGACGCCAAGAAGGCGCTCGACGCGTTCGCCACGCTGAACGTGCCGATGCTGGGGCTGATCGAGAACATGTCGGTTTTCGTTTGCCCTGACTGCGGGCGCGAGAGCCATATCTTCGGCCACGGCGGTGTCGCCAGCGAGGCCGAGCGCCTCAGCCTGCCGGTACTGGCGCAGCTGCCGATCGATCTCGACACCCGTCTTGCCGGTGACAGCGGCGCGCCGGTGGCGCTGGGAGACGGCGTCATGGCGCAGGCCTACGCAAAGCTGGCGCGCGATCTGATCGAGACCGGCACCGTCTAAACGCCACTCTCACCAGATGGGGCCGGGCCAAACCCCGTGCCCTTCTTCTCTTTGAAAATACGCCGGGGGAGTCGCGGCGCAGCCGCGGCGGGGGGCAGCGCCCCCTCTATCCCGGCCCCTCAGCCCGCCTTGCGCATCTGCAGCAGCAGATCGAGCACCAGCGCCGCCGGATCGACGTTCACCGCGCGGGCGTGGCGCGCGCGCTCGCCCGCGTCCTGCGCCAGCTGCGCCCAGGCCCGGCCCGCGCCGGGATGCGGGGCGAGGCGCATCAACACCTCTGTCTCGTTCGGTGCGGCCTCGGCGCGCGGCGGCATGCCGGTGACACCGGCGCGCGCGAGCCGCGCCATCAGCCGGTCGGTCAACGTCAGCATCAGGTCGAGCCGCGCCTCGCGGCCCTTGCCGGCGGCGCTTTCGCCAAGCGCGATGGCGCGCGGCCGGTCGAGGCGGGGCAGGGTGCCCGCCAGGGAGACCAGATCGGAATAGAGCTTCAGCCCGTCGAGGTTCAGCAGCCGCAGCGCCTCGCCCACCGAGCCTGCGGAGAGTTCGGCCAGGGCCTCGGCCTCTTGCGGTGCCACCTGTGCACCGGCTTGTTCGAGCGCGCGCGCCATGTCCTGCGGGCCCAGCGGCGCCAGCCGCAACTCGCGGCAGCGCGAGCGGATGGTCGGCAGCAGCCGCGAGGGCTGGTGGCTGATCATCAGCAGCACGGTGTTGGCGGGCGGCTCTTCGAGCAGCTTGAGGATCGCGTTGGCGGCGTTGGGGTTCATCTCGTCGGCGCTGTCGATGATCACCACCCGGCGCCCGCCGTCGGCCGAGGACAGCGAGAAGAACTTTTTCAGCGCGCGCACCTCTTCCACGGTGATGATGCTGCGCAGCTTCTTGGTCTTGCTGTCCCAGCTGCGGCGCAGCAGGTGCAGCCGCGGCTCCGACAGCGCGTGCACGCGGTGCGCCACCGGGTGCTCGGGGTCGATCATCAGGTTGCCGGGCGGTGGCGGAGCGCCGAAGAGACCATCGTCCTCCTGCTCGGGCGTGGCCAGCAGAAAGCGGGCGATGGTCCACGCCAGCGTCGCCTTGCCAAGCCCGCGCGGCCCGGTGATCAGCCAGCCGTGGTGCAGCCGGCCCGAGTTGAACGCCGCGAGGAAATCGGCCTGCGCCCGGTCCTGCCCGAACAGGCGGAAGGTCTCGCGCGGGTGCGGCGCGCCCTCGACGCGGTCCGCTTCGGGGATGTCGTCCTCGGCGCTCATGCGGTCAGATGGGGCTCGAGCCGGGCGTGGATGTCGGCGGCCACCTCGTCGGGCGTGCGATTGCCGTCGATCACGATGAAGCGCTCGGGGAACTCCCTGGCCAGCGCGAGGTAGCCGGCGCGCATGCGCTCTTGCAGTTCCACGCCGAAATCCTCGAAGCGCTCTTCTTCGGTGGCGCGGGCCTTGGCGCGGGCCAGCCCGGCGGCGGGGTCCATGTCGATGAGGAAGGTCAGGTCGGGTTCCGTGCCGATCATCAGATCGTGCAGCGCGTCGACCTTGGCGCGCAGATCGCCGCGCGACAGGCCCTGATACATGCGGCTGCTGTCGGCGAAACGGTCGCAGATCACCAGCTTGCCCGCTGCGAGGGCAGGGCGGATCAGCCGTTCGAGATGGTCGCGGCGCGCGGCAGTGAACAGCAGCAGTTCGGTTTCGGCGGACCAGCGGTCGGGATCGCCCTGCAGCACAAGCGCGCGGATCTCCTCGGCCCCGGGCGAGCCGCCCGGCTCGCGCGTCAGCACGGCTTCGCGCCCGGCCTCTCTGAGCGCGGCCTGCAGCAGCCGCGCCTGCGTGGATTTGCCCGAGCCGTCGATTCCCTCGAAACTGATGAAGAGGCCGCGCCCCTCGGTGCTTGTCACATCGCCTCCGTGGTCTCGGCGGGGGTCTGCAGGCGACCGATCAGATTGTTGCTGACCACCATCATCCGCTTGAGAAAGCCGCCCGACGGCACGTCTTCGGCGGCAAAGAGCGGCACGCGGTGCTCGGGCAGCCCCTCGGGGGTGATGATCAACTCGGCCAGCTGCTGGCCAGCGGTGATCGGCGCTTGCAGCGGGCCGGTATAGACCACCTCGGCGCCCAGTTCGGTGCCCGGCGTCACCGGGATCAGCATCTCGATATCCTCGCGGGCGACCAGCCCAACGCTTTCCTGCGCCCCGAGGAAGACATCTGCGCGGGCGACTTCCTGACCCTTCTCGATCAGTTTGCGCTCGGCGAACTGGCGAAACGCCCAGTTGACGATCGCTTCGCTCTCCTCGGCGCGGGCGCGCTCGCTGTCGAGCCCGGCGATGGCAAAGATCACCCGGCGGTCGCCCTGTTTGGCCGAGCCGACAAGGCCGTATCCCGCTTCCTGCGTGTGGCCCGTTTTCAGCCCGTCGGCACCGATGTCGAGGCGCAGCAGGGGGTTGCGGTTGCGCACGTTCTGCGGGGCGCGCCCGTCGAACTCGAAGCGGCGCTCGGCGAAGATCGGGTAGAACTCGGGGAAGTCTTCGATGATGTGCCGGGCCAGCAGCGTCAGATCGCGCATCGACATCACATGGCCGTCGGCGGGCCAGCCCGAGGCATTGGCGAAGGTAGAGTTGGTCATGCCCAATTGCTGCGCGCGGCGGGTCATCAGATCGGCAAACCCGGCCTCGGTGCCGTTCGGCGACAGCGCCTCGGCGATGACCGCGCAGGCGTCATTGCCCGACAGCACGATGATCCCGCGCAGCAGATCCTCGACCTTCACCCGGTCGGTGGTGTCGAGAAACATGGTCGAGCCGCCATAGGACATGGCGTGCGACGAGACCGGCAGCGTCTCGTCAAGCTCGAGCCGCCCGTCGCGGATTGCCTCGAAGGCCATGTAGAGCGTCATCAGCTTCGACATCGAGGCGGGCGGCACCGCTTTGTCCGCGTCCTTGGCCATAAGCACCGTGCCGGTGGTGTAGTCCAGCACAAAGGCGGTGCGGGCGCTGGTGTCGAAGGCCTGCGCGCTGGTGGCGAGCAGTGCCGCAGTGGCGGCCCCGGTCAGCAGGCGACGCAAGGAAAGGCTCGGAAAGGGGCTCGTCGGGCGGCGCATGGGCGGCTCCTGTGCTGTGGCTCCGGTCTGGTCGTCGGATCGTCTGGTCAGTTCGTCACGGCGTAGGCATCGGAAAACCCGGTGCCCTTGATCTTGCTCAGCAGCGCGTCAAGCTCGGCCTTGTCCTGCGCCGGGCCAACCAGAACGCGCCAGAAGGTCTTGCCCGAACTGGTCTGCTTTTTCACCGTCGGCACCATGCCGGCCTGACGCATCGCCGTCGCGGTGTTCTGGGCGTTCTGCTCGATGCTGAAGATGCCGATCTGCACATAGGGGCGCGACAACGACGACGCAGGCTTCGGCGCGGGAGCCGGCGCAGAGGGTACGCTGGCTGCGGGCGCCGGGCTTGCGGCCTCTGCCGGAGCGTCTGCCGGAGTCTCTGCGGGCGCGGCTTCGATCGCGGCAGCGGCGCCGGCGGTCACCGGATCGAGCGTGGCTTCTTCAACCTCGGGCGTTTCCGACAGGGTGGTGGCTTCGACCCCGGCAGGGCCGGTGCCTTCCTCGGGCTGCGCGGGGCCTTCTTCGCGGCGCAGGGCGACCACGTTGAGGTTCACCGGCTCGCCCGCCAGCATGCCGATCGCGGCGGCGGCGTCGGACGACACCTGCAGGCGCGGTCCGGGGCTCATGCGTTCGCGGCGGAACAGCGCGCCGATGACGAACTGGCCATTGCTTTCGTTGCGGATGATCACCCGCTCGGGCTCGGTTACATCGGGATGCGCGACCCAGACGCCGCCCAGCGACGGGCGCCCGTCCCAGAGGCCCGCCTCGGTAGTCTGGAACACCTCAGGGGCTTCGATGTCGCGCTCGGTGGAGGCGGCACCAGCAGCGGTTTCGCTGCCGCTCTCAGCACCGGCTTTGAGAAAGCCGGGCATCTGCGCATCGCTGCAGGCACCAAGGGCGAAAACACCCAGCAGAGCGGCCACGCTCGTCCAGCCCGTGCCGACATTTCCGGCCTTGGCCGCGCGCGCGCTTATCGCAGTTGCGCGAAGGCTCTGCGTGCTGCCGATATGCCGGCTGTGGTGTGACCTGCTGTCCGTATTCCAACCCGCCGCCATCGGCCGCGCTGCATTGGCCTTGCTCATAGGTGCCCCCTGTCGTCCCGCCTGTGTCGTCCGCCTGACCGGTGGCGTCTGTCGCGCCTTGCCGGATACTCTGTCGCCGGATGTCCCTTCGATGTGCCGGGGGCCTTGCCTCACCTGCCGCGGCGCCTTTGGGCGCCTGCCTTTTGCGCCCGGCTTGGGCGGGTCTGGCGGAGCGGAAGCGAACCGGGCCGTCCCGGTTTTCGCGGGATCGTACCTGCTGGCTGTGATCAAGAAAAGCCTTCAAAGCCGTGATCGGCGGATTTTCCCGGAAAGCCTGTTCTAGAATCGGAAAAGGCACGCTAGGTCGGTGCCACCGGAGGTTTGGCAGAGTGGTCGAATGCGGCGGTCTTGAAAACCGTTGGGCGTGAGAGCGTCCCCAGGGTTCGAATCCCTGAGCCTCCGCCACTTACCTCTGCTTGCTGCGTAGGTTGGCGTTGATTGCCACCCGTGGGGCTCTGCCCGGTACCCGGAGATTTTTGTGAGGCGATCTCAGGGATGTGGTCAGACGGCGGCCCTGCACGCGCGCCGCCGTCATCATCTTAGCAGGCTTGAGCGGTTTCCTGAGCGATCCCACCCGGAATGAGCGCATCGTGGGCCTCGATCAGCCTCATCCAGCCACGCCGCGTCGCGGCGGCCGCCTCGGCCGCGAGCCCTTGGCGGTCTGCCGCTGTCAGCCCGGTGCAGGCCGGGTTGCGCAACCGCTCGGCAAGGTGTGCGCAGGCCCCGGGGGACACTTGCGTTACGCCGGGACCTGCGTGATCGCGCAGCCCGTCAACGCAGGTGGTCACCAGCGGGCGTCCGGCCACCCGGGCTTCGAGCGCGGCAATGCCGTAGGCCTCCCAGCGCGATGGCATCACCACCATATCGACCTCAGCCATGGCGCGGGCGGGGTCAGAGACATGGCCACGGAAGCGGATGCGCGGGTCTCCGGTGGCCTGCGCGGCCAGCGCCGCCAGATCACCGCCGGCGCCGTAGATGTGGAGGGCCTTGTCCGGATCGGGGATCGCGCGGAAGGCTGAGATCAGCGTATCGAATCCCTTCTGCCGGTCGAGCCGTCCGAAGGCGCCGATCACCCGCGGATGCGCGCGCGGGGCGGGCAGGGCAACGAAGGCCGAAAGATCGACCAGCGGGCGGACGATCTCCAGCCGCTCCCATGCCACAAGGCCGCGCGCCCGCAGCCACTCGCCCTGCGCGGCGCTGACCGCGACGACTGTGTCGAAAAGCGCATAGGCGCTGCGCAGAAGCGTGAAGAACCGTGCCTTGCTGGGCACGTTCAGCGCCGTGAAGCTTGCTGTGTAGCTGTGCTCGACTTGGATCAGCCGGGTTCCCGCATGGCGGGCGCGCAGCGCGATGAGCCCGGGCAGGGCCCGCCAGCTGATCGACAGATGCGAGACGATGATCGCGGCCGGCAGCGTCAGCCGGCCTAGCTCGGCGCGGCTGACGGGGCGGATGACATGTTCCGCGTGGGCGGCCAGATCGGCATCGCCGCGCAGGAAGTCGAGATAGCGCATCACCCCGCCCGGGGTGGTGTCGTCGATGAGGTGGACCACCCGCGGGCGGTGAGCCGCGGTTGCGTTGGGGAAGGTGCTGAAAAGGGTCATCGGTCTGGGATCCTTCAGGGGGTGGCGGCAGCCGGTCGCGTGGCAGCCTTGTGGAGGATGCGGCCGAGCGGCCCATCAATCAGAAGCGCGGCGGCAAGGGTCACCGCCGAGCGCAGCGGCTCTTCGATCAAAGGCCGCGCCGAGCTTGCCAGCGATTGGCGCAGCAGCCTGCGCGCCTGCGCGCCGCGCCCGTCGCTCACCGCGCGCCGGGCCAGATAGCGCAGTTGGTAGGCGCGCGCGGCCGGGGCGTGCCGGGCAAAGAAATGCGGGTCCAGCGGTGTCAGTTTCTCGACCATGTGCTCCCATGCGGCGAACTGTCGGTCGGTCGCGGCGCTGAGCCCGCCGGTGGTGATGCGGTAGCGGGTCAGCAGGCCGGGAATGCCCTCGATCTCCCAATCGGTGCTCAGCGCGAGGCGCAGCCAGCACTCGATGTCCTCGGATTGCCGGAACGTCTCGTCGAAGACCCAGTCTCGTTCGTGCTCTTCCGCGGGGCGCCAGGCAATGGCCTCGAGCGCGGCGCGGCGCAGCACCGGGACCGAGCCATTGCCCACCGGGTTGCGCTTGAAGATATGTGTGGCCCCGATGCCTTTCAGGCGGGGCCGCTGCACACGGCGCATCAACGCGCCGGTTTCACTCATCAGCAGCGACCCGGAGAACGACAGTCCCAGAAGCGGGTTACCATCGAGATGGGCCACATGCGCCTCGAGCTTTTCGGGGGCCCATTGGTCATCTGCATCGCAAAAGCCGATATAGGGGGCGCGGGCTGCAGCGATGCCGCTGTTGCGGGCACCGGAAAGACCGCGGTTCGCCTGCCGGACGAGGCGCACGCGCGGGTCCGCGGTGGCGGCCCGCGCCGCGATCTCGGCGGTGGCGTCGGTCGAGCCGTCGTCTATGACAATGATCTCGAGGTCGGCAAAGGTCTGCACCCGCAGGCTGGTCAGGGTCGCATCAAGCGTGCCTGCGGCGTTGAAGGCGGGGACGACGATCGAGGCGCGCGGGGTATGCGCTTGGCGCGTGGTGTGCGGCATGGGACGGCTCCTTGGCGAAAGGCAGGGTCAGCGGGAAAACAGGGCGCGGCGCAGCGCGGCGGGCAGGACGGGGGCGATCAGCGCGCCAGCCAAAGTGCCGCCGCCGCGCCGCCAGGGCCGGAGGAAGCTGGCCGGGGCGAGGGCAAGGCCGCGAAGCGCGAGCGCCAGCGCGGTTGTTCCGCCAAGCCCAACCCGCAGCGCGCGCCGCGCGAGATAGCGCAGGTGCACGGCTTCGGCACCGGGGTCTGGGCGAAAGCCGAACCGTGCGGCGCTCTGCAGGGCCGCCGCGCGCCCGGCGCGCATGGCGTCGAGGTCGGCGGACAGGCCCGCGGGCGAGACCCGGTAATGCACCAGGATGCGATCGATCGGAGTAATGCGCGCGCCGCCGCCGACCAGACGGATCAACCAGTCGAGGTCTTCGTTGTGGACCATGTCGCGGCTTAGCCCGCCGCTGCGGGCAAAGACCGAGGCGCGAACCGCGATGTTCGACATGGTGCACACAGGGTTCTCGCCCAGCAGCATCGGGATGCTCAGCGGCGCGGCGGGCACGCTAGAGACCGAACGCGCATCCTCCGGCTGCCTCTCGAAAAAGGCGATCCGGCCGAAGGCGCCGTCGCACGCGGGGTCGCGAAAGGCGGCATTGAGCACCTCAAGCTTGTCGGCGCTCCACAGGTCGTCGGCGTCGCAGAAGGCGAGGATATCACCGGTTGCCTGCTGCGCGGCGTGATTGCGGGCGTCCGAAGGCCCCTTGCCGGGGTTCTGCAGCACGCGGATGCGCGGGTCAGCCGCAGCCGCAAGGCGCAGCAGGGCGCCGGTGGCGTCGCTCGATCCGTCGTCGATGCAGAGCGCCTGCCAGTCGGAGAAGCTCTGTTTGCGGATGCTGGCCAGCGTGGCACCGACGGTGGCCTCGGCCTGATAGCAGGGGATGATGATCGAAAAGCGGGGCATGGATCAGGTCCTTTGCGGGCGCGGGGCGAAACCTGCGACGAGCGCGGGCAGCGAGGCGGCGCCCATGGTGACGCAGGCGGTGACGAGATACCCCCAGGCCAGCGCGGTCAGGCCGAAGGGGGCCATCACCGCCGTGTTGAGCAGCAGGGCGGCGGTGAGCAGGGCGGTGGCCCGCAGTTCCGCGCCGGTGCGCGCTTCGGCCCGCAGCCAGCCCGCGGCGCTGGACCAGAGGCTCATCGGGATCGCGGCGAGGCACAGGATGCTCACCACGTCGGCGATGCCCTCCCAGCCATCGCCGAACAGCATCGGCACGTAGACAGGGGCAAGCAGGGCCTGCAGGATCACCAGCGGCGAAATCACCGCGAGGCCGAGAACGATGCTCTGCCGCAGTGCCTCGGCCCGGTCGGGGGCGCGGCACAGATGCGGGAAGATCACTACGGACAGTGCGACCGAGAACGAGGAGGCAAGACCGAGCCCAGCGTTGAAGGCGAGGAAATAGAGACCCAGCATCTCCGGCCCCATGAGCAGACCGATGAGAAGCTTGTCGGCCTGCAGGCGCAGCGCCTTGACGATTTCGATGGCCAGAACCGTGGCACCGAAGCCGGTGAACTCCGATACGGCAGCGCCTTTGTGGGTGGAGGGTGCCCAAGGCCGCAGGCGGCGCATGCAGATCAGCCAGATCGGGGCCGCCAGCAGCCGCGGCAGCACCAGCGCTAGCGCGCCGGGCCAGAGCAGGGCCAGCAGGGCCGCCATGAGGTTGGCGCCGACCACCTGACCGCCCGCGATGGCGGCGGTCTGCTGCATCTTACCCTCGCGCATCGCCAGAGCGGCCTGCACCAGCCCGGCGGGCATGAAGAGATACTCCAGCGCCAGAAGCGCGATCAGACCCCCGAGCAGAGCGCTGCCTCCCAGCAGGACAAGACCGGCGGCGACGCTCAGCTGCAGCCCGCACAGCCCGCAGCACCACAGCAAGAAGATACGCCGCGCGGTGGTGCAGGTAGCCTCCAGCTGCTGTTCTGGCGCGGCGATGATCCTCTGGCCCACGCCGTTCTCGGTCAGCGCCTTGAGGATGTCCGCCGCCGCCAGCGCCGCGGCGGCGACCCCGATGGCCTCGGCCTGCATGGTGCGGGCCACGGCGATGACGACCAGCAAGCGCGAGGCTTTGGCCGCCACCTCGGAGGCACCATAGGACAGCAGGTTCCGGGCGAGCGGACCGCCGGACAGGGCGCGGAGGGGGCGTGGGGCAAACATCGGCGGGACCTCTGGTTTCTGGTCCTTGGAATTTGCCGCAAATGAGGCGTGCCCGTCGCCTGCGCCGCGGGACAGTTGCACGCTGCCCACGGACAGGCGTTAATCCGATGGGATATTCGGTTAACGCTGCCGGGACCGTGGATCCCTCTCTTGCGATTGCCTAACACTGAGACGGGCCTCACCGCCCCGACGTTTCGACGGAGAGTTCGCGTGTTCCAGCCAAGTCTTAAGGCCGCTTCGATTTTGGCGTTTTTGGCAGCCACCGGCTGTGCCAGTTTCGATCGTCCGGACAATCTTGCCCCGGTGGCAGAAGGGCTCGACTATCAGGCACAGTGGCGCGCACCGGAGGTCAGCCGCAGCAACGCCCAATACCTGCGTTCGCCAGCGATCAATGCACAGGCCTGCCGCGCCTACCTTGGTGGCGGCGATGGCAAGGGCAGTGGCCTTGCAGCGGCCGCGCTGCGTGGTGAACGGCTCACGCGGGGCGATCTTCTGGATATCCGGGTCGAGCAAGACGAAACCTTCAATGGATCCTATGAAGTGTCGCGCGACGGCACCGTTCGGCTGCCGTTTCTGGAGGCGCTCCCGGCTCAGGGGCGCACCGTCGACGAGATCGAGGACATGCTTGCCGCCGCCCTGCGCGCCGAGCAATTCTATGACGATCGCCCGCGCATCTCGGTCCGCGTGCTCGATCTGGCGTCGGTCAGCGTTGGCGTGTCCGGCGCGGTCTTCGAGCCGCATCAGGTCGAGATCGGCGGCGTTGGCGCCGACCAGCGCGACACCATCCGGATCAATGCCATGGGGGCCTCGACCGAGGCCCGCAACCTGTCGGCGGCGCTGCGCGCGGCGGGCGGGGTGCGCCCGGATGCGGATATCTCGGCGGTGGAACTGCGGCGCGGCGGACAGGTGTACAAGCTTGACATGCGGGGGGTCTTTGAAGGGCGCAATGTGGTCGATGTCATGCTGGTCACCGGCGACGAGGTCCGCGTGCCAAGCCGTCAGTGCTTTCAGGAAGACCTCATGCGACCCTCGCCGATCAGCCCGCCGGGCGTGTCGCTCTACCTGTCGAACCTGACGCAACCGGCCAGTGGCAATGCCGAGTCCGCGATCGGCCGCGAGGTGCGCGAGGTGCCATGGGGCACGCGCTACCTGCAGGCGGTGGTCGATACCAACTGTGTGGGCGGGCCGCGTGCCACCAGCGCCGACCGCTCGGCGGTGCTGTTCTCGCGCAACCCGCAGACCGGCGTGTCGGCTGTCATCGAGCGCAATATCGAGGATCTGCTGCGCCGCGCCGACCGCGACGACTATGATCCCTATCTGCTGCCCGGCGACTCGATCGCCTGCTACGACAGCACGGTGACCAATATCACCGAGGTGGCGCGCCTGCTGGGGATCATCGGGGTGGTGTCTTTCCTGCGCTGATCCCTTTGGACAAAAGATGCCAGAAGGCCCGCCGCTGGAAACGCGCCGGGCCTTTGGTCTTGGAGGTCACGCCGTCGAAGGCCCGCTGGGGGAACAGGGCCTCAGTATGCGCCGCGGCCCGAAAGCACGGTGCGGAAAGTCAGAAAGATGAGCATCAGGTCGAGCAGGGTGGAGCGGCTTGCGCCATAGGCGAGGTCCATGTCGATCATCTTCTCGAACGAAATGTCGGCGCGGCCAGAGACCTGCCACAGCCCGGTGATGCCCGGCTTCACCTTCAGCCGACCCAGCGCATGCCCGGGGTAGGCCGCGACCTCCTGCGGCAGGGCGGGGCGGGGCCCGACGAGCGACATCTCGCCCCGAAGCACGTTGAAGATCTGCGGCAACTCGTCGATCGAACTGCGCCGCAGCAGCCGCCCGATGCGTGTCACGCGCGGGTCGTTCTTCGACTTGAAGCACAGGCCCGCCCGGTCCGACTGCGCGAGCAAGGCCGCGCGGCGCGCCTCGGCGTCCATATACATCGAGCGGAACTTCAGCACCGAAAACGGCACACCGTCCTTGCCGACACGGGTTTGCCGGTAGAGCGCAGGACCGCGGCTGTCGAGCCGGATGGCCAGCGCGATCAGCAGCAGGATAGGGCCAAGCGCGACAGCCGCCAGACCGGCAAGCCCCAAGTCCAGCGCCCGCTTGCGCAGATCGGCGGCATCGACCGACCGCAGCGCATAGAGCGCAGCGCGGGCAAGGAAGGTGGCATTGCCGACAAGGTAGCGGCCTGCCATGCGCCGCGGCTCCATGGCAAGGCGCCACATCCATTCGCAGCGGGCCTTGCGCAGCGGTTCCGGGGCGCGGCGAACGTTTCCGGCAAGAAAGTCGAGCAGGGCACCGACCCCGAGATGGATACGCGGGGCGAGGCGCTGGGCGTTGCGCGCCAGCCAGAGATCCTGCCGTGGCACGCCCATGGCGACCAGAAGGATGTCTGCGCCCGAGGCATTGATCGCTGCGATGGCCTCCTCGTCGTCGGCGGCCCCGGCATAGCCGTCGCGGGTGCCCACCACCCGAAGCCCGGGGATATCATGGCACAGCCGCGCCGCGGCGCGCTCTGCCGTTCCGGGGGTGCCGCCGAAGAGAAAGACCGACAGGCCGCGCTCGCACGCTGTGCGCAGGAGGGCCGGGACAAAGTCCGTACCGTTGAGATTCGCCGCCAGCTTTTGGCCGCGCATACGGGTGGCGAGATCGACGCCGATGCCGTCGGGCAGCACCATGTCGGCGCGGCGCAGGGCGTCCGCGTAATGCGGATCGCCCGCCATCACATTGGCACAATGGGCGTTCATGAAGGCGATGGTCCGACGACCGGGCGAGAGCGCGGCATCGAGCGCGGCGCCCGGCGTGGCATCAATCACCGGCACGCCCAGAACCCTCTGGCGCTGCAGGCCTGTGGTGCCCTTGATCGGGCAGTGAACGGCCCCGACATGGGGCAGCGCGAACTCTGTCTGTGCTGTGTGTTTCATCGGGGTCCTCCCTCGGGCAAAAACTTGGTTCAGCGAAACTTGCCGAGACGGAGGTGCGCTTCAACGGAGCGTCGGGAGACCGGCGCGCGCCTGAAAGATGGAAAGCCATCTGCGCGGATCTAAATCCAATCCCTCGGGATAGGGGGACTGTTCTGGTGGATCGAGAGTCACATTTTTGACAACCTAAGCGTGCTTTTGCGCTATCTTGTCGTGCGGTGGAGGGGCCGTTGAGAGGCTAGGGAGAACCCATGCGCATGCTGATTGCCGACGATCATGACCTGCTGCGAGATACGCTGGTGATGTTTTTTGAAACCGCCAGCGACATTACCGTGGTCACCGCCGCAAGCTTTGGCGAGGCTGAAAGGATGATCGACCGAGATGGCCCTTTCGATCTGGTGGTGCTGGATTTCAACATGCCGCAGATGGCCGGGTTGAGCGGGCTCGAAACCCTGCTCAAGCGGCCCGATGCACCGCGCGTTGCGCTGATCTCGGGCGAGGCACGCCGCGAGGTGGCGGAAAAGGCACTGGCACTGGGCGCGTCCGGTTTCATTCCCAAAACGCTGACCGCGCGCAGCCTTGTCAACGCCGTGCGGTTCATGGCGATGGGCGAGGTCTATGCGCCGATCGAGTTTCTCAACGGGCCCGAGGCGAGGGCGGATCACCCGCTGGCCGAAAAGCTGTCGAAACGCGAGCGGCAGGTGGCCAAAGGGCTGACAGAAGGCAAGTCGAACAAGCAGATCGCCCGTGATCTCGATCTGCAGGAGCCCACGATCAAGCTGCACATGAAAACGCTCTACCGCAAGATCGGGGCCACCAACCGCACGCAGGCGGCGCTGATCGCGCGCGAGGTCGGGCTGGCCTGATCTTCACCGGAACCGGGGGCGCGACGGCGATCCCTTCGGATAGCCCATCGATGCCTTCAGCCAGCCGCTTTCTCCCTCTCGGCCCGGTGCTATCCGGGCGCGAAAGCGACCGCGGGGGCTGGCCCGCGTAGAGTGTCGGGCAAAGGAGATCGCCCATGTCCGACACGACCGCCAATGGCACGGCCCGCCGTTCCGCCCCGATCCCGGGGATCCTGCGCACGCCGCCGCGCGAGCTGTCCTTGGGGCGGCTCTTCGGCGGCGGACGGCCCGGCGACATCGTGCGTCTGCCGCGGTACCTGATCCTCGGCACGCTTGGCGCGATCGCGATCTGGGGGCCAATCACCACCTATCTGAAGAAGGCACCGCTCAGCTTCAGTTCGGAAATGTCCCTGATCCTGCCGGGGTCTGGCGCGGCGGCCTCGGTGAATCTGGCGGAGATCGGTCAGGCCTCGTCCTTTGCCAACTCCGCCTTCGCCTCGAACTCGATCAGCCCGACGGAAACCTACAAGCGCTTGCTCAGCGCCGACCGTATTCTTGACGCCGCCGCCAGATCGCTTGGCGAGGACATGCGCGAGATCGGGCGGCCCAAGGTCGAACTGGTGGACCAGACCGGCCTCATCCGCGTGCAGATGAAGGGCGCCACGCCCGAGGCCGCCCGCGCCCGGACCGAGGCGGTGCGCCAAGCGTTCTTTTCCGAGGTGGATGCGCTGCGCCATGACGAGTTGTCGGTGCGCGAGACCGGCGCGCTCGCCGCGATCGAGGATTACCGGGGTTCGGTGGCCGACACGCGGGCGACCATCGCCTCGCTGCAGAGCGAAACAGGACTGGTGTCGCCCGCGCAATACGAGCGGCTTGTCGCGGCGACGGATGTGCTGCGCACCGAGGTTGCCGGGCTCGCCTCGGAGCTTGCGCAGAAGCAGGAGGCGGTCTCGTCCCTGTCGCGCAGCCTCGGGATCGCGCCGGATCAGGCGGCGGTGAGCATCAAGCTTTACGCCGATGCCGATTACGTTGCGCTGCTCGACGAGATTGCCCTGCATACGGCCGCGCTTGCAGAGGCCCGTTCGCGTTTCGGCGCGCGCCACCCCGACGTCACTGCCGCGCAGGATGCTCTGCGCTCGGCGCAGGCCATGGCCCGAAGCCGCGCCGTGGCGTTGACCGGCCTTGCACCTGATGCCGTGGCCGCGCTCGATCTGGCGCAGCCGGGGGCCCGCGCCGAACTTCTGGCCGAACTGGTGCGCGAAGACGCCGCGCGCCGCGGGCTGCGCTCGGAGCATGACGCGATGGCAGCACGTCTTGAGACAGAGGCCGCGCATCTTGCCGCGCTGGCGCCGGTCGCCGCACGTCTCGAGGACATGCAGCGCGATTTTTCCGTGGCCGAAGCGGTTTTCGCCTCGGCCATCGCGCGCTCGCAGTCGAGCAAGGCAGACATCTATGCCTCCTATCCGCTGGTACAGGTTCTGGAAAATCCCTCGCTGCCCGATCGCCCGAGTTCGCCCAACCGCAAGCTTGCGCTCGCGGCGGGGGGGGCGGCGACGATGATGCTGCTCTTCGGCCTGTTCCTTGCGTGGATCCGGCGTCCGCTGATCGGCCGCATCCTTGCCCGGCCCATGGGCGCGCCATGACAGGGCGGGCGCGCCCCGAGGGTCTGACCCTGCCCGAAGCGCTGGCGTGGCGGGCCATGGTGATGACATGGGTGTTCTACGCGCTCGGAGCGCTTTACGTCGTCGGGCCAGTGCTGGGCTGGGTGTTTGCCGGGCTGGCGGCACTGGCGCTCTACCTCGGGCCCGCGATCCGCGCCGATCTGCGCGCGACCGGCCCGGTGCCGGGGCTTGTCTGGCTCTGGATGGCGGGGATGCTGGTGATGCTGATCGCGCTTTGGGGCGGGCATCTGGGCTGGGGGCTTGGCCTCAAGCAGACGATCAAGTCCTCAATCGGCTGGGCCAAGGGCTGGGCGCTGGTGGCGTTGTTCATCTTTGCCGGCGCGGTGCTGCCGATCCGGCGCGAGGTGCTGATCCGCGGCCAATGCGCCATCGGGTTCTGGACGCTCGCCCTGTCGCCTCTGCTGCTTGCGGCGCCCTATATCGGACTGCCGGAGCGCATCTTCACCTCGCCGCTGAAGGCCATAGGTGGGCCGGGTCCGGAGTATTTCTCGGTCTATTTCTTCACCTATGATCCCGCCTCCTGGACGCCGCGCTGGCAGTTCTATCTGCCGTGGTCGCCCTTTGCCGCGCTACTGGGCGTGGTGATGGTGCTCTTCGCGCTTGAGGAAAAGCACCGGGGCTGGCGCGGCGCGGGCATCGGCGCCGGGGTGCTGATGATCCTCGCGTCGAAATCGCGCATGGGGCTCGTCGGTCTGGTTGCCTGCACGGTCGGACCCCGCATGCTGCCGTTGGTGCTGCGCAGCGCCGCGTGGCTGGCGCTGTCGGGGGTGACCGCCTCGCTTGCGGTGCTGGGCAGTTGGCTGCTTGCCAGCGCGCAGGCGGGGGTCGCCGCCTTCAAGGGCGCGCGCGCCGACAGCACGCGGGTGCGCGAGACCCTGCAGCGCATCGCCTTCGAGCGCTGGCGCGAAGAGGCGCCTTGGTTCGGCCATGGCACCGTGCAGCCGGGGCCGCATCTGGTGGAATACATGCCCATCGGAAGTCACCACACGTGGTATGGGTTGCTCTTTGTGAAGGGGCTGGTGGGCTTCGGTGCGCTGCTGGTGCCGCTGCTGGCGCATATCGCGGTGACGCTGGTGGACGCCGCGCGCCATCCACGCGGACGCCTGCCGCTGGGCATCCTGATGACGCTGGTGCTGCTGTCCTTTGGCGAGAACCTCGAGATCGAGGCGTATATGTTCTGGCCCGCCTTGCTGCTGCTGGGAGTGCATCTGCGCGAGATGGCGGGGACTGCCGATGCGCGAGAGGCGGACGGCCCGCAGCGCGCCTAGCGGGCAGTGTCATCGCTGAAAGCCGTCGGGCTTCACCGCGGCGCGGTTAGACGACTGACCCCGCCAATGGACTCGACGTTCGTAGACGCGATTGCCGGGGGCAAGGCCAGCACGGTGCAGATTGCGGGCGCGGGAAGACTGCGGCTCCCCGATCTGCCTAGACCTTAATGCGCACACCACCTCGGGGCGCCCTCACGGGATTGTGGCCAGAGGTGCGGTCCGCGTCGGGCCGGGACGGTTTGGGAAAATAGCTTTCCGGGCTAGCCTCAAGGCGCGCCGGCGATCATGCCGGTGACGGTTGAGCTTGTCTGTCAGGAGGTTTCTTATGACCCACGTCCTGCATAACCGTAGAAAATTGCTCGTTGCCGGTGGCGCTTTGCTGGTCAGCGGCGTCTCGGGGCTGCGCGTTCCGGCGCGGGCGCAGGCGTTGACGCCGACGCGCTCCATGCGCGGCGGGTCCAACAACTACCGCCCCGGCGCGCCGCTGGTCGAGCGGATCGGCAGCGGCGGGTTCTGGATGACCGGCACCGTGCGCCGCGCCGGTGACGGCGCCCCGCTGGCGGGTCAGCGTATCCAGATCTGGGCGCACACCACCGAAGGGCACGAGCGCGACCCGCAAAGCCACGGCGCGACGCTCACCGACGCGCAGGGGGTGTTCCGGCTGGAAATGCCGCAGATCGTTCCGGCCTTCGGCCAGCCGCATGGCCATCTGGCCTATGACAGCGGTGCCTTCGAGACGGTGTTTCTGCGCCCGGTGATGACCAGCGCGCGCGACACCAGCCTTGAGGCGCATTTCGTTCTGCAGCCGGTGTGACGCTTTGGCGTTGAACACCGGCGGACGCGCGCGGTCGGCGCTGATCTGGGGCGCGTTGGCCCTGCTTATCGCGGTGCCCATCCTTGCGGCGGCGGCGAGCCCGCTGCTGGCGTGGCGCCAGCCGGTCTATATCGCTGCGGGCTTTGCCGGGATCGCCGCTATGGCGCTGTTGCTGCTGCAGCCGCTGCTTGCGCTCGGCGCTTTGCCCGGCCTGCAGGGCAGAAGGGGGCGGCGGGTGCATCTGTGGACTGGCGCGGCGCTGGCGCTGCTGGTGGCGCTTCACGTTGCGGGGCTTTGGCTCACCAGCCCGCCAGATGTCGTCGATGCGCTGCTCTTTGCGTCGCCGACGCCGTTCTCGGCATGGGGCGTGGTGGCGATGTGGGCGGTCTTCGCCGCAGCCGCGCTGGCACTGCGCCGCAGACGTGGCCGCGGCTGGCGCCTGTGCCACCGAGCGCTTGCCGCGCTGATCGTGATCTGCACCGTGGTGCATGCGCTGCTGATCGAGGGCACGATGGAGCCGCTGTCGAAAGCCATGCTGTGCGCCGGGGTGCTGCTGGCGACGCTGGCGGGGGTGCTGCGGGTGCGTCGCTCATTTCTGCGGCGCCGCAGCGCGTAGCGGGGCGCTGCGCGATGCGTGCACAGCGCCCGCACTGCAAACCGCACTGTGGAATGGCTGACACGGCTGACGTGCCGCGATGCCCCCCGCGGGCGCACCCGGCATCTCGGCGATCCATGCCCTGACGCGGGGCCCGCCTGCTGATTTTCGCAATCCTCCTGAACGGTTTTCCGTGGGAAGCTGGGACCGTCCAGCACGGGAGGCCTCATGCAACGCAGCGTTCTCATCCTCGGCGCCTCGGGTCATTCCGGCAGCGCCTTCGCACGCGCTTTCGCCGACGACGGCTGGGAGGTCCGGCGCTTTCGCCGCGGCGACGATCCGGCGCGCGCGGCGCAGGGGGCGGCGCTGATCGTCAACGCGATGAACCCGCCCAACTACCACGATTGGGCGCGGCAGATCCCGAAGATCACCGAACTGGCGATGCGCGCCGCGCGCGCCAGCGGAGCGCGGGTGCTTGTTCCCGGAAACGTCTATGTCTTTGGCCAGCAGCCCGCACCATGGTCCGCCGAAACGCCGCATCGGCCCTGCAGCCGCAAGGGGCGGGTGCGGGCCGAGATGGAGGCCGCGTGGCGCGGCTCTGGTCTGCCGGTGACGATCCTGCGGGCGGGGGATTTCATTGACGGCGCGAAACCGGGGCTGATGATGGGACGGGTGATGCTCAAGCATCTGGATCGCGGGCGGATCACGGCGCTCGGGCCACCGGAGGTGCCGCGGGCCTACGCCTATCTGCCCGATCTTGCCCGCGCTGCGGCGGCGCTGTCACGCAGGGATGACCTGCCGGTCTTTGCGGATATTCCCTTCCCGGGGCATTGCTTCAGCCTGACGCAGATGGCCGAGGAGATCACCCGGCAAACCGGGCAAGACCTGCGCATCGCGCGCTTTCCATGGGGGGCGCTGCGGCTAGCCGCGCCGGTCTGGGAGCTTGCGCGGGAGCTTGGCGAGATGCGCTATCTGTTTGCGCATCCGCATTGGCTGGACGGGTCTGCGTTCGAGGCGGCGCTGCCGGGGTTCGAGCGGACAAGCTTTGCCGATGTCCTCGCCGGCCATTTGCCCGCCAAAGTGTGAGCCCCCGCGCTGCTGGTGATGGTGGCGCGGAGGCCGACACGTCACGCGGCGCCGTTCAGCATTTCCTCTACCAGCCGCTGCACCTGCAGCGCTTCGCGCGGGGTGGCGAGCCGGTGCGGCTGTCCGGCGACGCAAAGCAACAGATCGTCCAGTTGCGCCCGTAGCGCCACGGCGCGCGGGTCCGCAGGGCTTGGCGCCACCGGGATGAACGCCTCGCCGACAGAGACGGCTTCATCCGAGAAATTCGACACCCGGTGGCTGGCCGTGCTGCCTTTCACGGTGAACTCCTGCCGGTCCTCCTGCGCGCCGCCGACGCTGGCGAGGATCGACACGGGCAGGCCATCGGCATTCTGCAGACGCGCCAGCAACGCGGTTTCGCACAGCGCCGGATCGTCGGGGTAGCTCGGATGCGCCCAGACCACCGACAGCGGCCCCAAGATGCGCTGGCTGAAGAACAGGAAGTGCGACAGCACCTCACGGGTCATGCCGCCCTCGTCGCGGAAGCGCAGCCAGTCCGCCGCCCGCTGCCATGCGCGCGGCCACGCAGCATAGGTGACAACCATATCGACCCCGACCAGATCGCCCATCTTGCCCGTCTGCGCCGCGCCCGAGATGTTGCTCAGCGCCTCGCCCGCGGCCTGAGTGAAGTTCACCGCGGCGGGCACGCCGCTTGCCTCGAGCCGTGCCACAAGGTCCTCGCTCGCGGCCACGTCGACGCCAAGCGGCTTTTCAAGGAAGACAGCCTTGCCCGCAGAGGCCGCCGCCAGTGCATAGGCCATGCGCGGCACCGGCGGGCAGGCGAGATAAATCAGATCGGCGGCGGCAATGGCCGCTTCGGGGGTGTCGCTGATCGGAACCTCTGGGGCCATCTGCTGCGCCGCCGCGCAGGCCTCGGCGGAGGGATCCCACATCGCGGTGACGCTGTAGCCCTCGTGCAGTTGCATGTGCTCCAGCATCCGCCGTCCCATGATGCCCAGACCGATGATTGCCGTCGTCACTGCCATGTCCGTTCCTCTTCCTGCCTCTGGCTGCCTGCCGCGTTGCCCGGGGCCGCGGCGCCCTTACCTCGCACGCGGGCACGGCGGCGGGTAGGGGAAAACGTCGCATGACCACGCGTCTGCCGCTGCCAAGCGGCTCGGCAAGCACCGGAGGAGGCGGGATATTCTAGGACTTCGGGTCCTCGTCCGCCGGCTCACCGCCATGGGTGTACTTGCGGCCAAAGGCGGTGAACGCGCCGCGCAGCCCGCGTCCGGCGCGGCCTGCTTCCTGTCTCACGCCGCTGGTCTTGCCCTCGATGCGCAGGCGGTTGCGCTGGGTGTCGAGCGCCGGGCCGAGCAGGCTTTCGATGCGGGCGCGCAGGCGGTCGACGTTCCAGTCCGGCTCGGTCAGCACCACGGGGATGGTGTGGGCGGTGACGCGGGCATCGGCGATATCGGTCTGCACCGCTGTGACCACATCGGTCACGCGGCGCATGGCGTCGCCGTCGAGATGCCCCTCGGGCACCGGCCAAGCGTCGAGCAATTCGTCGATGCAGGAGATGGCGACGACAACGGGCGGCATCCGCCGCCGCGGATCGGCCGAGACGAGGCTGCGCAACTCGGCGATTGTGCTGCGGTCGATCTCGCGGGCGGGGCGGTTGGCGCGCACGGTCCAGACGATCAGGTCGGCGCGGGCAAGCTCTGCGGCGACCTTGCTGGCCAGTTTGGCAGAGCCGTCGAGACCGGGCATGTCGAGCATCATGCTTTCCACCCCGTCGAATTCGGTGGGGTAGGTGCGGGCCTCGTCGGTGGTGGGGATCACATCGACCTCTGCCAGATCGCTGCCGATGAGCGCATTGATCAGGCTCGATTTGCCGGCGCTGATCTGCCCGGCCACGGCGATGCGCAGAGGCATGTCGCTGGCCGCCAGCCGCGCGCGGTCAAGCTCGCTGGAGGCAAGGCCGAGATCGAGCAGTTCGGAGTCGGAGAATTTCAGGCGCCCGGAATAAAGTTCCACCGCAGCCGCCGCCACCTCTTCGAGCAGCAGCGCCTGCAGGATCGCCGTGCCCTCGCTGGTGACGAAGGACGAATGCCCCTCGGCGATGACCCCCTCGATCTCGCGTAGGATGGCGGTGGGCAGCGATTTCACCGCGCGGATCACCCGCCACGCGTTCCAACCGTGCTTTTTCACCTTCATCGCCACGTCGCGCCGGTCCCACAGCCACAGCAGCGTGCCCACCGAGATACTGTCCGAGAAGGGCACCTTGTCGCGGATGTCGGAACGCAGCCGCACCGCCACGCGGTCAATCAGCAGCAGCGCCTCGGGCACGGTGAAATCCAGCACCCCCCGGTCGCCCTTGCCAGAGGCCGCGGCGACACGCTCGACCACCTCTTGCGCGACCGGCTGCAGCGCATCCCATGGCAGCGCGGCTTTGGTCTGCTGGGCGACGAACTGCTGCGCCGATTTGAAGGCTTCGATCTCGCGGTCGGACCACGATGGGTCGATCCGTGCGTGCAACTGGTCGGGGCGGGGCGTGTCCTCGGCCCCCTTGGAGCGGAGCCAGATGCGGATCAGACGGATCAGCGCCACCAGCCCGCCCAGAGAGATCGAGCCGACGATGAACTCGATCAGCCAGCCGTGTTCGATCATCCACGCAAAGCCCGCGATCATCGCGGCGACGAAGGGCAGGGCCAGCGCCGCCACCGCGGCGAAGCGGTCCCAGCGCAGCAGGGCGGGGCGCAGGCGCTCAGTCAGCTTCATCCGAAGACCTCTTGAACGCGCGCTGGTAGACCTTGCGCAGCTCCTCTTCGCTGGGCGGGCTGTCCTGCGCGGTGCGGTAGAGGAAATAGGCCGCCGCGCGTCCGAGCGCATAGGTCGTGGCGAAGCTGATCGCGCCGGCGGTGGCCGCGCCCACGGTCTGTCCGTAGACCGGGATCAGCTTGGCCAGTTCGCGCAGGCCGAAGTTCGCGGCGTAGCGCGCGCCAACGCTCAGCCCCATGGTGCTGAGAAAGGCGGCGGCGATCTTGCGGTCCCATTTGATGCCGTAGCGCAGGCCCAGTTCGTGCAGCATCTTCATCTGCGTGACCGGCACGGCGACCATGCCCACCACCGGGGCGATGTCGCTGGTCAGCGCCACCCCGGCGTAGGACAGCACGCAGCGCTTGTGCTTCTGGAACTCCAGTTGCTCGGCATCGCTGGCGCGGGTCTTTTCAAGCAGCAGCCCGGCGGCGGGCAGAGCGTCGAGCAGGTGCTGGCGCAGCGCGTCGAGGCCTTCGGTGTCGGTGGCTTCGTCCGGTGCCAGCGACAGGCTGACCCGCGGCATCTCGTGCCGGGCGGCGCGGCTCATCTGCGCGGCGATGGTACGCTCGGCGCGCTCGCGGGCCTCTGGCTCGGGGATCAGATCCTTGCCGGTCAGCACCAGGATGGCGCGCATGTCCTTGTCGTGCGCGGCGATGTCGCGCAGCGCGTCGGCCACCTCGCCCTGCACCGGATCATCGAGGCGGCACAGCACCAGCAGCACATGGCTGGCATCTCGGCAGGCTTCCAGATCATCGGCGGGATCATAGCCTGCCTCACCAAGCCCGCGGGTGTCGAGAAAACGCACCAGCGGCTGGTCGGGCGGGAAGTCGTAGCTGTGGGCCGAGCGGGTGCAGGGCTGGAAGCCATTGCCGATCTCGGCATCGGTCTGCTCGGTCAGGGCGCAGACCAGCGAGGATTTCCCCGCGCCGGTCTTGCCCAGCAGCCAGACCACGGGCAGCACCCGGTCGTCGGTCTGGTCGCCTGTCTTGCCTGTCGCGCGCCTGAGAATCTTGTTCAGCATCTTCCGTCCGTTCCGCGGCTCGCTTTGTGTGCCACTGGAGAAGGTTCCGCCAAAACGCCGCGCGGTTCAACATGGCGCGTCGGCGATGGCATCGCAGGCCTGCCGACCGCAACCTCTGTGGTCCCGGCTTGCGCGCCGCGTGGGCGCGGTGCCTATCTCCCGGCAGAGAACATAGACCGCGACGCGCGCAGGCAAATCCGCCGTGCGCGATGGTTTTGCCTATGCGGCGCGGCGTGACCATACGGCAGCCCCGCGCGCCAAGCCCAAGAAACTCTTGAGACGATTGGCATCCCCGGTAATTCTACCCTCGGGAGAACGAGGGAGGACCCCATGAAACTCAGAGCCGCGACGCTGGCGCTGCTGGCCAGTGCGTCTTACAGTTATGCCGATCAAACGCCCGAGGACTGCAGCGCGCTGCGCGACACGGTGTTTCCGGGCGGATATGTCACCTCGGCACGGGTGCTCAGCCCCGAGGGGCTGCCGCAGTACTGCGAGGTGCGCGCCACCGCGCTGCCTGCCATCTCGATTGAGGTGCGGCTGCCGATGTCGGGTTGGAACGGCAAGTTCTATCAGGCTGGCTGCGGTGGCTTTTGTGGCATTCTGGGCCGCGCGGATGGCGGCGAGTCGTGGGTGAACGCCATGCGCCCGGGGCTGGAGCGCGGCTATGCCACCGCCACCTCTGACAGCGGCCACCATGCGCTTTCCGTCACCGATGCCGCTTGGGCGCAGGGCAATCCGAACGCCGAACGCGACTGGGGCTGGCGCTCGATCGGTGAGACCAACCGCGTCGCGCAGGCGATGATCGACGCCTTTTATGGTGCGCCATCGAGCCAAGCGATCTTTCAGGGCTGCTCCACCGGCGGGCGCATGGCGCATGTGGCGGCGCAGCGCTATCCCGAAATGTTCGACGGCATCATCTCGGGCGCCCCGGCGATGGATTACCCGGGCCTTGTCGGCACGGCAATGAGTTGGGTCATTCAGGCCAACACCGCAGCGGACGGCAGCCAGATTCTCGGCCCCGACGAGGCGACGACGATCGGTGAGGCGGTGATGCAGCAATGCGACGGGGCCGATGGCGCCGAAGACGGGCTGATCGCCGATCCGCGCGCCTGCGAGGTGGATTATTCCGGCCTCGGACTGACCGAGCCGCAACTGGAGACATTGGCGAAATGGCGGCAGGGTCCGCGTGACGCATCGGGCGAACAGCTCTATCCCGGCGGCATCCCGGAAGGCTCCGAGCCGTTCTGGTGGCTGTGGCTCACTGGCAATGCCGAAGGCGCGGGCAAGCTGGTTTCGGGCTTTGCTGGCGGCTTCACCCGCTACATGGCCTTTGCCGAAGATCCGGGGGCCGCGTATTCCCCGCTTGATTTCGATATCGAGACGGACCCGGCCCGCATGGCGCGTGCCGCCTCGGTCTACAATGGCGACAGCCCGGACATGTCGGCCTTCCGCGAGGCGGGCGGCAAGATGATCGTCTACCACGGCTGGGCCGATGCCATCGTGACCCCCTACAAGACCGTCGAATGGTACGCGGCGGCGTCGGAGGCCGCGGGCGGCGAGACGACGCTGGCCGAGAACGTCAAGCTCTTCATGGTGCCGGGGCTGGATCATTGCGGCATTCTGCCCGGGCCGGACGGGGTGAACTGGGCCTCGCTCGACCCGATGACCCCGCTCGAAGCATGGCTCAACGACGGCACCGCGCCGAGCACGATCATGGCCGAGACGGCAGAGTGATTTGATGGGCTGCCCGCCGTGGCCGCGTCAGGCGGGCAGCCTATTTGAAACGGCCTGTAGCTAGTCTCCTGCGAGCAGGAAATTGGCCCGCGTGCGGTCAGGTGTGGCGAGGGTTTCGGCCTCGTCCTTCAGCGCCACGCCCGACAGGCCCCGACGCCGCGCCTCGTCCATCAGGTAGAGCAGCTTGTGCGCCGCTTCGGCATAGCTCAGTCCCGCGGCGCGGATGTTGGACACGCAGTTGCGGCTTTCGTCGGTCATGCCGACGCAGGGCGCGTAGGTCAGATACGCGCCAAGGCTGTCGGGTGAGCTTAGCCCCGGGCGTTCGCCGATCAGCACCAGCACCATGCGCGCGCCGAGCGCCGCGCCGATCTCATCGCCGATGGCCACACGGGCCTGCCGCACCAGTGCGACGGGACCGAGCGTCCAGCCGCGGCGGTCGATCTCGGGCTTCAAAACCTGCAGCAGCGGCGCGGCATTGTTGGTCAGCGCGCTGCCCGAAAGCCCGTCACCCAGCACGATAGCCAGATCGCATTCGCCGCCTTCGGGCAGCCGGGCGCGGGCATCGCGAGACAGGCGGCGCCCATAGTCAGGACGCTGCAGGTAGATCGCGCGGGAGTTTGCCGCGCTCTCCAGCTCCAGCGTCTGCAGCCCCAGCGGCGCAAGTTCCTTGGCCAGCGCCGCGCGGTCGAGGTCAAGATGCACCGCCTTGCGGGCGCGGGCGTGGGCCAGTTGAAACTCGAGGTGTGGCGCGGTCGGCAGGCTGGTGCCGGCGCGGCCAAGGGCAATGCGGGCCGGGGTGAGCGCGCGCAACGCTTCCCATGGCGTGCGGGTGATGGATTTCTCGCTCATGCCGCGCCCCTTTCGATGGCACGGGCAAAGCCGGCGGGCAGGCGGTCGGTCAGATGCCCCGCCTCGAACAGCCCGGTGGTGTGCAGCCAGTCCTCGAACTCTGGCGCCGGGGAAAGGTCCAGCGCTTTGCGCAGGTAATGCGCGTCGTGGAACGAGGTGGTCTGGTAGTTCAGCATCACGTCATCCGAGCCGGGAATGCCCATGATGAAGGTGATGCCGGCAACACCCAGCATGGTCAGGATGTTGTCCATATCGTTCTGATCGGCTTCGGCGTGGTTGGTGTAGCAGATGTCGCAGCCCATCGGCAGTCCGAGCAATTTGCCGCAGAAGTGATCCTCGAGCGCGGCGCGCAGGATCTGCCGCCCGTCGTAGAGATACTCGGGCCCAATGAAGCCGACGACCGTGTTGACCAACAGCGGCTTGCACATGCGGGCGACGGCGTAGGTGCGGGCCTCCAGCGTCTGCTGGTCGACACCGTGATGGGCGTTGGCCGATAGCGCCGAACCCTGACCGGTCTCGAGATACATCACGTTCTCGCCCACGGTCCCCCGCTTCAGCGACAGCGCTGCCTCGCGCCCTTCGCGCAGCAGCGCGAGGTCGATGCCGAAGCTGCGGTTGGCCGCTTCGGTGCCCGCGACGGACTGGAACACCAGATCGACCGGTGTGCCACGGCGGATCAGTTCGATCGAGTTGGTGACATGGGTGAGCACGCAGCTTTGCGTCGGAATGTCGTGGCGGGCGATCACCTCGTCGAGCATGCGCAGCAGCCGGTCGGCGGCAGCAAGACTGTCCGAGGCCGGGTTGATGCCGATCACGGCGTCGCCATTGCCGAACATTAGCCCATCGAGGATCGAGGCGGCGATCCCTGCGGGATCGTCGGTGGGGTGGTTTGGCTGCAGCCGGGTCGAGAGCCGCCCGGGCAGGCCGATGGTGTTGCGGAAAGCCGTCTTCACCGGCACCTTGCGGGCGATCAGCACGAGGTCCTGATTGCGGCAGATCTTGCTGACCGCGGCGACCATCTCGGGCGTAAGTCCCGGCGTCAGGGCCTGCAGCGCGTCGGGGGTGGCAAGGTCCGACAGCAGCCAATCGCGAAAGCCGCCGACGGTCAGCGCCGCCACCGGGCGAAAGGCGCGGGCATCGTGGCCGTCGAGGATCAGCCGGGTCACCTCGTCGCTCTCATAGGGCACCACTGCTTCGCTGAGGAAGGTGGCCAGCGGCAGATCGGCCAGCGCCATCTGGGCTGCGGCACGAACCTCGTCGTCGGCGGCGGCAATGCCGGCCAGCGCATCGCCCGAGCGCGCAGGAGTGGCCTTGGCCATGAGGTCGGCGAGGCTGTCGAAGCGATGCACCTCACCGGCGATCGTATGAGAGAAACGGGGCATGCACCCTCCTTTGTCTGTCTGTCCGGCCGATCCCGCTGGGAGGCCGGGCAGGGGTTACACTGGCGACCACATTGCCGCCGTGGGAGCGGCGGCGCGGGGCCGTCGAGGGCGGCGCGTGACCTGCGCGCCGCGGCGACATCTGGGGTGGCTCAAGCAGGGGCAGGGCTGTCTGACTATCCGATTTTGGCAAACTTGCCGGCGTTGCCGGACTGCAGGGGGCATTGCTTGCGCGGTGCGCCCGTTTCCGCGGCATTTGCGGCATTTTCAGGCAAGATCGAGGTGTGACGGGGCCGCGGCGCGCGGCACCCGTTGCGGCCCGGCGGTCCCTCGGTTAGCGCCGCGTAACGCGGCGCCAAGACCCCGCGTATGTTCTTCTGATCCGCGCACCCACTGCCTTATGGTCCCAAGCCCCACACCTCCGCATCCGGCCAGTGCCCGCCTTCGCCAGACCTCGGACATTGACGAGCAATCGGCGCTGCTGCCGGGCTGGAACCAGAACTACAGCCAACTCTCGGGCGGGGCCTTTCGCGGCGCGCTGGTGGAGGCGCACCTGCCACGCGCATATTTCTTCCGCGAGGTGACCAGCCATTCGCTGCTGCAGGTCGGTCACCTGAGCGAAGAGATGGTGGCGGTGGGCGTGCCGCTCGGCATGCGCGGCCCGGCGCGTTTCTGCGGCGCGCGGTGCGGCGGCAAGCAGGTGCATCTTTTCTCGGGGCGCGACGGGTTCGAATTTTACACGCCCGAGGGGCTCGACATCGCGGTGGCGGTGATCCCGCGCAGCCTGCTGCTGAGCGGTCTCGGGGAGGCGGCGGCGGCACGGATCAAGGCCCGGCTGGGGCGGGCTCGGCTGCTGAGCGTGGGGGCTGAAGCGTTTGCCGGGCTGCGGCACTTCTTTGCAGAGACCTTGATCAGCGACACCGCGCTTGCTGCGGGGGTGTCGTCGGATAGGCCGGTGTCAGACGGGCAGGTGGCGGCGTTGACCGGCGATCTCGCGCAGCAGCTGCGCAGTTGCCTGTTGTCCGAAGCGCCCACCGGAACCATGCAGCCCGAGGGCGAGCGCGCGGCAACGGCGGCGCGGCGGATGTCTGTGATATCGGAGGTGCGCGACGCGGTAGATGGTGCCGACCCCGAGGAAGTGCTCAACATCGACCTGCTGTGCCGGCGCATCGGCATCAGCCGGCGCACCTTGCAATACGCGTTTGAGCAGGAACTGGGCCTGCGGCCGGTCGCTTATATGCGCGCGCTGCGTCTCAACAAGGCGCGACGGATGATCCGGCAGGGCGCTGCTGTGACGGAGGCGGCAACCGCCTCCGGCTTCTGGCACTTCGGGCGGTTCTCACGCGATTACCGGACGCTGTTCGGCGAATTGCCGTCGTCGACCCTGCGAGGCAAGGCCGGGGATGGGTGAGGCGGCGCGCCCGGCTTAGTCGGGGGACCCGCAGGCGGCGGGCAGGGCGATGCCGCAGGCCTTGGCATCGCCGCCGCAGCAGTCTTCAAGCAGGAACTGCACCAGCGCATCCACCGAGCGAAAGTTCGGGGCGTAGAGGATTTCCTTCTGCCTGCGGGTGGCGTTGACCAGCCCCGCACGCTTGAGGATCGCCAGATGCCCAGAAAGGGTTGACGGCTTGGCATTCAGGCGTCGCGCAATCTCCAGCGCGGGCACACCTTCCGGGCCTTCGCGCACCAGCAGCCGGAAGGCCGCGAGCCGGGTTTCATGCGCGAGCGCGGCAAAGGCGTCGATGGCGTCATCCTGCTTCATGTTTCGTCAATGCCCGAAATGACGAAGCTTGACAAGCGGCGGGCGGCTACGTACCCCGATATTCAATTCGGGTATTTCCGAAATGAAGGCTAAGACTGCCTACGCGAAACCTAAAGTGTCATCTGCGCTGGACAGACCACGCAGGGCGCCCGCGCCGCGCGACACGGATCAAAGAAAGCTGAGACATGAGCGACACAACAGTCCCAGAGCACGAACCCATGGGCCGCTTCGAACGCCTGCTGTCTCTCTGGGTGGCGCTGGCCATGGTGGGGGGCATCGTCCTTGGTCTTCTGGCGCCGGGGTTGGTGCAGGCCATCGCCGGGGCCGAGGTTGCCTCGATCAACCTCGTGGTCGCGGTGCTGATCTGGGCGATGGTCTATCCGATGATGGTGGGTGTTGATTTCGGCGCGGTCGCCGGGGTCGCGCGTCAGCCCAAGGGCTTGCTGGTGACGCTGGTGGTGAACTGGCTGGTCAAGCCCTTCACCATGGCGCTGCTGGCGGTGCTTTTCTTCGAGCATATCTTTGCGCCGTGGATCGCCCCCGAGGACGCCGCGCAATATATCGCCGGGCTGATCCTGCTGGGGGCGGCCCCCTGCACGGCAATGGTCTTTGTCTGGTCGCAGCTGACGCGCGGTGACGCCACATACACACTGGTGCAGGTCTCGGTGAATGATCTGATCATGGTGGTGGCGTTTGCGCCCATCGTCGCCTTCCTGCTTGGGGTGACCGAGATTGCCGTGCCGTGGAACACGCTGGTTCTGGCCACGGTGCTTTACGTGCTGCTGCCGTTGCTGGCCGGGCTTGCAACGCGGAGGCTGCTGGGCTCGCAGGCGGCAATCGACGCGTTCACCGCGAAGATCAAGCCGCTCTCGATGATCGGCCTCATTGCCACGGTCGCCATCCTCTTTGGCCTGCAGGGCGAGGTGATCCTCGCCAAGCCGCTGGTGATCGCGCTGATCGCCGTGCCGATCCTGATCCAGAGCTACGGTATCTTCGCGCTGGCCTATGGCGCGGCCTATGCCCTCAAGGTGCCGCACCGCATCGCCGCACCCTGCGCGATGATCGGCACCTCGAACTTCTTCGAGCTTGCGGTGGCCGTGGCGATCAGCCTCTTCGGCCTCAACTCCGGCGCGGCGCTTGCCACCGTGGTCGGCGTGCTGGTCGAAGTGCCGGTGATGCTCTCGCTTGTGGCCTTCGCCAATCGCACCCGCGCACGCTTTCCGCAGGCGCACTGACGATGACCAAGGAGACCGCCATGCCCGACACGCCCAACCTCTCCGCCGAGTGCTTTCAACCGATCGACCCGGAGGCGCTGTTCCCCGCGGCGCGCAGTACGCACAAGCCACGCATCCTCATCCTCTACGGTTCGCTGCGCGAGCGCAGTTTCTCGCGCTTTGCCGCAGAGGACGCCGGGCGTATCCTCGAAACCTTCGGTGCCGAAGTGCGCATCTATGACCCGCGCGATCTGCCGCAGACCGACACCACCGGGCCGGACCATCCCAAGGTCGCCGAACTGCGCGATCTGGTGACGTGGTGCGAGGGCATGGTCTGGTCTTCGCCCGAGCGGCACGGCTCGATGACCTCGGTGATGAAGAGCCAGATCGACTGGATCCCGCTCTCGCTCGGCTCGGTGCGCCCGACGCAGGGCAAGACGCTGGCGGTGATGCAGGTCTGCGGTGGCTCGCAATCGTTCAACACGGTGAACCAGCTGCGCATTCTGGGGCGCTGGATGCGGCTGCTGACCATTCCCAACCAATCCTCGGTGGCCAAGGCGTGGGACGAGTTTGACGAGGCAGGGCGGATGAAGCCCTCGCCCTATTACAACCGCATCGTCGATGTGATGGAGGAGTTGGTGAAATTCACCTGGCTGACCCGCGACATCAAAGAGCACCTCGTCGACCGCTACTCGGAACGGGTGGAAAGCCATGCCGAACTGTCGAAGCGGGTGAACCAGTCGAAGGCTGCGGCGTCGGAGTGAGTGGAGGCGTGCAGCAAGCGGGCCAGAGATGCCGGGCGTTGGCGGACGTATGAGCCCAGAGAAGGGCGGTCGCATCGAGGGCGGGCTGAGCCGGGTCGCGGATGGCATCGACCGGGCGTGGCGCGTGCTCGGGCTCGACCCGCATGGCTACGCGCAGCGCCGACCAGAGCGCGCCGAGCGGCTGGCGATCTGGCTCTTGGGTGTGGGCGCGACGGTGGGCTATGGCGCGCTCTACTACATCTTCGCAGCGCTGCTGCTGGCATGGGAGAGGGCACAGCCGTTTGGTCCGGAGGTCGGCAAGGGCTGGTTCACGCTTGCCTTCATGTGCGCCACGCTGACCGGCGCGGCGGTTTCGCCCTTTGCCGGGCGCATGGTGGATCAGGGCCGGGGCCGCTGGCTGCTGAGCGGCGGCATGGCGCTGGGGGCGCTGTCGTTGCTTCTGCTGGCTTCGGCACAGAGCTACTGGGTCTTTGTGCTTGCATGGCTCGGGCTGGGCGTGGCCGAAGGCTGTTGCCTCTACGAGCCGTGCTTTTCCTTTGTCACGCGCACCACCCATGAGAGGGCACGCAGCAACATCACCCGGATCACGCTGGTGGCGGGGTTTGCCTCGACACTGGCCTATCCTTCGGGTGCCTTTTTGGCCGAAGCCCTTGGCTGGCGCGGCGCGGTGCTGTGTTTTGCCGGGGTCGTGCTGCTGATCGGGCTGCCGGCGATGTTCGCCGGCGCGACGATGCTGGAATGTTGCCCCGAAGGCAGTCGCACGCCGGAACGACGGGCCGAGGATCGCGCGGCCTTTGTCGCGGCCCGTGCGCGACCCGAGTTCTGGCTGATCCTCGTCGCCTTCTCGCTGATCGGTCTGGCCTATGCGCTGGTGCTGACCCACATCATGCCGATCCTGACGGGCCGAGGTCTCAGCCTTGGGCAGGCGGTGCTAGCGGCCTCGATGTTCGGACCGATGCAGGTGCTGGGGCGACTGGCGCTGATGCTGGCGGGGCACAGGGCGTCGGGGCTGAAGGTGGCAGCGAACTCATTTGCGGGGATCGCCTGCGCCATCGTGGTGCTGCTGTTCATCGTGCCCGCGGCGCCCTTGGCGGGCTTTGCCTTTGCGCTGCTTTTCGGGGCCAGCTTCGGCCTTGTCAGCATCCTCAAGCCGGTGGTCATGGCCGAGGTGCTGGGCCGCCGCGCCTTCGGAATGATCGCGGGGTTCATGGCGGTGCCGTTCCTGATCGTCGCCTCGGTGTCACCGCAGGCGGGCGCCGTGCTGTGGCGTCTGGGCGGTTATGATCTGGCCCTGTGCGTGGCCTTGGCTGCAGCGATTCTCGCGCTGACGGTTCTGCTGGTGCTGATCCACCGCCTGCGCGCGGGGGGATGACGCGGCTCAGGCCACCGGTTCGAGCCCGCTGGCGAACGGACGGTGAGCCTGTCCCGGAGGCGAGAGTTGACCGATCCCAGGCACGCGGTGCTGTCGATCACCCGGCAATGCGCGTTGATCGGGATCAGCCGGTCAGCGTGGTATGGGCCAGGCAGGACTGAGACACCGCTGAACCTGGCGCTGATGAAGCTGATCGATGCGCAGTTCATGGAGACGCCGTTCTACGGCAGCTGTCAGATGGCGAGGCACCTGCGCAATCAGGGCTACTGCGTCGGGCGCAAGCGCATCCGGCGGCTGATGGCGAGGATGGGCCTGCGCGCTGTCTATCAGCGGCCGCGCACGACGGTGCCTCCCCGGAGCACCGCAAGTATCACTCGCCGTCGCCCATAGGGCTCGAACTGATGGCGCCTCTCGGGCGACTGCTTGAACCAATGGCGCACATGGCTCGTCTCCTCAGAGATTTGGTGATCGAGCGCCCGAAACAGGCCTGGTGCGCGGACATCACTCGGAGTAATTGATCCCCCGCGCTCTCTGGCGGTTCTCTGGAACCACGGAAGAGGAGAGTGGAAATGGAACGATACTATGTCGGAC